>CAXPOA010000128.1:0-9803 GCA_964218505.1 Luminiphilus sp.
TCGATTACCACCTGACAGAGCCCACCGCTCTACGGTTGATCATCGCCAGGCAGGTATCGGGCTCGAGACTATCTCTACCGTTGCGGGGGCAGCGCTGGCTACACGCGTTATACGCTATGTGCCAAACTTCCCTTTTAACCTGACCAGATCTTTTTGACCGCCAGGCACCAGACGTGGCGACTTTACTGCCAGCTTCATTTGGGGTCAACCTAATTGTTGAACACAGAAAAGTGATTGGCGCTTACTGTGTACAGCCAATCACAGAGTGATTTTGCCTTGCGGGAGTCTGAATAATGCGCTCTGAGAGCGGAAGGAGGGGGCGTGGAGCAGCTCGACCAATGGTCTGATTACATTGCCAATGTTTTAGGTCGAGAGCCACGGGGCCTGCGTGAGATTGCGGGTTGGACCTCCGATTGTCTGCCGGCAGTCATCCGCGTAGCACCCATTGTTGATGGAAAGCCATTTCCAACGCTGTATTGGCTTATCGACCCTGTGTGGAACCTAACCCTTGATCGTTTGGAGGCGGCGGGGCGCATCGCAGCTATTCAGGAGCAAGTGGATGAATCGCCTGCATTGCGTGAACGGATGCGATCGGATCACGCAGCATACCGTCGTTCCAGAGAGAAATTCATGACCTCTGATGATAAGCAGTTTTTGACAGCAAAGGGTATGATGTCGGCTTTTACGGATAGAGGTGTGGGCGGCATCGTTGAACCTGATCGAGTGCGGTGTCTTCACACTTGGTATGCCGCACACTGGGTTTGCCCCAACGCTATTGGCGAGCTAATCGATAAGCTCGTTGAAGCCGAGGGTTAATAGCCCGCGAATGACTAAGGAACCGTATCAGCATGAGGGTTAATACAGACGACACCCGTATTCAGGCGCTTAAGGAGTTAATTTCTCCAGAAGCGCTGCTCGCGGATATCGCTATCGATGAAGAGCTGGCTGCGCATGTTTCCCAAGCGAGGCAGGCTATACACAATATTCTGCACGGTCTGGACGATAGGCTGGTGGTGGTGGTTGGGCCCTGCAGCATCCACGATCCCACTGCAGCGATTGACTATGGCAAGCGCCTCGCGGGATGTGCGGAAAAATATGCTGACACCCTTATGATTGTCATGCGCGTATATTTTGAAAAACCCCGGACGACAGTAGGGTGGAAGGGCTTGATCAATGACCCGGGTTTGGATGGCTCCTTCGATATCAACAGGGGACTGCATATGGCGCGGCAGCTTCTGGTGGATTTAAATCGCTTGGGGCTCCCGACGGGTACGGAGTACCTAGATTTAATCTCCCCACAATATCTTGCTGACTTGGTCAGTTGGGGCGCGATCGGTGCCCGTACCACGGAGAGTCAGACCCATCGCGAACTGGCCTCGGGATTGTCTTGTCCGGTGGGTTTCAAAAATGCCACCGACGGAGACGTTCAAATTGCGGTCGATGCGATTGGCGCTGCCAACGGATCCCACCATTTCCTGTCGGTGACCAAAGAGGGGCGCTCAGCTATTTTTGAGACCCGTGGTAATGAAGACTGTCACGTGATTTTGCGAGGTGGTAGGCAGCCCAATTACGATATGTTTTCTGTCGATGACGCCTGCGAACTATTGAGTTCGGCGGGTTTGCGGCCACAGGTTATGATTGATGCCAGTCATGCTAATAGCAGAAAGAAACCGGATAAGCAGATTGACGTGATCGCTGATATTGCCGCACAAGTCGCGCGCGGGCGCAAAGAAATCATTGGTTTGATGATAGAAAGTTTCATCGAGGCGGGACGTCAGGACACCGAGAATCTCGAAGCCCTTGTTTATGGTCAGAGCATTACCGACCCCTGCATTGCATGGGCCGATACCGAACAGGTGCTTGGTATGCTGGCTCATTCAGTCGAGAGACGCCGTCATGCGCCTCAGTAGCTCTGGAGAAAGAAAATGAACCGTAAACGGGTTTTATTTTTAGGCGCCCTGTGTACCGCTGTTTTATTCTGGAGTGGGGCCGCGACCCATGCGGATCAGTCTCCCGATAGGGATCGCCAGCTAACGGTTGCTGAGGAGCTGTCGGCCCTTGAAGCAGACTTTACTGAAATGCAACTCAATCCGATTGATTGGGAGAGCGCCAAAGGTATAAGACAGGATGCACTGCTTTATCGACAGGAAGAGCGAACTCTGCAGTTGCTGAAGTCTTTGGTTCGGGTGGCGAGGCGGGTGCTCGATTTGCCTAGCGGCGCCGCAGAGCGAGGTGAGCTCGCCGCCAGACTCGCTGTGAAAGACAGCACTCTTGAGGTTGCCTTCAATGATCGTTTTGAAAAGCTGCAGGATCGTATCAATCAAAAGACGCTGGATGCGACCAGTTCTAGCGGTGCCGACCGAGCGATTTTAGACGCCGAGATCGATAGCTTATCGGAACTGCGCCTGAGATTTTTAGAAACCATTGTCGATATCGTAAAAATCCGAGAAGGGCTAAATTTTCCCCAGGGTGGCCTGGAGGCGATTGCAAGGCGATCGCTCGAGACCTACGCCAATGAGAGAGTTGGCTTCATCCAGCTCTCCTCGCAGATGCGCAAGTCGATTACAGAGAAATTGAAGGTGTCCGCCAAGGATCCTGATTTGTTGGCGGCTCTGAATCTTCAGGAGCACTACATAAGCCGTGCTGTCACACGGCTTGATCGGACAATTAGTCAGCTCGAGCGACTTGGCATGGAAACCGCGCCCTTGCGGCGAGTAATGATTGAGCAGTCAAAGGCCATAGCTGTGGCCATGGTTGATGCTGATGTGCTGAGCATCCTTTGGGAGGATTTGCGGGACAGTCTTTCCCAGTGGCTGCAATTCAGCGCGGCAGATTTCCTTTTTCAGGCCCTTGTATTTATAGCCATTCTCCTTGGTGCGCGTCTCTTGGGTACGTTAGCGCGTCGCTTGGTTCAGCGCGGTTTGGAGAAAAATCCGGGTAACACCTCACAACTTCTTCGGGACATGATTATCTCCCTTGTTGGTGGCATGGTATTCATTATCGGATTTCTAGTCGCCCTTTCTCAAATTGGAATTTCATTGGCACCCATGTTGGCTGGTTTGGGTGTCGCGGGCTTTATTATTGGTTTTGCCCTTCAGGATACCCTAGGGAATTTTGCTGCGGGGGGAATGATCCTGATTTATCGGCCATTCGACGTAGATGACTACATAGAAGTGGCCGGCGTTGACGGCACCGTGAAGAAAATGAACCTCGTATCAACCACTATCACAACACCAGACAATCAGGCGTTGATCATTCCCAACTCTAAAATCTGGGGTGACGTTATCCGCAACAAAACGGGACAGCGAGTCCGTCGTGTGGATCTTGAATTTGGTATCAGCTACTCCGACAGCATCGAGCTGGCAGAGGAGGTCTTTAGAAAGGTTCTCGCAACTATGCCCGCGGTCTTGCCCGAACCTGAACCGAACATACAGGTTATTAGACACGGTGAGAGTTCAATCGATTTTATTGTCCGCCCCTGGGTCAAGACTGAGGATTATTGGCCCACTTACTGGGCCATGCAGCGCGCTGTGAAGTTGGCATTTGACGAGGCCGGTATCACGATTCCGTTCCCTCAACGCGATGTCCATCACTTTCAGGGCGATCGGGGTTCTTCCGATAAGGGTGTCGCCTCTTAAAGGCAGGACGACGCCCCAATCCTGAGCCTTGCTCCTTCAAGGGCGCCAGCTAACCCCCATCACGATGTTGTAGTCCAGTTTTTCATTGCGGGTGATGTTGTCATCCGGCTTGCCCGAGTCAAACTGCGTGGTGCTAGACAGGGTAAGGTATAGATCAGCGGCCATTTCCCAGGCGATTTCTGCGCCCAGATCGGCTCTCACTCTTCCCGACTCGGTAATCGAGGGATACAGGTTGGTAACCACTTTAACGTCAAAATCCGTATCGCTGAGGTTGTAAACAGCTAATTCACCCGACGCAAACGCCTCGAGAGATTTTGAGGTCCCATACTTCGACTTGCACTCTCTAATCTCTAGCTGACCGAGAATATCCTCAAGGTCCTCAAGTTCGGGTAGATCAGCGGGGTCGATGTTTAGCTCAAGAGTAGGTTCATAAATAAATTGATTAGACGGGTTATAAAGGCAGCGATTATCTCCCCCGGACGCGTCGGGGGGGATAGGCACTGCCTCGGTGTAGCGGTTTTTCTCGGCAATCCCCTGCAATCCCAAGGAGCCGTTGAATCGAAGACCCGCTCTATCGATGAAATATTTGCCGAGGCCGACACCCAGCGAAACCCGGCCATAGTTATTAAGCGATTCGTTGTAGTCAAATCCTCCGGTAAAGGTTCGGTATAACTTTTGACGATTCGTCCACCGCTGATGCTCGAGGTTCAGCGACATCATACGGCTGGGATTATCCGCCCGGCGATAGCCCTCGCCACCCTCTTTCTCAAGTCTTGTTGTAGATTCTTGAAGAACGAGTCTGCCTTTGCTTTGAGTCCTTTCTGTTGCCAGAGCAACGCTCGCTTTCAACTGTGCAGTGGCCAGTTCGGGCTCTAGGTTGAGGCTAGCCCCGAGAGTGTAGGAAAAGGCGTCAGCAAGGGTGTCTTCGATTGGCCGTATTTCGGTGATTTCGAGCATGTTGAGGACAAAAGAATCGTCGATGCTGGTGAAAACGAGCTGTCCGTTTCTCTCGCTACTGGAAATATTTCCATAAAGACGACGGCCGGTTTCTGTAGATACTTCGAAATTATATTTTGATTCGATCTTGGCGATGTGCCACCACTCTAGAGAGAATTCTTGCGCATAGTTGGTTTTGATCCGAAGCTCGCCGTAATCCAGGCTTCTGATTTCGCCGGTGATCTGGTCACCGTTGTACATGGTGACTACGTCACTTGCGTCGTGACTTTCAGCGAACATGGTAATGGTAAGCAGCAGTAGAAATGGCAATCGCGTCATGGCAAGGGCCCGTCGTGAGTGGGTTGCGAACTGACCGCCCCATTACGCTAATTAGTATGCGGGCGTTGGCCAGTAGGAGCAGTATGCAAATAGCTTATGCCGTCATGTAAATATGCACCAGTACCTATGGCAGGCCTTGCCGGTCTTGTCGCTAAATGCATATGCTTGACCAGCACTACTCATTGGACATGACGGGACCTGACGCCGTGATTGATCAAATCGTTATTTTGCTTATTGTGCTCGCGTTGGTGTGCCTGCTGATTTTTTCGCGCGTTCCTCCCGCGAAGGCGTTCGCTGGCGCCCTCGTTGTTTGTTATGTCTTGGGTTTTGTTAACACCGACACTGTGCTGACCAAGGGTGCAAACGAAGGCGTGATTACCCTCGTACTGCTGCTTTTGGTCTCGGTGGGGCTAGAGCGGCTACCCTGGCTTGCGACATTTTCTGAGCGGATGATAAGCCCCTCCCTGACAAAATCTTTGCTCGGACTGTCGTTAACGACAGCAGTTTTTTCGGCTTTTATTAACAATACGGCTGTAGTCGCCACACTCGCGTCATCGATTAGAAAAAATAAAGTTATGTCATCCAGCCGTTTGTTATTGCCTTTGTCTTACGCAGCTATTCTTGGTGGCACGTTGACCCTTATTGGCACCTCGACAAACCTCATCGTAAGCAGTTTTGTTCAGGATAAAACTGGCTCTCCCATCCCTTTTCTTGCTTTTTTCCCTGTTGCCTTTCCGGCGCTGTTGGTGGGAGTGCTAACGATGTTGCTGTTTAGCTGGCGTTTGCCTAGTCGCGCCAATCTGAGTGATGAGGTGAATGACTACCTGGTGGAAGCCGAGGTTCAGGAAGATTCTCCTATGGTCGGCCGCACAGTTGAGGACAATGGCTTGCGTGATCTGGGTGATCTTTTCTTGGTCGAAATTGTTCGGCAACAGCATTTGATAACCCCTGTGTCGCCGACGCAGCGTATTTTGGCCGGCGATAAGCTTATTTTTTCGGGCGATGTTTCCCGGGTAGCGTTATTAGAAAAATTCCAGGGTCTCAAGATTTTTGCTTTGGAGGAGGGCTTGCTCCGGTCAAATATGACCGAGGTGGTGGTACGGCCAAATGCGGCGATTGTAGGTACGACGTTGAAAGAAGCAGCGTTTCGTTCTCGCTTTGACGCGGCAGTTGTTGGGATAAAACGAGATGGCGAGAGGCTGTCGGGGAAGCTGGGTAATATAGTGATTCAGCCGGGGGACTTTTTGATGCTGGCTACTGGACCAGATTTCTCCCAGCGTCTGAACCTGACCAGAAATTTCCTGTTGATCAACACAGAAGTAACCGGTCGCTCCATTTCGATCTTGAAGTCCATTAGCTTTACTGTGCTCATTGCGACGGTATTTACTCTCGCTGCCACCGGGATTCTCGACCTGGTCAAAGGGTTGTGCTTAACACTGGGCTTGCTGCTGGTAACTGGTGTTGTCAATGCCACCGAATTGCGCCGGCGATTTCCCTGGGAGCTGTGGTTGATCATCACGTCAGCGCTTTGCCTCGCTCAGGCCATATCAAATACGGGTGCGATCAACACATTGATGGCCGCGCTTACGCCCGGATTAACACAAATCCCCGCTCTGGGCCTGCTGATAGGGGTTTACCTGATTACGCTGATGATGACAGAGCTGATGACCAATAACGCAGCAGCAGCACTTATGTTTCCACTTGCGTGGGGGGTGGGGATGGCCGCCGGACTGGACCCTATCCCTTTCGTCATGGGGGTTGCTTTTGGAGCGAGCGCATCATTCCTGACTGCCCATGGATACACCACCAACTTGATGGTGCAGAACATCGGTGGCTACCATAAGCGAGACTATTTGCGCTTTGGCTTACCCGTGTCAGTCGCCTACTCTCTTACGGTTTTGGCGATTCTGCCCAGGGTTTTTCCCTTTACCTGAAGTGGCCCCGCCTTGCGGAAGGGGCCGTAACTTTCTTAAAGGTTAACGACGTGTTTAAAGTACTTCATCTGGCTGTACTTGAGATCCGCGTCTTCCCCCGTACCCCCAATTTTTCCGTCCGCTCCAAGAGATCGGAGTTTGTAAATGATTCTAACGCCTGCAAAAGGCTCACAAATGTAATCATAGGGCTGATTCCAGGGATCTCTTGGTATCTCAGAGAGGTACCCTCCTTCAGGAAAATTCCTGGGGGGGTTGCCGACGGTCGCCGGGGATACTAAAGCGTCCAGACCCTGCTCGGTCCAGGGGAAGTACCGGTTATCTTTCTCATAGGCAAGCAGTGGTTGCTCGAGTAATTCAAAGTCAGCGATGACCGAGACAATGGACTCTCTCTGGGCGTCAAAGTCGATATTCAAGGCATCATTGAGTGCGCTCTTAGAGTCATCGCTACAGAAAATTTGGACATCGAGTTTGGATGGTCGCATGTTGGCCACGGTGTCTACGACGACAAATGGCTTGTACTCAGGAAATCCCTGAAAATCTCTGTCCAGATATTTGCCGCAAGTCACATTGCCCGGATAGGTCGCCATGTCGCGGAAGCCTGAGCTTTTGTTGGGCATGGCCTCTGCCAGCGCTTTTTCATTTTTCTTTGCGCCGGAAGCACAGCCTCCGGTGATCATTGCAGCCAGTAAGAGAAGGGCGGTAAACCAGTTAAATGAGCGCACGATGGAACCCCATGTTTTGTGAACCGGCAAAGATGGGGCCAAATACTGGTTTATTCAAGTGAAATCAGGCAAATAACAATGAATAAAAGAGCTTTCATGATCACTGGGCTGGATCCGGCCCTTATCCAGTCATGGTTGGCGTCCCCATTGCGCCTTTTTTAGGCCGTGCTTGGTAGACTCCCTGTTGGCTCTGGTGGCAAAAAGCGCTTTTTCGGCGATGGAGTACTGTTGAATGAACGTTAATCAGACCGAGACAGCGTCGACCTACCGCTCTTCAGACCTGATGACAGCCGAGGAGAAACTGTCGCTGCTTCGCCGAAGCGATGCAAAAGCCGTCGGTTTGGTCGCGGGAACCTGGGGTCTTGTCTTTGCGCTTCTTCTGCTGGCAGGCTACTACCCGAACCCCCTTACCGTTTTCATGGTTTTTTTGCTACTCCCTGGCCGTCAGCTCAGTCTTGCGGTGCTGATGCATGAAGCTGGCCATGGCACGTTGTTCACAAGCGAGCGTCTCAATCAATGGGTCGGGCAATGGCTGTGCGCGTTGCCCACGCTGGGCAACTTGTCAACTTACGCGACGGGTCATTTAGCGCACCATCGATTGGCGGGCACCCCTCGTGACCCCGATCTTCCCAACTATCAGGCCTATCCCATCACGCGAGAAAGTTTTAGACGAAAGGTCTGGCGCGATCTCACCGGACAGACCGGCATAAAACTTCTACTCAGTCTCGCAAAGGGCGGGGCAGGTAACATGGAGCAGCCGGGTGTTTCTGGTCGCTTTTTACTCGTCAAACAGGTGTTCGTTCAAACCGTAATCTTCGGACTTCTATTGTTGGCGGGCATCGGATGGACCTGGTTGCTCTGGTTTGCCACCTTCATGACCACGTATATGCTTGTGATCCGGCTTCGTCAGATTGCCGAGCATGCGGCAGTGCCGGATCTCTATGATCCCGACCCTCGATTAAATACCCGCACTGTAAATGCACCTCTCTGGCAACGATTTCTCATTGCGCCGAGTTTTGTGAACTATCACCTTGAGCATCACCTGATACCTGGTGTGCCCTGCTACAACTTACCAGCTCTCCGCACTCTCCTCGAAACTCGGGGTTTTTTTCTGAATACCCCACCATGCACAAGCTATCACCGATTACTACGGTCCGTGATTACCTAATCAAGTCTCATCTTAACTAGGCGTTGCCTGATTTTTGTTTTCATCCACCTTCCTTGCGTCCTGTCGCGAGCACTATTCTTTTTTCTCCGTCGCCGAGAGTGGATGCCGAGGAAGTTTATAGCTCGGGGATCAGGTCTCAGGGCGACAATCCCTAAAAATGAGACAAGGAGCAGTCCATGAAATCATATGTTGTTAACGCTATTACCGTGCCTCTGCTGGCGGCGTCACTATCGGCGGTAGGTGCCTCGAAGAGGCTTGAAGACAGTACTGGATTTGAGAAGACTCAGGCTCTAAGTAATCACCATCAGCCACTGGATGTTGTTCAGATGGAGACGCTTAGAGGAGGACTGGCGCCTCTCGGTATAGCATTAGGCATAGCCGGGCTCGATCTGGCGCTTATGGGGTTCTACTGGGGTGTTTACGTGCCTTATTACTCCCCACAAGAACCCGCGTATGATCTTCCCTAATGTCATCACTCACCCTGGAGTGCTTTTCCGAAAGCACTCCTCCTATCGCTGTAGCGTGGTAAAAGCATCAGTCGGCTTTTTGCTAATTGGGATCCTGCCTGTTGCTATCAACCATGCCCAGTCTCGGACCAATGATGAGATCGGCAGCGTGAGCATCTTCCTATCGCCATCAATGGTGCAGTCTTCTTCGTGCCGCCTTGATTTGATAGCGAGGGAAGACCCTGCAGAGGCTAGAGTGTGGAGAGGTTATGGTGTCTCGCGGCCAGTGGGGTTCGGTCACATGGGTGTCAGCAAGTTAGAGGCAGCAGGTTTCTTACAACAAAAGCCCCAGAGTTGTGGCTTGTCGGCTTTACGTTTTTGGCTGGCAATGCATGGGCATGTGGTATCGGAAGCGGGGCTTGAGAAGCGCATAGCAGGTCGCCAACACGTTGCCGCTGCAAAAGCCTATGAGCGCGGTTACAGTCTGGCTGATCTCCTGTACGCAGCTAACACTTTTGGTTATGGCGGATCTTCCCATTGGTTGTTCAAGTCTTCAGTTGCGAACCTCGAATTTCCGTTAATCATCCTGTTGACCCACGAGAAGCAACCCCACTATTTAG
>CAXPOA010000129.1:0-31472 GCA_964218505.1 Luminiphilus sp.
GGCTTTTGTTTCGATACTCTCGTCTTCCACCTGTTGGGAAAAACTTCGTTCTCCGGGATCTTCCTCAATGGTGTCTGATTCGAAGGTAGCCATCATCGAACCGCAGCCGTACAGCGCGATAAGAAAAATAAAGGAGGTGATCAGGCGAATTCGTGGGTTCAAGGGTATTCCTCCATGGGTCCGAACATTGCTATTTCGATTAAATCTGCCAGACATATGGCAACGGAGTGATAAAGACTTAGCGAGACTTTGGGGTCGCAGCGGTCAAAATATAAATGACCCTGAGGCCCAGCAGCCCCAATCCAGAAAGCACTTATAGACCGTTTATTTATGGCATTAAGAATGAAGTCCACGTCAGCTGCATCGAGCTCGCTAGCGAAGATAATCGCCATGTCTTGGGGTTGACCAAGAACGGTAAGTTGCTGACTCAGCCAGTTAACGCTGCCCTCTCTTGGTGTGGCGAAGCGACTTATCAGCTCGATCGTGGGGAGTGCCGGTCTAGCCGCTCTGAGTCCATTGCGCAGGAGTTCTGACAGAAGGGTTGCTGGAGCTGAATCGACACCTAGTCCGCACACTATAAGCTTACGCTCTTCAAAGATAGCAGCCGCCGCTGCGTCGGCCGCTTCAGTAGTCGCACCAACGATAGAATCCACCGAGATACTGATGTGTTCGATGTGGCTTTGGTAAAAGCTGGCAATGCGATCAAAATGCGTCATCGGCGCAGTATAGCCTCGAACATACTGTGATCCCATCACAATACACCCATCAGCCAGTCCGGCTCCGCCGCCAGGTTTTTGCCGTTGTAGGCGATAACATCAAACCGGCAAGGCAGGGTCTGATATGCGGGATGTTTTTGTAAACATACTTGGGCGGTTCGCCACAGCTTTCGCTTCTTTGATAAGCCAATTGAAGCGGCTGCAGTTCCAAAGGAATCACGGCTTCGATGGCGAACCTCGACAAAAATAAGGGTCTCGCCAGCCAGCATGATGATGTCAATTTCCCCGAGCTTAGACCTGAAATTCTTTGTCAGCGGGACCATGCCTTGTCGCTCTAGAAACTTTAGTGCTGCTAGTTCGGCAGCTACGCCCTCTCCGCTCATACAGCTTCCTAAAACGGGGTTGAGTCGTCTAGGGTAGAGTCAGAGGTAAGAGAGAGCCGCCATCAAATACCGCCGGAATCAATTCACGCTCGATGTTGCCTGAATTGGTCGCACTCAGGATGCCCGTATCGGCGCGAATGAAAGTTGTATCTGCTGATTTTATTTGTTGCCAATGACCCAGTAATTGGACGGCGTCCCTACCCAGCGCATTCAGCCGCTGTGTCTGGGAGATGGGAATATTTTTAAAGTGAGCCGGAATTTCCAGAACGATAAGTCCATTCAGATCTCTGTTCTGGGTCTCGCCCTGGTTGTTGACGACGGCTGAAGAGGCATAGACGGGTATGTCTCCAGCATAGTGATAGACGAGTAATGGTCTGAGCCTTCGCGCTGTGTCGGGATCCGGCGCAAGCAGGAAAATTCCATCGAAGTCCTGACGACGTCTCGGCCTTGATTCGACAGGCGCGTCAAAGGCAGCTTCGACGCTGCTGACCCTCTCCTCAGATTCGAGAGCGCCTACGGCGCTGCTAATTTGCTCGGATTCACTAGGCTCTTCTTGCAGAACAAGCCGCGTGACAATAGTGCCGCCTAGATCAAGCCATCGACGGCTCAGGGCTGCACCCATTCGGTTACCCCAATCTGAGTTTGGTTGGATGATCAAAGCGCGCCGCTGGCCCCTGCCGAAGGCCAGCTGCGCCAGCTGTCGAGCCTCGTCCTCAGGCGCCAGGCTTAGAGATAGCCAGCTCTCGGGCCTGTCAGGCACTGTCAGTTCAGGGCGATTGAGGCTAATAACGGGGAGACTTCTTAGTGGATCATCCCGCAACAAGGCGGCGCCATTTTTGGTGAGTGGTCCTATCACAATGTCTGGTTGTCTCTGCTCGATGTAGCGATAGGCAGTACCCGTGTCAGCAAAAGCCTGACTATCCACCGCGAACAATTGTGGCCTGCGCTCGCTATTGGGGTAGGTCTCGAAGAGTGATTCGAGGATGCCTTCGTAAACAGCCGATCCTGCAGCTTCGAGGCGACCGCTTAGCGGGAGCAGAACGGCTACCCGGCTTGGCGGTGCTGAATTAAGCCATGTGAGCATGTTGGATGGCGGCGATATGGCTGCCGGATGCTTTGGATTTGCTTCAACCCAGGCAACAACCGCCGCCTTGTCGCTCCTGTAGGCTTGATTGAGCTCAAGCCAGCCGCGCCAGATCTCATCCTCTGCACCTTGGATCGCCCGGTTCAGTTGCGCATTTTCAAGGTGAAGCAGGCTCGCCCAAAGAATATCTGCATTGGGCTTTTGATACCGATCGTTAGCGGGTTGGTGCCGGTAAATGAGTGTGCTTGCGCTCAACCAGTCACCTTGAATTACCATGCGGCGTATTCGCTCGTTGATAATACCCGAGTGTTTTTCACCCAGAAGTGTAGAGGCTGTTGTGAGCTTATCTTCAGAGCGGGTAATGTCGCCTTCCAGCCATAGCAGGTGTGACTCAATGAGTGCTGCCGTCGCTGGAGTCGTCTCCCGCTCTAATGTGAGACTGCGATACAGGCTCTCTGCAGCTCGAGATCCATTGGTGACGGCTTCCTCTTTGATGCTGCTGATCAGTTGGGCGTCGAGGTCTTTGTACTGTGCCTGCTCTCCGGGTAATGAGATTCCGCTGATACTGACCGTTTGGGTGGCTACACCCTCTCGACTTCCTGTGGAGCTACAGGCATTGATGAGAGTGAACAAGCCGAGCATAAGTAGTAAACGGCTCGCTGACTGCCAAGACATTGGCTGAACAAAAAAGCTAAAGCGAAAAGAAACGGATTTTGCGATCATGGAGAGAGTATAAAACGGAGCGAATCCCTTGGAAGCTGGTTTGTACATTGTACCGACACCGATCGGTAATCTTTCGGATATTTCCCTACGGGCGATAGAGGTGCTCAAGCAGGTTACTCTGATAGCTGCCGAGGATACGCGGCACAGCCAAGTGCTGCTGTCTCATTTGGGGGTTTCAACTCCCATGGTGGCACATCATGAGCATTCGACAGCTGGAGCTGCCTCCAGGCTTCTTGACCGTCTTCGCCAAGGTGAAAGTGTTGCACTCATAAGCGACGCCGGGACACCGCTGGTGTCTGATCCTGGTTATCAGCTCGTGCGGGAGGTGCAGGAGGCTGGGCTGCCGGTGATACCGATCCCCGGCGCCTGTTCGCTCATTACGGCGCTGTGTGCTTCGGGGCTGCCGACCGATCGGTTTTATTTTGAAGGCTTTCTCCCCGCCAAGTCGGTGCAAAGACGTCGTCGCCTCGAGGCGCTTGGAGGGCAGGAGGTAACACTCATTTTTCTCGAGGCACCCCACCGGGTGGCGGAGACACTGCAGGACATGCTTGCTATTTTCGATCCAGAGCGGGAAGTGACGCTTGCCAGAGAGTTGACCAAGTCTTTCGAGACCATACGCCGTTTGCCGCTAACCGAGATGTCCTCTTGGGTTGCCGGCGACGTCAATCAGCAGCGGGGCGAATTGGTACTTTTGCTTGGTCCGCCGGTTAAGCAGTCTGCCAGCAAGATTACCGAGGGTGCGCTCAAGGTCCTGCGGTTGCTCGCCGGGGAGTTGCCTCCGCGCAAAGCATCAGCGCTAGCCGCCGAAATCACCGGCGTCCGAGCGCGAGACCTCTACAATGCCCTGGTGCTTGAAAAACGGGAATAGCAACCATGTACGGGAGCGGCTGGACAGGTTACAGTCGCGCTCGAGTCGATTAGGCGACCGCTGTCAACTTGTTTGGCGGAGGAAAGTCCGGGCTCCAGAGATCAGAGTGCCAGGTAACACCTGGGGGGCGTGAGCCCACGGAAAGTGCAACAGAAAGGAAACCGCCTGAGTCCGTCTCAGGTAAGGGTGAAAAGGTGCGGTAAGAGCGCACCGCGCGGCTGGCAACAGACGTGGCGATGGTAAACCCCACTCGGAGCAAGACCAAATAGGGATCCTTATGCCGTGATCTCCGGCGGATCCGGGTAGGTCGCTTCAGGCGGATGGCGACATCCGTCGCAGATGAATGGTCGCCCTCGACAGAACCCGGCTTATCGATCGACTCATTTTGTGCCCCCCGGCAACGGGGGGCTTCCCCCCTTAAAAATTAAAACAATTTAGAATATAAATATCTATTTTAATACTTTATAGTTTTATATCTTAAAGCTTAACCTCCTGGCTTGTTGATAATGACCTGTTTACGGTGAGGTTTTTGCTCGCCTTAAATGTGCTGTGTCGGGCCTCAAAATGCCACGGTCGACCCGCCTAAGCCCCTGAAATTGCAAGATTTTTTTGCCGCATTCGTTGACTGTCCGCTGGTGTCACCCGTATAGTGGCGGAAAGTGGTGCAAAGTGGGTTTTTAATCCTTTTTGTGGGATTAGCCGGCGGAGAGTGGGGAAGACGACGTGTTTCGTGGAGTTCAGCACATCAACATGGATTCCAAAGGGCGGCTGGCCGTGCCGGCCCGGCAGCGGGAGTCGTTGCTCATCCAGTGTGCCGGGCAGGTTGTCATTACGATTGATACGCAGGCGTCCTGCCTGGTGATGTACCCCTTGCCGGAATGGGAGCGAATAGAGGCTGACATTCAGGCCCTGCCTACCCTCAATCCCGCGGTCAAGCGATTTCAGCGACTCGTCCTTGGCTATGCCACAGAGCTTGATCTTGATGGCAGTGGTCGAGTGCTCCTCCCTCAGTCCTTGCGGGACTACGCCAAGCTCGAGAAAAAACTGGTGTTGGTTGGGCAGGGCAACAAGTTGGAGTTGTGGTCTGAGAGCCAGTGGCTTGCAGAGCGCGATGCAGCTCTGGCGGCTGAAAACGATGAAGTACCAGCAGAATTAATGTCTTTGACCCTCTGATGGCATTGGCTCATCAGGCGGTTCTTTTGGAGGAGGCTGTTGACGCACTGATGGCGGCAACAACGGAGTTGGCAGATCAGGTGTTTGTTGACGGCACGTTCGGCCGGGGGGGCCACTCCGCGCGAATTTTGGAGAGCCTATCGACCGATGACAGGTTGATCGCATTTGATAAGGACCCCGAGGCGGCTCGGGTCGCCGAAGAAATGGCCGGTGCGGACGCCCGTTTCAGCTTTCTCCGCGGAAGCTTCGCCGAACTCGAGCGCGCGGGATCTAATCTTTCAGGGGTGTTTCTCGATCTTGGGGTTTCCAGTCCCCAGCTCGATGATCGCGCGCGAGGGTTTAGCTTTCAGTTGGATGGTCCACTGGATATGCGCATGGATCCAGACACTGGGATGTCGGCGGCAGACTTCGTTAACACCGCTTCTCAGCAAGAGATGATTTCTATATTTCGCGATTATGGGGAAGAGCGATATGCGAAACGCATTGCTTCGGCAATTGTAGTAGCCAGAGCAAGCGAGCCTCTCGCTACAACCGCGCAGCTGGCTCGAATCGTGTCAGAGGCGAATCCATCGTGGGAAAAACATAAACACCCGGCTACCCGGGTTTTTCAAGCTATCAGGATCCATGTTAATCAAGAGTTGATAGACCTTGAGTGCCTGCTGGGAAAGGTTATCGATCTGCTTGCCGTGGGCGGTCGCCTTGTGGTGATAAGTTTTCATTCCCTCGAAGATCGTCTGGTGAAGCAGTTCATGCGCAATGAGGCCAGGGGCAAGCAAGTGCCGCGGGGCGTACCGGTGCTGGATGCGGATCGAGGTCAGCGGCTCCGCTTGGTCGGGAAGCCTATTAAGGCTGGAGAGGCTGAACTGGCGGTAAATCCAAGAGCGCGCTCGGCCATCATGAGAGTCGCGGAGCGCATCGCATGACTCTGCGGGTCCTCCCGGCCAGTTTGCTTATTACTGCCTTGGTCTCGGCCTTGGCTGTTGTTTACTCCTCTCATGTGGTCAGAGGACTCTATTCCAAACAACAAGTTGTCGAATACCGCCAGTGGGAATTACAGGAGGACTACAGTCGACTGCTTTTGGAGCACAGTACCTTGGCTAGCCCCCATCGGGTAGTCAGCATCGCGCAAGAAGATCTCGCGATGACTTCTCCACAGCTTTCTATTTACAGGGTAGTGCAACCTCAGAATGGGCGGCGGCGATGAGTAGGTCAAAAAAGATAGTAGCCAAGCCAGCGCTATGGCGTCTGATATTCATCGCATTCTGTCTGTTCGTCTTGTTTGGTCTGTTGGTGTCCCGTCTCGTGGTCTTACAGGTGGTAGATCAGGATCGAGGTGCGCGTTTTCTCAAGCAGCAGGGGGCTATGCGATCGGTCAGGACCGCGGAGATTCCAGCTTACCGAGGGCTGGTAACCGACCGTCGCGGGGAGCCCCTCGCCGTCAGTACTCCAGTGGTTTCCATTTGGGCAAATCCCCAGCAGCTCAAAGATTCGGTGCAGATAGCGCGGTTGGCAATGACACTTGGGCAAACCCCCGAGGCTCTGTCCGAGCGAATCAACCTGTACTCAGACAAGCAATTTATGTACCTCGCTCGCCACCAAACCCCCGATCAGGCGCGAGCGATTCTTGACCTGGGGTTGCCGGGCGTAAGGGGTGAGCGGGAATACCGGCGGTTTTATCCGGCGGGAGAGGTGGTCTCCCAGTTAGTCGGTCTCACTAATGTAGATGGTGAGGGAATTGCAGGAATCGAGCTCGCCTATAACGAGTGGTTGCGCGGACAGACCGGTAAAAAGCGTTACCTGAAAGACCTTCACGGGGACGCCATTCGTAATATTGGCGTGATCGAGCAGGCGCGATCGGGCAAGGCGCTCGCTTTGTCGATCGATCTTCGACTTCAGTACTTACAGCATCGCGTGCTGCAGCGGGCAATGGTTGAAACGGGTGCTACAGCGGGTGCTGCTGTAACGCTAGACGCGAGCACCGGCGAAATCCTGGCCATGACCAACCACCCCGTCTTCAATCCTAATAGTCGTGATGGCTTTGACTATGCGGCAACGCGCAATCGGGTCGTGACCGATGTATTTGAGCCTGGATCCACCATGAAACCACTCACCTTAGTGGCGGCTCTGGAGTCGGGTGAATTCACGATCGATTCCCTCATTGATACCTCTCCAGGAAGAATTAGGGTCGGTCGCAAGGTGTTACCCGACCCAAGAAATTATGGCGAGATTACGGTGTCGCGAGTTATCGAAAAATCGAGCCAGGTTGGTGTAACCAAAATTGCGCAGCAGTTGGGCCACGAGTCGATCCTTGATGTCTTTCAGCGTTTTGGGCTCGGGGAGCCATCTAGCATCGGTTTTCCCGGGGAGCGATCTGGGGTGCTGCCCAACCGCCAACGGTGGAGTGACATCGAAAAAGTTACCCTCGCGTTTGGTTATGGACTGACTGCAACGCCTCTGCAGATAGCCCATGCTTATGCCGTGTTCGCCAATAAAGGAAGTCAGGTTCCGCTCACACTGTTAAAGCGGCCGGAGAGTGAGGTGGCGCTAGGCCACCAGGTGATTAGCAAGGAAATAGCGGAACAGGTCCTAGAGGTCCTGAACAGAGTGACGGGTTCCGAGGGGACCGCACAGAAAGCGCGGGTTGAGGGTTTTCAGGTAGGTGGCAAAACAGGAACCGTGCATAAGGTTGGCGAGGCCGGCTATCTCGATGACCAATATGTAGCCCTGTTTGTCGGCGTCGCACCGATTGAGGATCCTCGTTTCGTCACCGCTATCGTCGTGGATCAACCCAAGGGCGATAACTATGGCGGCGGCGCGGCGGCAGCGCCCATTTACTCGGCCATCACTGATGGGGTCCTGCGACTACATAATGCACTTCCCGCCAGCGAAGATGAGTCTCCTCAATTTGTCGGGCTGGGAGGTGGCGCGTGATCGAGTTGACGCCAAACCGACCGAGTCTGGGCGCGTTTGTGCCTGATTGTCCAGCCCACCTGCGAGGGGTCATTCCTTCGGACATGGCTCTCGATAGTCGACAGCTTGTACCTGGCGGGCTATTTGTCGCGTTACCGGGGGCGTCATCTGATGGCCGGCACTTTATTGGTGACGTGTTGGAGCGCGGGGCCTCAGCAGTTCTCGCTGAGGCCAGCGGTTTGGATTGTCAGGATTCCCGGGTTATCCCGCTGCCCGATCTTGCAGAACATCTGCCGACACTGGTGCAGGATTTTTACAACCACCCCAGCAGGAAGCTTTCGCTTATTGCTGTCACGGGAACCAATGGCAAGACCTCAATCGTTGATTTCACGTGCCAGATTTTACGTCTGCTTGGACATCAAGCAGGCAGCATCGGTACGCTTGGTGTCCGCACCGATAGTCAGGTGTCTCCCGCGACCAATACAACGCCAGACCTCATTTCAATAAACCGGCAGCTCGCGCTATGGGCGTCGTCCGGAATTCGCTTTGTTTCGATGGAGGCATCATCTCACGCACTGGACCAGGGTCGATTGCAAGGGTTGTCAGTGAATACTGCTGTGTTTAGCAACTTGTCCCACGATCATCTCGACTATCACGGTTCAGAAGAAGAGTATGCAGCGGCCAAGTTGAGATTGTTTTCCGACTTCCTGCTCGATCACGCTGTCTATAACGAAGATGACCCGATAGCGCGTCGCGTAAAGGACCTGTTACCTGATGCCGCCATGGGCGCGTCTTTAGAAGATCCGAGTGCTGATATTTTCATTGACATCATCGCGCGGAGTCCTCTCACTTTTAGTGTCAAAACGCCTTTCGGCGAAGGGCAGCTTGTCAGTCAGCTAAGTGGCGATTTCAACGCCTTCAACCTCGGGGTTGCTGTTGCGGTTGTGCAGGGTCTCGGTTTTGCTGCTCGCGAGGTTATTGAAGCGGCGGAGCAGGTATCGGCCGTGACGGGCCGCATTGAATCTATCGGCCCCGTGCGCGGCCCTCGTGTTTTCCTTGATTATGCTCATACACCAGACGCCCTTGAGCGAGCCCTTGCTGCCTTGCGGCCAACTGCGACGGGTAGATTGATTGCCGTTTTTGGGTGTGGAGGCGATCGGGATAGAACCAAGCGCCCGGTCATGGGTGCTATCGCGCAGCGACTGGCTGATATTGTCGTCGTCACCTCCGATAACCCACGAGGAGAGCAACCCGAGGCAATCATTGATGAGGTGATTAAGGGCATCAATGGAGATTACGTTCGTTTAAGTGATAGGGCCGAGGCAATTGGAGCGGCACTGGATATGGCTGCCTCAGAAGATACGGTTCTGGTTGCCGGTAAAGGTCACGAGCGATATCAGGAGATCGATGGTTGCCGCGTACCTTTTTGTGATCGCGAGGTCGTTGAGGCTTGGTGCGATGCTAAAGGGCTTCAGCGATGATCGCCGCGACATCAGCCAAGCATTTTGCAGAGCGCTGCGGTGGCCAATTTATATCGGGCGCAAACACCGATGTAATGCTGACGGGTGTTGCAATAGACAGCCGGCAGGTAAAGCCTGGCGACTTGTTCGTCGCTATTCAAGGCGAGCGAGTGGATGGGCACGACTTCATTGAATCAGCGGCCAACGTGGGCGCGGTTGCAGCGCTCGTCAGTCATCCCGTTGAGCACGAGTTGCCACAGATTATTCACGGAGACATCCAATCCGCGCTGGCCGATTTTGGTGCTCTCGCGAGAGACGGGTTTGATGGCAATGTCATCGGCATTACGGGAAGCGCAGGAAAAACCACCGCGAAAAATTTGATTGCGGCGGTGTTGGCTGAAGCTGGCGAGGTGATGGCCACAGAGGGAAATCAGAATAACGAGTTGGGCGTCCCCCTGACCTTATCCCGACTAAATCCGGAAATAGAATTTGCCGTCATTGAAATGGGCGCAGGCAAACCGGGTGACATCGACTGGCTTCAAAAAATGGTGCGTCCGTCTATTGGTGTATTGCTCAATGTGACAGAAGCTCATCTTGAGCACTATGCCAGTGTTGACGAGATTGCAGACACCAAGAGTGCGATCCTCTCCATGCTGCCAGATCAGGGCGTCGCTATTTTTAATGGTGACGAACGCTGGTGCGACACCTGGCGGGCTCGCGCTCAAACTGCTCGAGTTATCACCTTCGGCTTTTCAGATCAGGTTGACGTCGGTGTTCTACAGGTTATCTACAACGGTTTTTCCGGTAGTCATCTCAAGGTAAGGACACCGGTCGGAGAGTGGGAGCTCACGCTAAATATTCCGGGGCGTCAGGGAGTGATGAATGCATTGGCCGCGGTCGCGGTCTCTGTTGCCCTCGGTATCAGTCAAAGCGCAGTTGCTCGTGGATTGGCGAAGGTGCGGCCGGCTGCCGGACGGGGTCAGCAGTTCCTTCTCGCTGATGAGGTCATCTTGGTTGATGACTGCTACAACGCGAACCCGCTCTCGGTTAAGGCAGCAATCGATGTCCTGGCGTCCTGTGAGGGCCCACGCTATCTCATTCTGGGTGCGATGCTCGAGCTCGGTCCCGAGAGCCCTCGATTTCATGCGGAGATTGGTCGCTACGCAGCGGAGAGGGGGATAGACGCTCTGTGGGTGATAGGTGACATACCCAGACCCGCACTGGGTACGTTCGGCAAGGGAGGGCTCGCCTTTGGAAATAATGAGGCCTTTCTAGCGGAGCGTCCGGCCATTAAGCGGGGCGCGACGATGCTTGTAAAGGGTTCCCGTGGTGCTCGACTGGATGTGCTGGTAGAGGGCATCGTGAATAGGGTGGGGGTCTAGTTATGCTGACGTGGCTAATGGCGCAGCTAGAGGTGCTCGACTCGGGCTTTACTGTCTTCCAGTACATCACACTCAGAGGCATTTTATCGGCTGTCACTGCGTTGCTAATCTCACTTCTGATTGGCCCACGGATGATCCGCTATCTGGATTCCCTGCAAATTGGACAGGCAGTGCGAACAGACGGTCCGGAAACCCATTTGGTGAAGTCTGGCACACCGACGATGGGCGGTGCACTGATCATCGTTGCAATCGTGACCGGTAGTCTTTTGTGGGGTCGATTGGACAGTCGATATCTCTGGATAGCAGTGGCGACCACAGTGGCTTTTGGCGCTATTGGCTGGATAGATGACTACCGAAAAGTAGTGGAAAAAAATCCTCGTGGTCTGCCGGCGAGGTGGAAATACTTCTGGCAATCTCTGGTGGGATTCTCTGCTGCGACGGTGCTTTTTGTGACAGCGCAGCAGCCCGCGGAGACCACTTTATATGTGCCGTTCTTTAAGGATGTGGCGCTACCACTCGGCCTGCTGTTCATTCCCTTCAGTTACCTGGTCATCGTGGGCTCGAGTAACGCGGTCAATTTGACTGACGGTCTAGACGGGCTTGCGATCCTGCCTACAGTCATGGTTGCTACCGGTCTCGGCACGATTGCCTATCTGACGGGTAACACAAACTTCTCCGAATACTTACACATCCCTTATCTCGCAGGCGCGGGAGAGCTTGTCATTTTCTGTGGTGCCATAGCAGGTGCCGGCCTCGGCTTTCTCTGGTTTAACACCTATCCGGCAATGGTGTTTATGGGCGATGTTGGAGCGCTTGCACTCGGCGCGGCGTTGGGCCTGGTAGCTGTAGTAATACGCCATGAGATCGTTCTATTCATCATGGGCGGTATTTTTGTCATTGAAACCGTTTCGGTAATTATTCAGGTGGCGTCATTCAAAACCCGGGGTAAGCGGGTTTTCCGGATGGCGCCGATTCATCACCACTTTGAACTGAAAGGGTGGCCCGAGCCCCGTGTGATTGTCCGCTTTTGGATCATCACCGTGATGCTGGTGCTGTTTGGTCTCGCCACCCTCAAGCTGCGATGAGGTGATGATGGCTTCCGTTCTCGCCAGTAGCACAACACGCATGATTCTCGGACTCGGGGAGACGGGGACGTCGGTGGCGCGCTGGTTTGTCTCGCAAGGTATCGAGTTTCTGGCCACAGATACTAGGCCTGAGGTGCTCACCTCTGCTCCAGTTCGTGAAGCGGTTGGCAGCGATCGCCGGCTCGTTGCCGCAGAGGATGTGCCTGTGGCGTTGAAGCGAGTGAATGAGCTCATTGTGAGCCCTGGTATCTCGCTCGAGCATCCTTGGGTCGAAGCGGCTCAAATCAGTGGCACACGCATCATTGGAGATATTGATCTTTTCATCACCGAGGCCGCCGCACCTGTTGTCGGTATTACCGGATCTAACGGCAAGTCCACGGTCGCTGCTCTGGTCGCCCATATGATTACGACCTGCGGTAAAAAGGTGGGGCTGGGCGGAAACATCGGTATGCCAGCGCTCAGTATTCTCGATCCGACGACAGATTTTTATGTTCTAGAGCTCTCCAGTTTCCAGTTAGAGCGGAGTGAGCCCCTCAATCTTGATGTTGCCACGGTGCTCAACGTGACGGCGGATCATCTCGACCGGCACGGGTCGATGCCAAAATATCATCTCGCCAAGCATCGAATTTTCCGCGGAGCAAAAGCCGTAGTCGTCAACCGCAGCGATTCATTGACTCAGCCCTTGGTGGAAACTCCCGTGGACGTAATTATCTGGCGCCCGGAGGAACCTGATCTCAAGGAGTGGGGTGTTCGGGTCAATGACGGCGAGTCGGTGATATGCAGAGGGTTTGATCCTGTTGTTAAGGTGAATGAGCTTCCTATCAAAGGAACCCACAATGTCCATAACGCCTTGGTGGCACTCGCTATTTGCACCGCGCTAAAGCTGTCGGTGGAAACCGCTGTTGAGGGACTCCTAACTTTTAAAGGCTTGCCTCATCGATGTGAACTGGTGGCTGAAGAGGCAGGCGTCAAGTGGATAAATGACAGCAAGGGAACCAATGTTGGCGCCTGTATAGCGGCTTTAAACGGTCTTGGTGGTTCGCAAAATATTATTTTGATTGTCGGTGGGCAGGGCAAGCAGCAAAGTTTCGCGGCGCTTGAGGATCCTGTTCAGGCGCACTGTCGCCGAGTCATCACCATGGGGGAAGCGGCGCGGGATCTAGAGGTCGCCCTCGGTCACGTGGTGCCGGTCAATCGCGTGCAATCTCTTGAAGCTGCGGTTGATAGGGCGGCTTCCGCAGCAGAAGAGGGAGATATTGTGTTGCTGTCTCCCGCCTGTGCCAGCTTCGATATGTTCGACAACTACCAAGCCCGTGGTGACGCTTTTCGCGCCGCGGTGACCAGCTTAACTGGGGTTGCAGCATGAGCTCCGTCGCGGCTTATAAGTCATCGGGTATGGACCCATTGCTGGTAGGGTCGGCACTCGCTTTGATTTGTATCGGTTTGGTTGCAATCGCATCTGCATCCATAGAATACGGTGATTGGCATTTCAGTAACCCTTGGCACCACTCGATGCGCCATGGCATTTATTTGCTGCTTGCTACTTTGACGGCGCTGGTGGTTTATCGTGTACCTCTCGACGTATGGCAGCGGACATCCGGAGTCTGGCTGTTGCTGGCCTTTGTGTTGCTACTACTGGTGCTGGTACCCGGTATTGGGCGCGATGTAAATGGCAGTCAGCGCTGGTTGCCTATCGGTCCATTGACACTGCAGCCCTCCGAGATCGTCAAGTTTGCGCTGGTCTTGTATGTATCAGGATTTCTAGTACGCCATAGCGAACTGGTGAGAACCCATTGGCAGGGTTTGGCAAAGCCTGTCTTGGTACTCTGCTTGGTCGCTTTTTTGCTGCTTCTTGAGCCTGATTTTGGCGCTACGGTGATCTGCGCCGGCACCGTATTTGGAATGCTGTTCCTCGCGGGTGCCCGGTTACATTACATGTTGCTATTGATCGCCAGTGCCGCAGGAGCGCTAGCATTGATGGTATTTAGCGCGCCCTATCGGCTGGCGCGTTTGACTGCCTATACCGACCCCTGGCAGGACCCCTATGGCTCGGGATTTCAATTGATTCAATCCCTCATCGCGTTTGGTCGTGGTGAGTGGGTTGGTGTCGGATTAGGCAACAGTATTCAAAAACTTTTTTACCTGCCCGAGGCACACACCGACTTTGTATTTTCCATTTGGGCGGAGGAGACGGGCCTAGTAGGATCTGTGAGTCTCATTCTCCTTTACTGCCTGCTCGTTGGACGGATTCTCCAGATTGGTTGGCGATCCGAACAGCAGGGACAGCCTTTTGCCGGGTACGTCTGCTACGGCGTGGCACTTATTTTCTCGGGGCAAGCCTTTGTGAACATGGGCGTGAGTTCAGGCTTGCTACCCACCAAGGGACTGACGCTACCGTTCATCAGTTACGGCGGTTCCAGTTTGATTGTCAGCTTCACCATGCTTGCAGTGGTGTTGCGCATAGAGCAGGTAATCCGTGGTGGGCTGGCTGGAAAGGGGGCGTCCTCATGACTTCCCCCAGAGCGCTTATCATGGCAGGTGGAACGGGCGGCCATGTCTATCCTGCTCTGGCGGTGGCGGAGGAACTGCGAAACAGGGGGTGGTTGGTTGACTGGATGGGCACCAATCGTGGTCTCGAAGCACGCGTTGTGCCCTCACATCGCTTTACTCTGCATGCGCTTCCTGTAAGTGGCCTTCGAGGCAAACGCATTATTGGAAGAATACAGGGGCTACTGCGTTTACTGTCGGCGCTGTTTACAGCCCTTGGCCTGATGAATTCTCTGCGGCCTCAGGTGGTGCTCGGAATGGGTGGGTATGCGGCAGGGCCGGGTGGGATCGCCGCTTACCTTTTGCGTCGGCCGCTGGTTATCCACGAGCAAAACGCGATAGCAGGTACCACCAACCGATTACTCGCGCCATTGGCAAAACGTCTGTTGAGCGGACTGCCCGGGCCGTTTGTTGATGAGCGACATGCAGAATTGATTGGGAATCCCCTGCGTCGAGATTTGGAGAGAGCTGAAGCACTTGATGTTCCAGCCGAATTCACGGTTGAGCGTCCCCTGCGGCTATTGGTTCTGGGGGGGAGTCTGGGCAGCTTGCCTCTTAATCGTGGAGTCCCTGTGGCACTGGGGACGTTGGACGATGGGCAGCGTTCCCGCATCACCGCAATACACCAGTGCGGTGAGCAGCACCTCGAGATCACGCGACAGGCCTATCGCGATAATGGGATTAACAACGCTGATATTCGTCCATTCATTGAGGAAATGGCTGCGGCCTACGCAGGTGCCGATCTCGTCATCTGTCGCTCTGGAGCGCTCACGGTGAGCGAGTTGGCCAGTCAAAGGCGTCCGGCAATCCTCGTACCGCTTCCTCACGCGATCGATGATCATCAGACCGCGAATGCAAGAACTCTGGCAGCCATCGGCGCCGCACAGCTGCTACCGCAGTCCAGATTGGCGGCCGGTGATTTAGAACGGTTTCTGGTGGGTTATTTAGATTCTCCGGGGCGATTGGCCGCAATGTCCTCTGCGGCTGCCACATTGGGTTCTAGCAGCGCGACCTGCAAGGTCGCAGATATTCTGGAGGAGGTCGCCAATGAGCGGCGTTAAGGCCTCACCCGGTATGCCGATGATGGATCGAATTCGACGCATCTTTATGGTGGGTATTGGCGGTTCGGGTATGAGCGGAATTGCTGAAGTCCTGGCCCGTCAGGGCTATGAGGTCAGTGGATCAGACCTGCAGGAGAGCCCGGTTGTTGAGCGGCTCAGGGGGCTTGGGGTCGTCGTGCACATCGGGCACAGCGAATCCCATGTGAAAGGGGTCGACGTGCTGGTGACATCAGGTGCGATTCGTTCAGACAACCCTGAACTGGTAGCTGCCAAAGCAGCCCGAATCCCCGTTGTGCCCCGTGCGGAAATGCTCGCAGAGCTCATGCGCCATCGGTACGGGATCGCGGTTGCCGGGACGCACGGTAAAACCACGACGACGAGTCTGCTCGCTTCTATCTTTGCAGAGGCGGGGGAAGACCCTACCTTTGTTGTGGGCGGAGTCCTAAACTGGGTGGGCAGCAATGCGGGCTTGGGCGAGGGTCGTTATCTGATCGTAGAGGCAGACGAGAGTGATGCATCATTCTTGCACCTGCTGCCTATGGTGAGTGTTGTCACCAATATCGAAGCCGATCACATGGATCATTATGGTGGTGACTACGCTAATTATGAAAATGCGTTTGTAGGCTTCCTGCACAATCTCCCGTTTTATGGGTTTGCTGTTATGTGCACCGATGATCCAGGTGTGCGGGCAGTGATACCTCACATGACGCGTCGCGTCGTAAGTTATGGAGAACGCGGACACGCTGATTATCGCATTGGCGCGATCTCGTCTTGCGGCTTGCAAACCACCTTCAGTTTAGCGCGGCCCGATGAGCGACCCGACCTAACGGTTACTATCTCAATGCCCGGTCTACACAATGTGTTGAATACGGCGGCGGCGATCGCAGTAGCTTCTGAGTTAGGTTTACCCGATGAATCCATTTGCGCAGGTGTTGCCGCATTTGAAGGGGTAGGACGACGATTCACCGTGATGGGGGATATCGTTTTTTCTTCGGGTACTGCCCTATTGGTCGATGATTATGGCCACCATCCTACCGAGGTCGCGGCGACTCTGGATGCGGCTGATTCAGCGTTCCCTGATCGTCGGCTTGTCATGGTCTACCAGCCGCACCGATACACCCGTACCCGGGATCACTATGACGATTTTGTCGCCGTGTTATCGCGTTGCGAGGTGCTGGTTTTAGTCGATGTGTATCCCGCTGGCGAGGCACTGATTCCCGGTGCGGATAGCCGCTCTCTCGCGCGATCAATTAGGCAGCGGGGTTTCGTCGATCCTGTCGTGGTTGACACTGTCGATGAAGTGCCAGCCGTATTAGCCAGGCTCCTCAAGGACAGAGATTTGCTGCTGACCCAGGGCGCGGGAAACATTGCTCGGCTCGCTTCGGCTCTGAGTGAATCAGGCAGTTTGGAGGGCGTGGCATGAAAAGCATAGCCCTTCGTGATCATTATTTCGGCGTCCTTCTCGGTGGCACGGCTGCAGAGCGCGAAATATCCCTCGAGAGTGGCGGCAATGTTGGCCGAAGTCTTGAGGCGGCGGGCGCGCGGGTGGCCTTTGTAGATCCAGCTGAGGAGGGGTGGCCCGAGCAGCTTCAGGGAGTCGAGTTTGTTTTTAACTTGCTACATGGCCCCGGTGGCGAGGACGGCACGCTACAGGGCCTGTTCGAGATGATGAAGCTGCCCTATAGCGGATCCGGCGTCTTGGGGTCGGCGCTCACGATGGACAAGGTGAAGACCAAGCTGGTTTGGCAGGGACTTGGTTTGCCAACGCCACTGTTCGTCGTTCTTTCCGATTTCACTGATTGGTCCGCTGTTATGGATGAGTTGGGTGACGTGTTTGTGAAGCCCGCACTTGAGGGGTCCTCCATTGGTATGAGCCGGGCGACAACGCCGGAGCAGCTCAAAGCGGCATATGAGGAAGCCCGGCGCTTCGGCACACAGGTGCTCGCTGAGCAATATGTTGAGGGGGCTGAGTATACGGTGGCCATACTCGGTGACCGCGCACTGCCTGTGATCCGGATTCAACCTGCAGCCGGTTTTTACGATTTCAACGCCAAATATATCTCGGATGAGACCCAATTTTTCTGTCCGTCAGGCCTCAGCGCAGAGGAAGAGGTGGCGCTGGCGACACTGTCCTTGGAGGCCTTCTCGGCGGTTGGCGCGCAGGTTTGGGGGCGGGTTGATGTCATGCGTAAGCAGACCGGTGAATGGCAGCTACTCGAAGTGAATACGATTCCAGGTATGACCAGTCATAGCCTCGTCCCGATGGCGGCGCAGGCAGCGGAATTGTCGATGGAGGGGCTGTTGAGCGAAATCTGGCAGCGTAGTCTGGAGGTTCGCCATGGTGCGTGAAACCAGAACTAGACGACAGGCAATTCGCAAGCCCCTGGCCAAACAGTCGATAAATTGGTGGCAGAAAGCTCAACGAATTGTTCTTCAGGTATCGGTTATCGCAGGCTTTATTGCTGTTGTCGGCGTGAGTGCCTACGGTGCCAGGCATCTGTACACACTGCCCATTGAACAATTGGTAATCAGTGGCACAACAGACCATGTACCCACTGATCTGATAGAGACTCTGGTAGCCCCCACCTTGGCCGGCGGGTTTTTTGCGGCCGATCTGGACGCCATTCGTGACGATCTGGAGCGCATTCCTTGGGTGTATCGGGCAACCGTTCGACGGCAATGGCCCGATACAGTAGTGGTGACTGTGGAGGAGCAGCGCCCGATTGCGCGGTGGGGTGACCAGGGCTTTCTGAATCATGAAGGCGCCTATTTCGCAGGTGACCAATCGGCCATGTTCGACCCTCTCCCACAGCTTGGAGGACCGGATTCCTCGGCCGGCGACATGATGCGCCACTACCAGCAAGTAGAGAGCCTGTTGCAAGACACGGGCTTGCAGGTCGTCAGTCTGGAGCAGGATGAGATTGGACAGATTGATCTGGTCCTCGACAACGGAATTGGTATTGCTTTTGGTGCCGATCATTTTTTGAAGCGCGTGCAGCGATTCATCGTGTTGTGGGAGCGACACCTCAATGGCGAGCAGGTCTCGCGAATTGATATGCGCTACTCCAATGGCGCGGCGGTGACCTTTCGTCATCAAGCTCAGTTGGCCTTAACGGCTGTGAATGAACTTTCTGGAGAGGAAGTACGCTAATGGCTGGAATAACAGATAAGCGCATGATTGTCGGGTTGGATATTGGTACCTCCAAAGTGGTTGCTGTCGTCGGTGAGGTTGACGTCGAAGGCGTCATCGAGGTCGTCGGGATCGGGTCTCATCCCTCACGAGGGATGAAGAAAGGAGTGGTGGTCGATATTGAATCCACCGTAAATGCCATCCAGCGGGCAGTCGAGGAAGCAGAGCTGATGGCGGGCTGCCAGATTCACTCCGTCTACGTTGGTATCGCTGGAAGCCACATTCGGTCGATGAACTCCCATGGAATCGTGGCGATTAAAGAGGGTGAGGTTGTTCAGGCCGATGTAGAACGGGTCCTCGATGCCGCTCAAGCCGTAGCGATTCCTGCGGACCAAAAAGTCTTACATGTGCTTCCACAGGAGTATCTGATTGATAACCAAGGGGGGATAAAAGAGCCCCTTGGTATGTCTGGCGTCAGGCTGGAGGCGAAGGTTCACCTAGTTACCTGTGCGGTAAACGCGGCCCAAAATATTGAGAAATGTATTCAGCGCTGTGGACTTGAAGTCGACGGCATAATTTTGGAGCAGCTGGCCTCGAGCTTCTCGGTAATTACTGCGGACGAGCGCGACCTAGGGGTCTGCATTGTTGATATTGGTGGGGGCACTTCTGATATCGCAATCTTCACTGATGGCGCTATTCGTCACACAGGAGTGATTCCCATTGCGGGCGATCAGGTCACGAACGATATCGCCATGGCACTCAGAACGCCCACCCAGCATGCCGAGGAAATCAAGATTCGGTACGCCTGTGCCCTGACTCAGCTTGCAGGAGCCGATGAAACCATCAAGGTCCCCAGTGTAGGCGACCGCCCCCCCAGAGATTTATCGAGACAGTCCTTGGCAGAGGTAGTTGAGCCTCGTTACGACGAGCTGTTCACCCTGATTCAGGCTGAGATTAGGCGCTCAGGTTATGAGGAGCTCATTCCAGCGGGGGTAGTGCTGACCGGGGGGACATCAAAAATGGAGGGGGCAATGGAGCTCGCCGAAGAGATTTTCCATATGCCCGTAAGGGTGGGTGCGCCTCAGTACGCCCAAGGCCTCAGCGACATTATACGAAATCCAATCTACGCGACGGCAGTGGGTCTACTGATTTTTGGCGCGAGAGATGAGCAGGCGGACGCCCACTTCAAGGAGGGGCGTCTTAGCGCGGCAGGTTTGTTAGATAGCGTGAAGGAGTGGTTCAGCCGGCACTTCTGAAGGGCAGGCGGAGCATTTTTCACGTTGTTTGGGGAGACGCTGGTTTCGACCGGCAGATGTTAAAAAAAGGGGAGTAAACATGTTTGAACTCGTTGATAGTGCACCACAAAGTGCGGTGATCAAGGTCGTTGGAGTCGGGGGCGGTGGCGGTAACGCGGTCCGACATATGATCGAAAATCACGTGGATGGCGTTGACTTTATCTGCGCTAATACTGACAGCCAGGCTCTGTCCGATATCGAGGCAAAAACCGTGCTTCAGCTCGGCACAGGCATCACCAAGGGCCTCGGAGCGGGCGCAAATCCCGATATCGGCCGGGCGGCAGCCATGGAGGATAGGGATCGTATCGCCGATGCTCTGCATGGCGCTGATATGGTGTTTGTTACCGCCGGTATGGGAGGAGGGACGGGTACTGGCGGTGCGCCGATCGTCGCCGAAGTGGCCAGGGAAATGGGTATTTTGACCGTCGCGGTAGTCACACGGCCTTTCAGTTTCGAAGGCAAAAAGCGATCCAAAATAGCAGATGAAGGTCTTCGGGAACTTCAGCAGCATTGCGACTCTCTAATCACGATACCCAATGAAAAGTTGCTGGAGGTGTTGGGCAAAAATACCAGTCTCTTGGATGCCTTCCGGGAAGCCAATGATGTACTTTTGGGGGCAGTTCAGGGGATCGCCGATCTCATTATCCGTCCTGGCATGATCAACGTCGACTTTGCGGATGTGCGTACGGTGATGTCAGAGATGGGGTCCGCGATGATGGGTACGGGCCAGGCGTCCGGTGAGAATCGAGCGCGGGAAGCAGCGGAGCGAGCGATTAACAGCCCGCTACTTGACGACATCAACCTGAGCGGTGCCCGTGGCGTTCTGGTCAATATCACTGCCGGATTGGATTTGTCCTTAGGTGAATTTTCCGAGGTGGGAGACACCATCGAGGAGTACGCCTCTGAAGACGCCACGGTGGTGGTTGGAACGGTGATCGATCCCGAGTTGACCGACACATTGAAGGTCACTGTGGTCGCTACCGGATTAGCGGCGTCTGGCGAGGCTAGGCCATCGCTGGCGGTAGTGGATAGTAAGCCTGTGCAGACCGGTAGCCCGGCGCCAGCTTACGACGAACAATATGATTTGCCTCCGGCAACCCGAGCTCGTGTAGCACGCGCTGGGGCGGCAGGGCAGGCAGCGGCGCAGGTAGAGAGCGGCGGGGAGGAATATTTCGATATTCCGGCATTTTTGCGTCGACAGGCGGACTGATCGGGGATCATTGTCCGCCTCATTTTAGGTGAGGGTGAGACAATGATCAGACAGAGGACGTTGCGAAATCCGATCAAGGCGACAGGCATCGGTTTGCACACGGGAGAGAAGGTTTTTCTCACGCTGAGCCCCGCTCCTATCGACAACGGCATCGTATTTCGGCGCACCGATCTCTCCCCAGCGCAGGACATCCCCGCCTGCGCTCAGAACGTCGGTGACACAACCCTCTCTACCAGTCTTGGACTGGGTGACGCGAAGGTCTCTACGGTCGAGCATCTGTTGTCGGCTATGGCGGGATTGGGCATCGACAATGCCTTTGTCGATGTCACCGCCCCCGAAGTACCCATTATGGATGGCAGTGCCGGTCCCTTTGTGTTTCTGCTCCAATCTGCAGGCATAGAAGAGCAGCCTGCCCCCAAGAAATTTATTCGTATCAAGCGCCCCGTGACGGTTACCGACGGTGACAAAGAAGCCAGCCTGCTGCCCTTTGAGGGTTTTAAAGTATCCTTTTCGATCGATTTTGATCATCCGGTGTTCCACGACCGATCCGCCTATGCAGAGATTGATTTCTCGGCGACATCATTCGTTAAGGAAGTGAGCCGTGCGCGCACTTTTGGCTTCATGCATGAAATCGAGTACCTGCGGGCGCGAGGACTTGCCCGCGGGGGAAGTGTCGATAACGCCATTGTTGTGGATGAGTTTCGGATTCTAAATCAGGATGGCCTGAGGTACGAAGACGAGTTTGTGAAGCACAAGGTGCTAGATGCAATTGGTGATCTGTATCTCCTCGGGCATTCGCTCATTGGGGAGTTTCGGGCCCACAAATCGGGACATGCGTTAAATAACGCAGTCTTACGAGCCCTTCTCGCTCAGGAAGATGCCTGGGAAATGGTCACATTTGAAGATGCCTCGGTAGCGCCAATTTCCTACGTCACGGCTCCCGCGGTCGCCATCGCCTAGGATCCGCCGGGACGGTCGATTTAGACGCCATTTGGTAGATTTTCAGGCTTTGCCAAACTGCCTCAGCGTGGCATAGTGCGTGTCCTTTGTATTGAGCAGTTGTTTCCTTTGAAAGTCATTCTCGTCCATAAAACTGCAGCTTCTAGGAGCATTGCTGTCGGCCGTTGGTCGGTGGCAGTGCTTTCTGTGCTGTGTCTTGGACTTCCACTGGGACTGATGGCCTTGGGTTATGAGTTGGGCCAGCGCCAGGGAGCTCATGAGGCGCAGGCTGAGCGCCTCAGTGCTGCAGAGCAGGGGGTGAGCCAGCGAGCCAAAGAATTAGCCCAGCTATCGTCAGATGCGCGTCGGACACTGGAAGCCATGACTCGCAAACTGGCTGAGCTTCAAGCCCGCGTAACCCGCCTTGATGCGCTTGGTACCCACATCACGGCGCTGGCCGGGCTGGATGGGGGGGAGTTCGACTTCAGCGAGGATCCGGCCCTCGGGGGTCCTTTAATGGCGCTCCCCGTTCCGCCGGCTCAACCCAATGATCTGATGGACGAGATGGAGCTTTTGAGCGCCACACTTGACGATCGGGAGGCACAGCTTGATGTGCTCGCCGGTCTCCTGTTCGATGTTGAGGCTCAGGCCGAGGCTATTCCCTCCGGTCGTCCAATTACATCAGGCTGGCTGAGTTCTCGCTATGGTTATCGCAAGGATCCCTTCACGGGGCAGCGGGCCTGGCATCAAGGTGTTGACTTCGCGGGTAAAGAGGGTGGCGAGGTTATCGCTGTTGCTAGCGGTGTGGTGAGCTGGAGCGGTGAAAAAGCTGGCTACGGCACAATGATTGAAGTGGCTCACGGGGACGGTATGGTCACCCGCTATGGCCATAACGAAGAGAATCTTGTTGAGGTGGGCGACCTTGTTCGCAAAGGTCAGCCCATTGCCCTGCTTGGTAATACGGGCCGCTCCACCGGGCCTCACGTGCATTTTGAAGTCTATAAGCACGGCCGGCCAGTCGATCCCGCCAGTTATATTCAGCGCACCCTGCGCTGAACCCCCAACACTCCTGATAAAGCGTGCCGCGCCCTGAGAGGGTGCCGGCTGGATATCCATGACAAAAAGTTAATTCACATGATAGCTACAGCACTTAAAAAGATTTTTGGCAGTCGCAATGACCGCGAGTTAAAACGCATCGGCAAAATGGTGAAGAGCATCAACGAGCTCGAAGCCAGTTTTGAGGCGATGAGCGACGTTGAACTCAGGCTCAAAACCGAAGAATTTCGCGGCCGGCTCACCGCGGGCGCGACACTGGATCAACTCTTGCCCGAAGCCTTTGCAGCAGTTCGCGAGGCGGGGAAGCGCACTCTGGGTATGCGTCACTTTGACGTGCAGTTGATCGGGGGTATCGCCTTGCACGAGGGCAAGATTGCAGAAATGCGAACGGGTGAAGGTAAAACGCTTGTTGCGACCCTACCCGCCTATCTCAATGCCCTGCCGGGGAACGCGGTTCATCTGGTGACTGTCAATGACTACCTAGCGGGTCGTGATGCGGCGTGGATGGCCCCGATTTATGAGTTCTTGGGAATGACCGTTGGCGTCATTCAATCCCGTCAGAATCCAGCAGAGAAGCGCGCTGCATATGCCAGTGACATCGTTTACGGGACAAACAACGAATTCGGCTTTGACTATCTCCGTGACAACATGGCCTTCAGCATGGGTGACAAAGCACAGGGCAAGTTGTCCTTTGCAGTGGTCGACGAAGTTGACTCGATTCTGATTGACGAGGCGCGGACACCGCTGATTATTTCTGGCGCGGCAGAGGACAGTTCGGAACTCTATCGCAGCATCAATAAGCTCATTCCAAAACTCTCCCCCGAACTTGAGGGCCAGGAGGGAGACTTTAAGGTAGACGAAAAGCAGCGGCAGATTGAGTTGACCGAGGCTGGCCACGAAAAAATAGAAGAGATGCTGATTGGAGCGAAACTGCTCGCTGAAGACGATAGTCTTTACGCGGCGACCAATCTGGGACTGCTACATCATGTCCATTCCGGCCTGCGGGCTCACGTGCTATTTCAGCGTGATGTTGAGTACATCGTGCAAGATGGTCAGGTGGTGTTGATCGATGAACACACTGGCAGAACTATGCCGGGCCGGCGCCTGTCCGAGGGTCTTCATCAGGCGATCGAAGCAAAAGAGGGCGTTAACATCCAGAGCGAGAGCCAGACCCTCGCTTCAACGACCTTCCAAAATTACTTTCGCCTTTATGACAAGCTTGCGGGCATGACCGGCACGGCTGATACCGAGGCCTTTGAGTTTCGTCAAATCTATGGTTTGGAGGTGCTTGTTATTCCAACCAACAAGCCAATGACTCGCAACGATTTGAACGACCTTGTCTATCTCACCCGCGAAGAAAAATTTGATGCCATCGTGGAGGACGTAAAGTCTTGTATTGAAAACAAGGCGCCAGTACTGGTGGGAACTGCATCGGTGGAAACCTCGGAAGAGCTTTCCGAGCGATTTAAAAAGTCGGATATCGCGCACAAGGTGCTCAACGCCAAATATCACGCCCAGGAAGCAGAGATTATCGCGCAGGCTGGACGACCGGGTGTGGTTACGATCGCCACCAACATGGCGGGTCGCGGTACCGACATTGTACTGGGGGGCAATCTAGAGGCTGAACTTGCTGCTGCGGGCGACATTGATGATGAGGCGCGAGCGCGAATTCGCGCGGAGTGGGAAGAGCGCCATAACGGCGTTCTCGAGGCAGGTGGACTGCATATTCTGGGTACCGAGCGCCATGAATCCCGGCGTATCGACAACCAGCTTCGCGGTCGAGCGGGCCGACAGGGAGATCCGGGTGTTTCCCGCTTCTATTTATCCCTAGAGGACAACCTGATGCGTATTTTTGCGTCAGATCGGGTCAAGGGATTTATGCAGGCGCTTGGCATGGAAAAAGGTGAGGCCATAGAGCACAAGATGGTCACCAATGCTATTGAAAAAGCCCAGCGTAAGGTTGAGGGCCGCAACTTCGACATCCGTAAGCAACTTCTGGAATACGATGACGTCGCCAATGATCAGCGACGTATTATTTATCGCCAGCGGGATCAGCTGTTGGGTGAGGATGAAGTCGCAGGCATGATCACTCAGATTCGATCTGACGTGGTCAACGGTGCAATCGACGCTTTCATCCCGCCGATGAGCGTTGAGGAGCAGTGGGATGTACCTGGGCTTGAAAAGCAGCTAGAGGCGGAATTCGCGGTTACCCTGCCGCTTCAGGCTTGGTTGGAAGAGGACAATACGCTCCACGAGGAATCTCTTCGAGAGAGAATTGTTGAGGAAGTACAGGCCGCGTATGACGCCAAAGTAAACGTGGTGGGCGACAACATTCGTCAGCTAGAGAAGCAAATCATGCTGCAGGTGCTTGATACCTTGTGGAAGGAACATCTGGCGACCATGGATCAATTGCGGCAAGGCATTCATCTCCGAGCTTACGCTAATAAAAATCCCAAGCAGGAGTACAAGCGCGAGTCCTTCGCCTTGTTTGAAACACTTTTGGACCGCCTTAAGTATGAAGTGATTCGGTTTTTGAGCCATGTTCAGGTGCAGCGACAGGATGAAGCACAGGAGATTGAACGTCGACGACGCGAGGCGGCCGCCAAACAGCAGATGGCGTTTGAGCACGCGCAGGCGTCGGGTGTGCCTCAGGGTGCAGAGGGCGAGGAGAATATGGTTAGTTCGGCACCTGACAAGCCACAGACTATCGTTCGCAACACACCAAAGGTTGGCCGCAACGATCCCTGTCCCTGTGGCAGCGGTAAAAAATACAAACAGTGTCATGGAGCGTTGGCGTAATGCCCATCCATGTCCCGGGTGTGCGTCTTGGTGTGGCCCAGGCCGGCATCAAAAAGTCGGACAGGGATGATCTGACGCTCATTGAACTTGCGCCTGAATCGACAGTGGCGGGGGTGTTTACGCAAAACGCCTTTTGCGCCGCACCGGTTCTGATTGCACGCCATCATTTACAGCAGAGCGGTGGTGTTATCAGGTACTGGCTCATCAATACCGGTAATGCCAACGCTGGCACAGGAGAGCAGGGAATGCAGGCGGCCCAGCGCAGCTGTGCCGATCTTGCCCGGCAAGTCGGTGTACCCGAGCAAGCCATCATGCCATTTTCTACCGGGGTTATTGGTGAGCCACTGCCTATAGACGTCCTAAGTGCGGCATTGCCGGCCGCTTTGAAAGATCTCAGTGAACAAGGATGGGAGAGGGCCGCCAGTGCCATCCTGACCACAGACACTCGGCCCAAATTGGCGTCGCGACAGGTTGAACTTGATGGCACCGTGGTAACGCTTGCGGGCATGGCAAAAGGCGCAGGTATGATTTGTCCCAACATGGCCACCATGTTGGGCTACGTCGTCACCGATGCGGTGGTTGCCGCTCCACTGCTACAAACGTTGACTCAATCTGCGGTCCGGGCAAGCTTTAACCGCATCACGGTTGATGGGGATACGTCTACCAATGATGCCGTGGTGGTTGGAGCGACCGGGGCGTCGGGTGTCGTAATCGCCGAGGAGCAGCCCGCCCGACTTGCCCAGTTCGAGACCGCTCTAAAAGATCTTTGCTTGGAACTTGCTCAGGCGATTATTCGCGACGGGGAAGGTGCCACCAAGTTTGTTGAGATCCAGGTGGCAGGGGGTGGCACTTGTGAGGAGTGTGATCAGGTTGCTTACACCATTGCGCACTCTCCGCTTGTAAAGACCGCGCTGTTTGCCAGCGATCCTAATTGGGGTCGGGTCCTTGCCGCGATTGGCCGGGCGGGTCTGGTTGATCTCGACGTTAATGGTGTCGCCGTCAGTATTAACGGTGTGCTGATCGCCGAGCAAGGATCCAGGGCTGCTTCTTATACTGAGGAACAGGGTGTGGCAGCCATGGCGCCCGCAGAGTTGCTTGTACAGATTGATCTGGGTCGGGGTGACGCCTCTTCAGTTGTCTGGACCACCGATTTTTCCTATGACTACGTCAAGATAAACGCCGAGTATCGCACCTGAATGAATAATGTGGTGCATGTCGCTGTGGGCGTCTTGGTCGACTCCAAGGGTCGGGTACTAATTGCTCGACGCCCGCCCTCCAGTCATCAGGGGGGATTGTGGGAGTTTCCAGGCGGTAAAGTGGAGGGTCATGAAGCGGTAACCGACGCATTAACAAGGGAATTAGCTGAAGAGCTTGGCGTCAAGGTGTTAAGCACGGCACCCCTCTTGCAAGTAAACCATGCGTATCTGGAAAAGGCGGTGCTACTCGATGTCCATCATGTTATCGAGTGGGTAGAGGAGCCTCGGGGTTGTGAAGGGCAGCCTCTCGCGTGGGTTATGCCCTCCAGTCTTAATGACTACCAATTTCCTGAAGCGAACAGGGCAATCGTGTCACGCCTCCAGAGCGGAAGCTTTAGCGACTAATTGCTCGTGAAGTAGATCAACCTGTTGATACAGGTTTTCCAAGCTGCCACTGTTGTCGATAACCATATCTGCGGCGCCTAGACGGTCATCCCGGTTGAGTTGAGCGGCCATAATTTGATGGACTAGTTCAGCATTATTGTCGTCACGTTTCATCGTGCGTTCCAGTTGAACTGACTCGGGTACGTCGACAACGACAACCAGATCAGCAAAGCTATTTTGTGAAGCCTCCAGAAGCAGCGGCGAGCTAAGGACGACATAGGGTGAGTCCGCGGAGTCGAGCTGACGTGTTATTTCCTCCCTAATTGCTGGATGGGTAACACTCTCAAGCCATTGCCGCTCATCTGGATGTTCAAACACGATTTTACGCAGCGCCGCACGATCGAGGCAGCCATCCTGTTGGATGATTCCCGACCCAAAGTGATCGGCGATAGCCGTTAACGCGGGCTGGCCCGGCTCCACCACAATACGCGCAGCCACATCCGCATCGACAATGGTGATACCCAGTTGCGCAAGACGATCGGTGACCGCGGATTTACCACTGCCTATCCCACCCGTAATGCCTACGACCAGAGCCATCAGCGGACCTCTACAGGCCGAGCACGGTGTAGTACGTGCTTGTTAGCCAGTCACCATAAAACAGAGTCAGTAACCCTGCACCCGCAAGGTAAGGGCCAAAAGGCATGGGTGTGTCGCGTTCCTGACGGCGTATCAAGATCAAACTGATGCCTATAAACGCCCCGACAAATGAGGACAGAATGATGATAAGTGGCAGGGCCTCCCAGCCAAACCAAGCACCCAGAGCAGCGAGAAGCTTGAAGTCTCCATAGCCCATGCCCTCTTTTCCGGTAGTGAGTTTGAACAGCCAGTAAATGCTCCAGAGGATCAAATAGCCAGCTATTGAGCCTATAACTGCACTTTCGATGGAGCAAAATACACCGCCGAGATTTGCGAGAAGACCCAGCCATAGCAGCGGTAGAGTAAGACTGTCGGGAAGAAGGCAGGTATCCAGATCGATACCGGCCAGCACAATCAGAAAGCTAATAAGAAGCGCCGCAGCGATCAAGCTTGTCGTTGGGCCGAATGTGAGCGCGGCTGCAAGGAAGAGCAACCCGGTGAAGAGTTCTGTTATGGGATACCGCCAGCTGATCGCGGATTTGCACTTGCTGCACCGTCCTCTCAAGAGCAGGAAGCTGATGACGGGAATATTTTGCCAGGGTCGAATTGGCGCTTCGCACGCAGGGCAGCTAGAAGGTGGATGTGCCAAGGAGAGCCTGGATTGCTCGGGAGCATCCTGTTCCAAGAGCTCACAGCATTCCGCGCGCCAGGCCTGTTCCATCATTTTTGGCAGCCGGATAATTACCACATTAAAAAAGCTTCCCAGCACAAGACCAAGGGCCATAGCACTGGTGTATAGAAACCAAGGTGTTTCAAATGCGGTGAGCAAATCCAAGGATAGGTCCGTTAAATGACCGAGCCGAGCATGAAGATAGGCAGGTACATGGCGATCATCAGCCCGCCGATGAGCACACCGAGGATCGACATAATCAGGGGTTCCATCAGTGAGCTGAGGTTATCTACCGCGTCGTCGACCATGGTTTCGTATTGATCGGCAACCTTCCCAAGCATTTCGTCCAGAGATCCCGACTCTTCGCCAATCGACGTCATTTGCAAGAGCATGGTTGGGAATAGCCCGGTGGCTCTGATGGATTGATAAAGAGAGGTGCCTGCAGTCACATCGTCTCGAATTTGAAAAATGGCTGCAGAGTAGATTGCATTACCCGCTGCACCAGCAGTGGATTCCAATGCTTCGACTAAGGGTACCCCAGCGGCGAAGGTCGTCGACAGGGTACGAGAAAAACGTGCCACCACCGAGTCGTGCACAATGCCGCCGATGATAGGTAATTTGAGCGACAGGGCATCGATACGATCTCGGAATTTTTTCGAGCGAAGCATCGCTTGCGAATAGCACCAGCCTGCAACCATTACGCCCACGAGCATAATAAACCAGTAGGCCTGCATAAATTCCGATATACGCAGAACGAACAGGGTAAATCCCGGCAGGTCAGCGCCGAATCCCCTGAAAGTTTCTGCGAAGGTAGGAACCACTTTGACAAGCAGGATAGCTGTAACCACGATCGCAACAACAATAACGGCGATTGGATAGGTCATCGCTTTTTTAATTTTGGCCCGCAGTGCCTCGGTCTTTTCCTTGTAGGTCGCAACGCGATCGAGCATAACCTCTAAGGTCCCGGAGTTCTCCCCGGAGCCTACTAGGGAGCAAAAAAGATCATCGAAGTATTTGGGATGTTTTGCGAGGGATGCAGCCAGCCCGCCACCAGCGGCGACATCGGTCTTAATCCCCGTCACTAGCTCACGCATGCCCTCGTTCTCCAGACCCTCGGCCACGATGTCAAAACTTTGCACCAGTGGAACGCCGGCCTTCATCATGGTTGCCAGCTGGCGGGTAAAGATTGCGATGTCGGAGGACTTGATTTTTTTACTGCCGACAGAGAATAGGGGCTTCGCCTTGCGCTTGACAGTTTTGGCGCTAATGCCCTGTTTACGAAGTTGAGCCTTGGCAAGTGCCTGCGAGGCCGCGACGATTTCGCCCTGATTTTTTCGACCGTTCTTGTCGAGGCCGGTCCATACAAATGTGTTTTGTGCCGCCATCCCTTCCCTGGTCTCCGACTTTTAGTCTGTGGTTACGCGGTTGATCTCTTCCAAACTGATAAGACCTGCGGCTGCCTTTCGTATCGCAGAGCTCCTGAGGTCATGGAAGCCGTCTTGTCGTGCCTGCCGACTCAGCTCGAGTGAGTTTCCGCCATCCATGATCAGATTGGCAAGGTCCTTGGTAATCTTCACGACCTCGTAGATACCGACACGCCCTTTGAAGCCATCTTTGCAGGCTGCGCAACCGACGGCCCGCTTGATGGTAGCGGTCTCAAGCATCTCTGGAGTGAAACCAAGCTCCTGTAATGCTTCGAGGGGTACCTCGGTTTCAGGAATGCTGCATTGCTTGCAAAGCCGTCGCGCCAGCCGCTGGGCGATAATGAGTGATACCGAGGACGCAATATTGAAGGCGGGAACTCCCATATTCATTAGGCGAGTGATGGTCTCTGCGGCGCTGTTGGTATGCAGTGTCGACAGCACAAGGTGGCCTGTTTGCGCAGCTTTGATTGCAATTTCTGCAGTCTCTAAATCCCGGATCTCGCCCACCATAATCACGTCGGGATCCTGACGCAGAAACGAGCGCAGTGCTTCTGCAAAGTTAAGCCCTACCTTATTGTTAACAAGTACCTGATTGATACCGTGCATATTGATTTCGACAGGATCTTCTGCGGTGGAAATATTTCGCTCCGCTGTGTTGAGGATGCCCAGACCTGTATATAGAGAAACAGTCTTTCCTGAGCCTGTGGGACCCGTGACTAATATCATCCCCTGTGGTTTGGAAAGAGCATCCATGAAAAGTGCTTTTTGATCTTCCTCATATCCAAGCGCGTCGATACCCATTTGTGCCGAGGTGGGATCGAGGATACGCAGTACGATCTTTTCTCCGAACATGGTCGGCAGGGTGTTTACACGAAAATCGATGGCGCGATTTTTGGATAGCTTCATTTGAATTCGCCCGTCCTGGGGAATCCGTCGTTCTGAGATATCCATTTGTGACATCACTTTAAGACGCGCAGACAATCGCGGCGCCAAATTACGCGGGGGGGTCACGACCTCTCGCAACATCCCGTCCGTCCGAAAGCGAATGCGATAGTCTTTTTCATAAGGTTCGAAGTGAATATCGGAGGCGCCTTGTTTTATCGCGTCTAGCAGCACTTTGTTGATGAAGCGGACAATGGGCGTGTCGTCCGCGGCGCTAGGGGCGTCGTCATCGGCGTCCTGATCATCACCCTCGGTTACGGCGAGATCGTACTCGCCATCCTCGCCAAGATCACCCATGCTTGAATCAAGTGAGTCCTGCTCATCCAACAGCTCGCCTAGCAGTCGGGCCAGGGCTTTCTCAGCTACCAGGACCGCGTCAGTGCTGATTCCGGTAGCAAA
>CAXPOA010000130.1:0-7795 GCA_964218505.1 Luminiphilus sp.
TTGATATTGGTGGTGAAGGGGCTGTTGCTTTCCTGCAGGACGGAGCGATTGTGCCGCGACCTGCCGCCCAGTTAATGGGTATGTTTGATCTGGATCAGGTGGAGGTGCTGCGCGGCCCTCAAGGAACTCTCTATGGTCGAGGCGCTACGGCAGGCGCGATCAACATGGTGACCAGCAAGCCCGGAGATGAGCTCGGTGGATATCTGAACTTTACTGCGGGCAATTATGGTCTCGCGAAATTTCAGGGAGCAGTCGACGTGCCCATGGGCGACGCGTTTGCGATGCGTCTGGCAACAAGTCTTGAGCAGCGTGATGGTTATGGCACCAATATATTTACAGGTAGCGATGTAAACAACCGCGACGCTCAGGCTGTTAGAGCGACCTTCGCCTATGACAACGGGGGCCCGTTCACCGGCATGTTGTCATTGCAGTATTACGAAGAAGACGATAACAACTACGCGTTCAACTATTTTGGCCAATCGGCGGGATCGGCTGCGCCCGTTCCTTTGGCAGTCATCTTCATGGGTGGTCAAACTGTTGATATGGTGGGTGGCGGATTTTATGACATCAACTCGGATCAGGAAGCACTCAATGATCGAGAGGGGCAGCTCGCCAACCTAACCTTGAATTGGGAGCTGTCTGATAGCCTGAGCGTGCGCTCGATTACCTCAGTTCAAAGCATGGATCGCTTCTTGCGCGATGACCTGGATTCCACCGATGCAAACCTCTTTGGTCAAAATAACTACACCGAGGAGAGCGATTCCTTCGGTCAGGAATTTATTTTGAACTACAGCACCGATCGCTTGGATGTTATTGCGGGGGTAATGTATTTCGATGAGGAACTTTATGGCGAAGTAAAAGTACCCCTAACGAATATTTGTACGCTGTTGGCTCCGGAACTCTGCGGTACGCCAATTGGCGATGCGATTAATGGCGGAAACTACCTGCAGGATGGAGATGTTGATATAGAAGCGTGGGGTGCTTATGCAGAGGCGACCTTCCGCCTGAGCGACCAGTTGGCGATCATCGGTGGGCTTCGCTACAACTATGAAGAGCGAGCAGGCACGGGGTCATTTATCTTCGATGCTATTCAGCTAAACGTGCCAACCGATCAGCGTGCGAGCTGGAATGACGTTACTCCCCGGGTGACCATTCAGTACACCCCGAGTGACACATTAATGCTCTACGGTACCTATACCGAGGCATTCAAGTCGGGAGTGATCAATACGGGAAGCTTGAGCCCGGCCCTCGATCCCGAGACCGTGGACGCGTTCGAGGTGGGATTAAAGGGAAGCAATGGTGCGGGCACCTTTAACTATTCGGTGGCTGCCTTTTTCTACGATTACGCTGATCTGCAGATTTCCTTTGTTGATGAAACCAGCACGGTATCAACTATTAACGCGGCGGAGGCAGAGAACTACGGTCTCGAGCTCGAGATGGAAGGTAAACTCGGTAGCGGTTTCTCAATCGATTTCTACCTGACCTATTTGAACGCCGAGTATCAGGAGTTTTTTAACGGTGATTATGCCAATGGCTTTGCCATCACCGACTTAAGCGGTAATACGCTTCCGAACGCCCCCGAGAGCACCGCCAAGCTTGGCGTTAATTGGGAAAGCCAGCTCGGCAACGGTGTTTTACGGCTGCGTGGTGAGGCCTATTATCAGGATGATGTTTACTTCACTGAGTGGAATCGTACCGACGCTTATCAGGACGCTTACGAGCAGTTTAATGCAAGTATCGACTACACCTTCGACGAGCGATGGCATATCAGCCTGTGGGGCCGTAACCTAAGTGATGAGGAAGTGATTTCTAATAACATCATTACGGCACCTTTGTATGACTCACTGCGAGTTGGTTCGGTACTTCCGCCGCGCACCTATGGCATCACCTTAGGCGTTCAGTTCTAGACGACAGCGGGAGTAAAACAGGGGTCAAGAGTTATTCGTGATAAGCGCGGAATATAACTTTGACCCCATGTGCCCTGAATTACTTCGGGACCCATACCCTTTTTTTTCTCACCTAAGGGAGCACGATCCGATCCACCGGTCGGATCTTGGCTTCTGGGTGGTGACTCGCTACGCGGACAATCGTCATGTCTTGACAGACAAGGGATTCGGCCAGGGTGACTTTGTCCGAAATATCCGCCTTTTCTATGACGATGATTTCGACGTGCTCGCCCAGTCCTCTTACGGCTGGCTGTCCCGCGTTTTTGTGATGCAAGACCCGCCACAACATACTCGCGTTAGAAACCTGGTAGCGAGCGCGCTGTCACTGAAGCGGATACGGGAAATGGAACCCCGCATCCGTGAGTTGGCGAAGGCTCAGCTGATGAGGTTCTCTGAGGATTCAGACAGCAATTTTATTACCCGCTTTGCTTACTTGTTTCCCACCCTTGTGATGTGCGACATGTTGGGTTTGGAAGAGGGAGAGTTTTCGGAGGAGCTTTTGCTCCAGCTGAACCAGGCGGTCGCAGATACCTTTCCTGTTTTTGAGACTCGTGCGCTTGCAACGAATGAACTTGCCCTGGCAAACCGCCAGATGGATTTTCTAACTAATTTTTTTGATGAGCTCTTTGATCGTCGTCGAAAATCACCCAAAGATGATCTCACGACAGCTATGGTGCAGGCAGGTGAAGGCGAAGACGCGCTTACACAGGAAGAATTGACTACCTCGGTGATAGGACTATTCGGCGCCGGCTTCGAAACCACGGCCCACATGATTGGTAATGGCATGTATTTGTTTGGGACTCATGAAGACCAGAGGCAAAAGCTGGCAGCAGATCGCTCGCTAGCAGAGGCTGCCACCGAGGAAATTCTTCGATACGAGTCTTCGCTGCAGGCTACCTACCGTACCGCGTTGAGCCCACAGTCTATTGCTGGTGTTGAGATTCCCGAAGGGGATCGGGTGCTGACTATTGTTGCGGCTGCGAATCGGGATGCGGCCGTCTTTGATCGGCCCGAGGTGTTTGATATTTCGCCCCGGGAGCAAAAGCCGCTTACCTTCGGCGGTGGTATTCATTACTGCGTCGGTGCTGCGCTTGCTCGCCTTGAAGGTAAGGTCTTTTTGGAGGAGCTTTTTACTCATTTTCCCGACTTTGTGGTGGATATCAACGGTGCGGAGCAGCGACAAGCCTTTTTATTTCGGGGATTTTCTTCACTCCCGGTGTCATTACATTCTGGTTAGTTAGGGGTACTTTTAAATGGCTCAGCGGCGTCTGTCCCTTGGCTTGTTTATGCCCAATTGCTCGAACATGCCGTCGATCTCAACTCACGACGTCGCACAGGACCAGTGGACTTATGCTTCTAATGAGGCAATTGCGCTCGCTGCAGAGCAATACGATTTTGAATACCTTTTTCCGGTATCCCGGTGGCGCGGATTTGGTGGCGAAACCAATTTTCTCGGTACGTCTCTCGAGACAACAACCTGGGCGTCGGCCTTACTCCGCGCAACCAGTCGCATCAATATTTTTTCGACAGTGCACGTTCCCTTATTCCATCCTTTTGTGATTGCAAAGATGGGCGCGACGCTCGCGCATATTAGCGGCAACCGATGGGGTTTGAATGTTGTTTCGGGCTGGAGTGAGCGTGAGTTCGGCATGATGGGAATTGAGCTAGAGGATCACGCTCGACGGTATGACAGGACAGCTGCTTTTATTGAAATCCTTCGAGGACTTTGGTCAGAGACAGATCAGCCCTTTGACTACACCAGCGACTGGTATAACGTGAAGGGAGGGCAGGCCTCGCCAATTCCTGATGTGCCTCCACAAATCGCTAACGCCGGTGCGTCTGAGGATGCCAAGGCGATGACCGCCAGACTATGTGATTGGGCATTCATCTCAACCCCGTCTATTCCTGCTGTCGCTGACATTATCAATGACATTAATACGCGTGCCGAAGCGCATCATCGCGAGGTTCGTACCGCCATCTTTCCTTTCGTACTCTGGGGAGACTCGAGGGATCAGGCCGAGGACCAGCTGCACGCTATCATTGAAAAAAAGGATGAGGTTGCCACAGCAAATTGGTTACACGACCTAACGGCGGGGAGTGGTTCTTTCGATGCCTTTACCTCAGATATGCTGGCGGCCTCGGGTGGCGGGGTGCATCTGCATGGAACGGCCGAAGATGTGGCGGAACAGCTGAGGGAGGCCAATCGACTAGGTGTCGATCTCGCTATGCTAACGTTTCCTCATTATCTTGAGGATTTGCACCGATTTGCCCGTGAGGTTCAGCCCTTGCTCCAATAAGAAAGCATCTGTGTTGGTAAAACTATGGATTAAGTCAAGGTTTTATGGGAAAGCACTGATAGAGTACTCAACATGCTCCCACGATGAATACACAAGAGTTGTTAATGAAGCCTTTGATAAAAAGCTACTACTGCGGCACCTCCGACGTGCAGATCATTTACGAGACGATTGGGGTTTACTTCGATCGGATCTGCGCCCAGTTTCCAACGACTGACGCGCTCGTCGTTTGTCATCAGGGTGTCCGCTGGACCTATCAGGAGTTAGCACAGCAGGTTGATAATCTTGCCGCTGGACTACTTGCGCTAGGGGTTGAACCGGGAGATCGAGTCGGCATCTGGGGTCCCAATAGCCACGAATGGGTAATGGTGCAACTGGCTACCGCCAAAATTGGTGCCATCATGGTGTGCATCAACCCCGCGTACCGCACCTACGAACTCGAATTTGCGCTCAACAAGGTCGAGTGCAGTGTTCTGATCACCGCCGAGCATTTTAAAACCAGCGCCTATCTGGATATGCTCAATCACCTCGCTCCCGAACTGGTAGACAGCAAGCCTGGCGAGTTGAAATCGAAAGCATTACCGCATCTTCGTCAGGTAATCAGGATGGGTGATGAAGCGACCCCGGGGATGTTTAATTTCGCCAACGTCTGTGGGATGGGTTCCTCGGTGGAGAAGGAGCGACTAAAACAGCTGCAAGCCGAGTTGAAGCCAGACGACGCTATCAACATACAGTTCACCAGTGGGACGACTGGTAATCCCAAGGGTGCCACGCTTTCTCACTGCAACATACTTAACAATGGCTATTTGACTGGCGCCGCGATGGGTCTTAACAACGAGGACCGGCTTTGTATTCCGGTTCCCTTGTATCACTGCTTCGGTATGGTGTTGTCGGTGCTTGCTTGCGTCACCCACGGGGCAACTATGGTATTTCCGAGCGCTGCCTTCGATCCTCTGGAAACCTTAAAAACCGTACAGGAAGAAAAGTGCACGGCGTTGCATGGTGTCCCGACGATGTTTATTACCGAACTTGATCACCCGGAGTTCTCTCAGTTTGATCTTTCGTCGTTGAGAACCGGGATCATGGCTGGTGCCCCTTGCCCTGTAGAAGTCATGAAGCGGGTTCTCGCTGAAATGCACATGGAAGATATTTTGATCGCTTATGGCCAGACCGAACTGAGTCCGATTAACAATATAACCCTACCCAATGACTCCCTTGAACGCCGCACGGAAACTGTAGGTCGCGCGATGCCCTGGGCGGAGATAAAGATCGTGGATGAAGAGGGCCATGTGGTTCCCGTGGGTGAAAAGGGAGAGATATGCACCCGCGGCTATTCGGTGATGCAGGGGTATTGGAATGATCCCGAGCGAACAGCGGAAACCATAGACAAGTCTGGATGGCTACACTCGGGAGACTTGGCCACCATGGATGAAGCCGGTTACGTACGCATTGTCGGCCGTATAAAAGACATGATTATCCGCGGGGGCGAAAACGTTTATCCCCGGGAAATAGAGGAGTTTCTTTATCAGCACCCCGCTATATCCGAGGTGCAAGTCTTTGGCATCCCCGATGACAAGATGGGAGAAGAGGTCTGTGCCTGGGTCCAGCTAAATGCGGGGCAGTCAATGACCGAAGAGGAATTAAAGGCATTCTGCAGAGACAAGATCACGCACTTCAAGATTCCGCGCTTTGTGAAGTTTGTGGACGAGTATCCGATGACCGTTACGGGAAAAATTCAGAAGTTCGTCATGCGCGAGGAGATGCTCAAAGACCTCGCGAGCTCTTGACCTCGTAAAGCGTAGCGATCAGCCGGTTGCAACCGTGTCAAACTGGGTCCAGTCCGGCCGCGTCATCGCTGCCGTAAAGTCGCCATACGTCCAGGGCCAGCTCGCCGGTATGCCACGGGCATCCAAATACCAGCTCTGACATCCACCCTTAAACCAGACGGTCTGTTTGGCTGCCTCGCTTCGCTTTTCCTCGTAGGCCTCCAGTGCATCGCGGGTACAGCAGACCTCAGATATTTTGCCCGAGAGAATGGGCTCCATCAGTTGCCAAATGTAGTTCCACTGGTGCTCAGATATATCGATGAGTGAAAAGTTGCCTACCGGTCCATTGGGTCCATTTAGCATGAACAAGTTGGGCATATCCGGCATCGAAATTGCGTAATAGGCTTTAGGGTAGTCGTACCAGAGTGAATCGAGGTTTGTGCCCCCCCGTCCGGAGATGGTCATGGGTCGCATAAAGGCGCGAGCGTCAAACCCCGTCGCGAGCGCAATCACATCCAGCTCGCGAAGGACACTATCGCTGGTTCGTATGCCAGTGGCCTCGATGCGCTCAATAGATTCTGTTACCAAGTGAGCGTTCGGGTGTTGAATAGCTTGATAGTAGTCGGGCGAGAAAATGAGTCGTTTGCACAATGGCTGATGCGAGGGGGTCAGCTTCTTTCTGAGCACCGGATCAAGCACACTTTGCTCAAGATTGGCGCGACAGGCATCACCCAGTGACTTGGCACCTTCCGAAGACTCGTCGATTAATGCCTGGGTATAGGCTTCTACGGATGCCAGATATTCAGGCATGTTCATAGCAGCGCGCAGCGTCTCTGGATCTTCGAAAGCGCTCCGCTCTGCTTCGGAGAAGTGACCGTTTTCCACGGGCATGATCCACTGGGCGGTGCGCTGAAAATGGAATAGTGCGGGCACATTACCTGCGAGAGCTGACACGATCTGCACGCCAGTTGAACCATTACCTACGACACCCACTCGACACGTTGAGAGATCTACAGTGTGATCCCATCGGGCTGTATGAAAAAGAGCCCCCTCGAAGCTGTCTAAACCCGGGATGTCTGGCAGTTTGGGATGATGCAGAACCCCACTCGCCATAATGAGGACAGTTGCCTTGTCTTCTTTACCCGAGGCGAAGGTGAGGTGCCACTTACCCTCTTGGTAGCGTGCGCTGACGGCCTCTTCATTGAAGCAGGTGTGGGCAGCAAGTCCGTATTTTTTAAATACGCCCACAAAGTAGGCCTGTACCTCTGGGCCAGGTGGTAAGTGGCGTGTCCATGAGGGATTTCGTTCGAAGGAATAGGTGTAGTGATGTGAGGGCACATCGCAAGTGAGGCCTGGGTAGGTATTTTCTCGCCAGGTGCCGCCAATCTGACTGGCTTTTTCGTAGATAGTAAAATTTTCGATACCCGCTGACCTGAGCTTTATGCCGGCGAGTATGCCGGCCATGCCGGCACCGATAATGATTATCCGTGGTTTCGATTCCGCCATTGTTACAGCCTCTGATGGGGATTGTTGTATTCTTTCATGCCGACGGCTCGATTCTTTTCTCGCCATCATATAACTCACTCACCTCAGAGACTAATCAATGACGATGCTCAGGCGTTCAACTTTCTCACGAATCTCATCGACGCTGCTTGCTTTTTTAACTGCGTTATCCGTTAGTGCTCACGAGTACGAGTCGATCATAAAAAACGAAGAATTCAGAGCCGGCCTCAGGTTGGTAGAGGGAGCCGGATTCGTTGAGCTCTCTGAGGGTTATACCTTTTACCGC
>CAXPOA010000131.1:0-15004 GCA_964218505.1 Luminiphilus sp.
AACTCTGGCGGCGTGGCATCGTCCAGATCATTATCTGCAACCACTCTCAGGACTGGTTGGGAGGTAATACCCGCCTGCCAATCACTATTTTGAGATTTAACCGCACTAATTGCGTCAGAGATTCCCATCGACAGGTCTGCTTCAGTTGGGAGCGCCAGTACATAGCCTGCTTTCAACCCGTTGATGTTGCCGCCGGTGAATGCTCTTGGATTCAGTGCAACGGTTGCCAGCATCGTTTGCTCGACAGACACCCCCGGAAGAGCCGCTGATGAGGCGATCTTCCACAGCGTGTCATTGCTGGTAACCAGGTACTTTCCCCCAGCGGTGGGCATCCCCTGAGCATCACGATCGTACTGTCGGCCTGCAGGCTTGGCTGCCACAGAGCGACCAGATGGACCCCCAGTGCCACTGCTGCTCTCTGTCAAGCTGATGCCCTCAACACGGAGCGGCTCTACCACTGCTACCGCCGGAGGTAAATCTACCAGCACCGTGTATTCACGCAGTAGGCGTCCAGCCGGCCATCGGGCTTCAATCAGGAAATCAAGATAGGGCTCCACCAGAGGTTCATCGGTTGCAAGATGAATCCTCGCGCCCAACGCATCAAAAACCACCTCAAACTGCATATTGGTGAGAAAATAGGCTCGCTCAACACCGAGCCGGTCAAAATCCTCTTGTGTCGCCAGCCTGACTCTAATGTCCTCGGGCTGCAGCCCACCAACATCAAGGAGTTCAACGCGAGCTTCTAGCGGCTCATTGACGAAAGACCCGAGGGTCAGCTCTCCCAATCCCAGACCAACTGCCGATCGCGCCACTAGCGCCAGCACGATAAAAAGATAAAGGTTTTTGCAGGTTGTCATATATCCGTATCCCCTGATTATGCTTCCAAGCACTCCATGCTTGTTACCTCACCCAATACAGCAAATGGCCGCATAAGGTTGCACCGGCCTCACTGGACGCCCAAAATGGGCTAGGCGCAAGAGGGTCCCTATTACCACTCCCGTGTTTTACCACTAATCACGATGAGTGATAACCCTCTACCAGCGGTGCAGTTTACAGGTAGGACTGGGCAAGCAGCTCGGCAATTTGCACACTGTTTAGTGCTGCGCCCTTTCTAACGTTGTCTGATACAACCCAAAGGTTAAGGCCAAGAGGATGTGAAATATCCTCGCGTATTCGGCTAACGAATACAGGCTCCGTTCCCGCCGCATCACCAACCGGGGTCGAATAGCCACCATCTCGTTGCTCATCAATCACCGTCACGCCGGGGGCGGCAGACAACAGCTGTCGGGCGTCCTCTGCCGTCAATTTTGAGCCAGTCTCGATGTGAACGGCCTCACTGTGTCCATAGAAAACAGGAACGCGGACGCAGGTGGGATTAACCTCTATTGACTCATCCTCAAAAATCTTCCGAGTCTCCCAGACCATTTTCATCTCTTCTCGCGTGTAGCCATTGTCTTGGAAGGTATCGATGTGCGGAAGTAGATTGAACGCAATTTGCTTTGGATACACGTTACATTCTATGGATTGACCATTGAGTAATTTCGCCGTCTGGGTTGCGAGCTCCTCAATGCCCTCTTTACCAGTACCGCTCACGGCTTGATAGGTCGCGACGTTAATGCGAGAGATACCTACCGCATCGTAGATGGGCTTTAAGGCAACCAGCATTTGAATAGTGGAGCAGTTCGGATTGGCAATGATGTTACGACTTGTATATCCGGCGAGAGCGTGCGGATTTACCTCAGGTACGATCAGGGGAATGTCCTCGTCCCGCCGAAAATGGGAGGTGTTATCAACCACCACGCAACCTGCCGCCGCCGCGAGAGGCGCATAGGTCGCGGAAATATCACCGCCAGCAGAAAAAAGCCCGATCTGTGCTTTTGCGAAGTCAAATTCAGCCAGATCCTGAACAGTCACGCTCTTCCCGCGGAAGCGAATGGTTTTGCCAGCAGACCGCGCGGAGGCAAGGGGATACAGGGTTCCAACAGGGAAATCGCGCTGCTCAAGGATCTCTATCATCGCCTCGCCTACCGCTCCGGTAGCACCAACCAGTGCGATATCAAGATTGACTGTCATTTGTCGCTCTCCTGTTGATAACGTCGATTTGAGCGAAGCGCCTCAATAACTGCATCTCCCATGGCCGAGGTACCCACACTCTCCTGATCTTGTTCCACAATGTCCCCAGTCCGCAGACCAGCATCCAGTACCCGAGAAACTGCTTCCTCGATAGCAAGTGCTGCTTCGGGCGCGTTGAGGGAGTAACGCAGCATCATGGCAACAGACAAAATGGTTGCCAAAGGATTAGCCTTGTCCTGGCCCGCGATATCGGGGGCAGAACCATGTACCGGCTCGTACAAGCCCCTGGCCTGCTCGTTCAGCGATGCTGAGGGAAGCATACCGATGGAACCGGTTAGCATTGCGGCGGTGTCGGACAGAATGTCACCAAAAATATTACCCGTTACCAGCACATCAAATTGCTTTGGTGCCCGCACGAGTTGCATGGCGGCGTTATCTACATACATGTGCTCTAGCGCAACATTCGGATACTCCTCAGCGAGCCCCGTCACCACCTCCCGCCAAAGCTGGGTCACCTCAAGGACATTGGCTTTGTCAACGGAAGTCAGCCTGCCACCCCGTTTGGCGGCAAGTTCAAAAGCAAGGCGGGCGATCCGGGAAATCTCACCCTCGCTGTAACGATAGGTGTTGTAACCCTCACGCTGACCATCTGCCCGGACATCAATACCTCTCGGCTCACCGAAGTAAATCCCGCCGGTCAATTCGCGTACGATAAGAATGTCCAGACCCGCCACCAAATCTGGCTTTAGGCTGGAAGCCGATGCAAGCTGTGGAAACAATATTGCCGGTCTGAGGTTGGCAAAAAGGTCGAGAGCTGCGCGAATCGCAAGCAATCCTCTTTCAGGGCGCTCTGCTGCCGGGAGGGTGTCCCACTTGGGACCTCCAACTGCACCGAGCAAAATGGCGTCTGCTGCCATGGCCTTCTCTCGGGTCGACGCCGGAAAAGCCGCCCCTTCTTGATCGATGGCGACGCCACCCAAGTTGGCGGTATCAAGCTCCAGCGAAAGACGAAACGACGCCGCGACCTCAGCAAGGACCCGCTCTGCTTGAGCCACGACCTCAGGCCCGATTCCGTCACCGGGTAACAGGAGTATCTTTTGGGTCATCAAATTTTCACCACATCGAACACCCAGGGAAACTGGCGCCGATGCTTTTCCTCAAACTGGCGTATTGCACTCTCTTGCTGCAGAGTAATCCCGATGTCATCCAACCCTTTCAAGAGACAGTCCTTTCGGAATCCGTCAACGTCAAACCTCAAGCTCTCACTGCCAAAACCTTCGATACGCTGCTCTGACAGATCGATTTTCAGCCTGAAGCCATCCTGTTCGTACATGGCACAGAACAATTGCTCAACAACGCTTTCGTTCAACTCAATCGGCAACAACCCATTCTTAAAACAGTTGGAGCGAAAAATATCCGCAAAACTGGGCGCAATAACCGCGCGAAATCCATAGTCAACCAGTGCCCACGGTGCATGTTCGCGACTGGAACCACAGCCAAAATTTTCTCTGGTGAGCAGAATTGACGCGCCCTGGTAGCGAGGAAAATTTAGGGGGAACTCAGGATTAAGCGGGCGCTTGCTGTTGTCCGCATCAGGGACGCCCTCATCGAGGTACCGTAAATCATCAAATAAATTGGGGCCAAAACCGCTACGGCGGATAGATTTCAAAAACTGCTTTGGCATAATCAGATCGGTGTCGACGTTTGCGCGATCCATAGGCGCCACGAGGCCCTCATGAACGATAAATGGCTCCATCAAACAGCCTCCTCCAGATGCTCGACGCTCACAAAATGGCCCGCAACCGCTGCAGCAGCCGCCATAGCGGGACTCACAAGATGGGTTCTTCCACCCGACCCTTGCCGGCCCTCAAAGTTGCGATTCGAGGTGCTTGCACATCGCTGTTCAGGCTCCAACTTATCGGCATTCATCGCGAGGCACATCGAGCAGCCAGGCTCGCGCCACTCCATGCCTGCCTTTATAAAAATTTGATCAAGACCTTCAGCTTCAGCCTGAGCCTTAACGACACCTGACCCGGGAACCACTAACGCTTGCTTGATAGAGGGCGCTATCTTTCTTCCCTCTAGCACCGCAGCGGCGGCTCGCATATCTTCAATACGGGAATTGGTGCAGGAACCAATAAAGATGACGTCAGGGCGAATGTCCGTGATCGCCATACCCGCCTCTAGCCCCATATAGTCGAGCGCTCGCTTTAGCCCCGCACGGGCCGTGTCCGAAGGCATGTCTTCAAAGCTGGGAACCCGCCCATCAATACCCACCACCATTTCCGGAGAGGTACCCCAAGTAACCTGAGGCACAATGTCTTCGGCTTTCAGCGTAATGTCTCGATCAAAAACCGCGTCATTGTCGCTTTTAAGGGTACGCCAGTGACTCTCAGCTTGCTCCCATAGCTCTCCCTTTGGGGCCCAAGGGGTCTTTTTCACGTAATCGAGCGTTGTGTCGTCGACCGCAACCATTCCCGCTCGGGCACCAGCCTCAATGGCCATGTTGCAGAGAGTCATTCGGCCCTCCATCGAGAGTCCGGTGATCGCACTACCGGCAAATTCGATTGCGTGACCTGTACCGCCCGCGGTGCCGATTTCACCAATAATAGCCAAGGCGATGTCCTTCGCGGTCACGCCTTGCTTAAGAGATCCCTCTACGGTGATTCGGAAATTCTTCATTTTACGCTGGATCAGACAGCCGGTAGCAAGCACATGCTCGACTTCTGACGTACCTATGCCATGCGCGAGGGCACCAAGGGCTCCATGCGTTGAGGTATGGGAATCGCCGCAGACAATTGTCATGCCCGGCAAGGTCGCGCCCTGCTCGGGTCCCATCACGTGGACAATGCCCTGGCGCTTGTCATCGAGAGGAATCTCGGGGATACCGAAGTCTGCGCAATTGTCGTCTAGCGTCTGAAGTTGGATTCGAGAGACCGAGTCCTGTACGCCCGCCAGACCTTGCGATCGCTCCGAAGCAAGGGTGGACACGTTGTGATCAGGCACCGCGACATTGGCGCTTATGCGCCAAGGCTGACGACCCGCCAAACGCAGTCCCTCGAACGCCTGTGGAGACGTAACCTCGTGTAGTAACTGGCGATCAATATAAATCAGCGCTGTACCATCCTCACGTTCCTCTACTAAATGACTGCTCCACAGCTTGTCGTAAAGGGTTTGACCCATGACTGGCTCTCCACAAAATCCAACGTGCGCCCGGCCGCACATCACGAGCCATGAGCTCTTTGGGGGCGCTGGTAAGAAGGTTTGAAAATTCGGTCGCGGATAATAGCACTTAATTCTCCGCAACTCATTAAGGAAAAGGCCTAGGGACGAGGCTCCTCTACCGTCGTTTGGAGACCGCCGCGGTCGGGGCAAAGCTAATCATTCCGTGTGGTTCCGCGGGTGATTCGCCAGCACTGATGAATATCTCTGTTGCGCTCAAAATCCATCGGGATAGTATCCCGACTGATGTTCCTTACGACATAACGCTGCTCAACATCCGGGCTCAGGCGAAAGCCGCGACGGTTGGTGGAAAAATAGAGGACCCCTTCGGGCGTTAGCACCGACATTGCAGCATTAAGAAGAGCCTCCTGATCTCGCTCCACATCGAAGCTGGTTTCCATCGATTTTGAGTTAGAAAAAGAGGGGGGATCCAACATGATCAAATCAAATTGGCGACTGCAGCTCTTCAACCACTGAAGGCAGTCTGCACGCTCGACCCTGTGCTGACGATCGGACAAGCCATTCAGTGCCAGATTGTCAGTGAGCCATCGGAGGTAAGTATTCGATAGATCAACACTGGTCGATGTGGTCGCACCACCCAATGCTGCATGAATGGTAGCGGCCCCCGTATAACAGAATAAATTCAGGAAATGCTTCCCCTCGGCTTCATCAGCCAGCCGCAAGCGTAAGGGACGATGATCAAGAAACAAGCCGGTGTCGAGATAGTCAAACAGATTCACCAGAAGCCGGGCTTTGCCCTCCCTGACAGTAATCTGCTCTCCCCGATCAGATAATTTCTCGTATTGCTCTTTGCCGCGCTGCCGTTGGCGCCGCTTGGCTGCCACTGGCACCGTTGCTCCCAAGTCAAACACATGGCGCACCGCGTCTAGCACCTCGGCGAACCGTTTCTCCGCAGCAGCGGCGTCGATGGATTTTGGCGGCGCGTATTCAGCGACATGAACCCGACCCTCATAGACATCAATCGCGGCTGCATACTCAGGCATATCTGCGTCATACAGCCGATAACAGCTCACACCGGTCTTCTTGAGCCATGGCGCCAGCCGTCGCTGATTTTTCATCAGCCGGTTGGCCAGCATTTGAGCGCCGTTCGAGAGCGCAGGCAGGGGCTGATCCGGGACGCTTGATGTCGAGGCTTGCTGCTCTGCAGGGTCATGCTCATGACGCAATCGATTGCCTTCGCTCAACTCAAAGAGAAGGACCTGAATATCCAGCGCCCCGTTATTCAGCGCGTATTGCTTGTGACTCCTGAGACCGACTGCCTTTCCTAACGCCATGTTTGAGGTGACGATGGCAGCGCGCCATCCCTGAAACTCACGGTGAAGGGACTCACCCAGCTCTCGATAGAGATAACGCAAACTTGATTCCTCACCGAGACGCTCGCCCCAGGGAGGGTTGCACACCAAGAGTCCCTCGGGCATGGCGCGGTGAGTCGGCCGCGTTAGCTCATTAAGGGCTTTTGCTCGCACCCGAACGAGTTGCCCTAGCTGCAGCTCCTGAATGATCGCTTCTGTTCGTCTCACCGCGCGAATGTCCCCGTCATAACCGCGAATTTCCAGATCATTAGGCGCACTGGTAATACTGTCTTTGGCATCAGTCTCAATCGCCCGCCACTGCTCGGCGTTATGACCGCCCCAACCCAAAAAGCCCCAACGTTTTCTGCCAAGGCCGGGAGCAACCGACTGCGCCATCATCGCTGCCTCGATTAGCAAGGTGCCCGATCCACACATAGGATCAATGAGAGGCAAACCCCGCGTCATTGCTTCGGGCCAGCTCGCCCGGAGCAGAACAGCGGCCGCAAGATTTTCCTTGAGGGGAGCCTTACCGGGGTCAGTGCGGTAGCCCCGCCGATGCAAGCTCTCTCCAGCCAGATCAATAGACACGGTTACCTTGCTCCGATAGAGGCGGACATTAATGCGCACCTGTGGCGTCTTTGTATCCACGCTGGGTCGCGATAAACCCCGGGCGCGAAACTGATCGACAATAGCGTCCTTACATCTCTGCGCACCAAATTGCGTATTTCGGATATCCGCGCTACGCCCGGAAAAATCGATGCTCAGAGTGCTGCCGGATGCCAAATGATCGGACCAAGGAATGTGAGCAACACCTTGGTAGAGATCTTCTGCGTTGGCCGCAGCAAATTCAGAAACCACCAGCAATATTCTGTTAGCCAATCGACTGTGCAGGCAGGCACGGTAGGCAGTAGCCAGACTTCCCTCGAATGAGACGCCGGCCACCCCTTCCCGCACCTGCCTAGCCCCCAGCGCTTCAAGCTCGGGTACGAGCAAGGATCCCACGCCCTTTGGGCATGTTGCCAAGAGCTTAAGCACGGTCATTACAGGCCGTATTCCAAAGCAAAAATCTGCCCGAGGAGCTGGCGCCACTCCTGATACTGCTGATCCAGCGTGCCTGACAAACGAACCACCCGATCCCCAGCCGAGAGAACCGTTGGGGCGGTTTCATTGTCAAAGCCGGTCGCCAACTCAAACAGATCCTGCTCTTGTATCCGAACAGAACGGTACGTCGAATACACCTGTTGCATGGCAGCAAAACTACCCCGGGATGCCTCAAGTTCCCGGGCCGAGGCACGAGCGGTGTATTCATCTAAATACTGGGCCTGCTCATACCCTGATCGCTGCCACATTCTGTAGGTAGGTCCCAGTGCATCCCATAAATCCACATACTGCTCATCAACCGTGTCAATAAACAACGCCTCCTGATTTCGAATACGCGCGATGCGCATCAGCATGGGGTCGTCGGACGCAGGAAGGCGCTGCAAGGCCCACCGCCCGTCGACATCCTCGAGATAATCGCTGTAAATCTCAGGCGCCAGCTCTGCGGCATAGCGAATTCCCCCAAGTTCCTTAATGTCGAGCATTTCATCACGAGAGAGCCCCTCGGCCGCTCGAAGGAGCTGATTGGCAATAGCGACGAACAGACCACGAAAAGGCATTGGATCAGATTCCATATAATGCTCACTGGTGGCCACCGCACGGAATGTTTGATCAACCCATGATCGTCCGGTCGCATCCACCGCGCTGATTTGGACCAGTAAGTCTCTTCCGTCGGAATGGCCGATCGCGCCGGTTATAGTCAACTCAGCGAACTGGGTCTTGCTAGGCAGAACACGAACAGGTCCCCAAAGACCCGAACGGGTCAATGTATCCCTGAGCAAAACCGCCGCCAGACGGCTCTCGACTGAACGAAGTTTATCCCGGGCATCGCGACTGTCCGGATTCTGGAGGCCGTCATCGAACACAACGACGCCAATTTCCAGATCGAAGGGCGCCCTATCCGTCATGAGGCGCTCCTCCGCATTCTCCGCCGGCCAATCCCTCCGCTCCACCATTGCCTGCTGGTATCCAGGGGGCAGTGTGTCGGTAGAGGTAACCGGCCTTGAACCTCCACAGCCGAAGAGACCGATGAACATCACTGCTAGAAAGATCGCGCGGCTTTTCATTGGAGTTTTGTCATTGCGCTTCTGTCACTGTGATTCTGCAGCTTCGGTGGTGCACACCGTGCCACGCGTTAGTGTTTGGGTGCAGCGATAGCCAGCTTTTGTTGGATCATAACGAGTGTAAACCTTACTCACGGTAAACGGCTGACTTACCGTGGGAGAGTACACCGCTGTCTGCATCACCAGGGAATCTGCCAAAGAGGATCGTGTGATCCGGTGCCTTATTTGGAGTCCATCAGGGAGTGCGATGTCGAAAAAGAGTTGATGACCATCCCATCCGCATTGCTCAACGCCAAAAGGCGTGCTGGTAACGATAGGCGCGGGTCGATCGACCACACAGATCAGGGCAAAGCTGTTTTCCCGTTTTAGACGAATCTCATTCTCGGTTTGAATAACCTCGAGCAATTCGGGGGCGGTGATGATGTCGGCCATCTCAGCCAGAGCGATAAGGTCTCGGCCCGAGGAGAGAGGCGGACCAGAATAGGTTTGTCCACGCTCAGCAGCCCGGTTGCGACGTTCAATCTCCTGCTGAAGCTGGCGAAACAGGCTATTGAGTTGGCGCTGAACGTTATCACTGCGTCCGTGATCAACCTCCCAATCTCCGGTCATATCGACCGGTTTTGCAGCGGCATAACGTGCTGGCGGAGGGCCTGATGTCTGACAAGCTGTTAACAGTACAATCAGCGCCCACGCCGTTGCGCGGGCGGAATGATGCCGGATGAATGGATTCACGAGACTAGCCGGGGCGATCGCAGATTCATCCTGCTTGGAGGTCCTCCCGCAACTTGAACTTCAAAATCTTGCCTGCAGGATTACGTGGCAGTGCATCGATCAGGTGCAAGCGAATGGGCAGTTTGTATTTAGCCAGCTTTTCGGAAGCGAACTCTCTTAGGGCTTCCAAGGTAAGTGTTGCGCCCTCATTTAGGGCAACCACCGCCGTCACAGCCTCGCCCCACTTTTCATCGGGCAAACCGATAATTGCAACTTCAGCAATTGCCTCATGGGCAAACAGCACGCTCTCGACTTCGGCGGGGTATACATTCTCCCCGCCCGAGATAACCATATCTTTCACCCTATCGCAGATGTAGAGAAAACCCTCTTTATCCACGTACCCGATATCTCCCGAATGAAACCAACCCTCAGAATCGATCGCCTCGTCGGTGGCCTCGGGACGATTCCAGTAGCCCTTCATGATGTTGGGACCTCGCAGGCAAATTTCGCCCCGTTCATTTGCCGCAAGAGGCTTGTTATCTGCATCGACGATACGCACATCTGATAACACCGGTGGGAGACCTGCAGAACCAATTTTTGACAGGGCTTTATCCGGACCCAGAAATGCCGAGAACGGTGCTGTCTCAGTCAAGCCGTAACCCTGACAAAAGCGCACACCTCGTTCACCGTACAGGTGAATCAGGGGCTCGGGGACGGGTGCACCCCCCACCATAAAAAAGTTAATCGAGCTCAGATCAGTAGAGGCAAAGTTTGGATGCTGGCTCATAAAGAGAAACATGGCCGGCGCACCAAACATATGAGTGACCCGATGTCGCTCTATCAGCTCGAGGGTTAAGCCAGGGTCAAAATGCCGGGTCATGATAATAGGATTGCCCAGCTGTAGTGAGCTCACCACCCCTGTGTTAAGCCCTCCGATGTGGAACAAAGGCGCAGCACTCATCATCACATCATCCCGGGTGTTGCCAAAGGCAAGTGAGGCGTTGAAATTATTCCAGACAAAATTGCCGTGGGTCAGCATCGCGCCTTTAGGCAATCCGGTGGTGCCCGAGGTGTACATAATAAGTAGCGTGTCGTGGGCGCCTAGAGGCACCGTATCCGTAAGTGGCTCCATGGTGTCCGCAAGCTCGGAGATCGCAGGATAATCATCGATGGCATGCGCACTGCTAAAGTAAGCCCGGCATGGTAGCCGGTCACGCACCGAGCTGATGACCTCCGCCAGTTCGGGATCGACGATAAGCGAGTGAATGCCCGCATCACCAATAATAAAGGCTAGCTCTTCGCCGGTAAGCCTGAAGTTAAGCGGGACGAAAACTGCCCCAAGGGCGTTTGCCGCAATCATGGTCTCGAAGAAGGCTGGCTGATTAAAACCAAGAAAACCAACCCGATCGCCCAAGCAAACGCCTTGCTTTCTAAGTAGCGCGGCGCGGGTTCGCACACGCCGGGCAAACTCGCCGTAATTGTAGGCGTCACCCTCAAAGGCAAAAGCTAGCCTATCGTGACTTAAGTCTGCCTGACGTAAAATCATGGCAGCGAGGTTCATATCAGGTTCCGGACGGTGCATGGCACTTCCTCCTAAGATCGTATGGTGTTAGCAGAGGCTGACTCGGCACCTAGCCCGCGCTGGCACATCCCCAAATATTGAACGCGGCAATCCGCGGGGTGTTGGGCAAATACATACGATCCACCTCATCCATTACAAAGCCCCCGCCTTCGATCAGGCCTGCAATGTCACGGTTGAGGTGACACCCACCGAAGAGGCGTTTCCAGACTGGATTAATCCGCTCCTGCCATCGGGCAACGTCCACATCAGGCGCTTTTGCGTGCTCACAAAAAACCAGCTTGCCCCCCGGCTTTAAAACCCGGCGAGCCTCCGCCAAGGCACGATCAGGATGAGGAATCGTACACAAAGAGAAAGTGAGAAGAACCGAGTCGACACTATTTTCCTCTAAAGGAATGTCCTCCGCTGACCCCGCCATAAACTCAACATCAAAGGGCACTGCCCGAACTCTGGGCTGGGCCAACTTCCACGAGGTTTCGCAAGGATCCAATCCAATGACGCTGTCTACATGATTGAAATCGTAATAGGGGAGATTATGGCCAGCGCCCATACCAATCTCTAGGACGCGACCCTGTACTTTTGGGACGACCTTGGCCCGTTGCTTTAGAACTGGCTTGGTGCCACAGCAGCAGGTCACCAAACGGGGCAGCACATGTCGATCATAGAATCCCATCAGCCCAGCACCTCATTCAGGAAGTCATCCATCGCGTAATTTGCCCGTCGTGTCGCGACTGCGCTGTAAACAGTCCCGAAGTCGGGATCATTCGCGTCGGGATTGGTGAAGGCGTGCAGCACCCCGCCGTAGGCGTGAATTTGCCAGTCACAATTCGCAGCGGTCATCTCTGATGCAAAGGCCACGACCTGCTCGGGTGGAACCATGGGGTCATCGTAGCCGTGTAGCACCAACACCTTGGCAGTGATGCCGGAAAGAGTATCGTTATCGGGCGCCGACAGTAAGCCATGTAATGAGACAACGCCGGCAATATCGTCACGAGTCCGCGCAAGATCGAGGACGCAGAGGCCACCGAAGCAATAGCCGATAGCAGCAGTGGGTCCGGCAACCTCGGGCTCTCCGCGGATAGCATCAACCCCTGCCCCGATACGCGCTTGCAGTAGCGCTCGGTCAGAGACCACGGGGGTCATGAGCGCGGTGCACTCTTCCTTGTCGCCACCCGTGGCGCCGTTCCCGTACATATCAATCGCAAATCCCACGTAACCAAGACCCGCCAACCGTTCGGCCTGCTCGATTTCAAAGGCTGTACAGCCGGCCCAGGTCGGAGCCACAAGCACAGCGGGAGACGGTTCCCTTGCATCGTCATAAACCATCATTCCCTTCAAGCTAACATCCCCATGCTGATAACGGATCTCTCGATGCTGAATTGTCATGACTTACTCCTGTGGTGCGATCTGTAAAAGAAGGTCGTGGGGGCACTGCCCTCCCCCATATTAATAAAAATCGTCATCGCCGTACGCGTCGGGATCAATGCGGCGCATCTCCCGCTCAATCCACTCCTCCACCCGGGCAATGAGCTCCCCCGAAGATTCGTCGGGCAACGCATGGATGGCGGGTCCTATGGAAACATCGATTACCCCCGGGGTAAATTTGAATGACTTCCGGGGCCAACAGCGTCCGGAGGCTACCGCGATCGGAATGATACAAGCCCCAGTGGCAAGGGCCAGCCGCGCAGCACCACTCTTGTAGCCCCCCTCGGAGCCTCTGGGAGTCCTTGTTCCTTCGGGAAACATGATGACCCATTTGCCCGTATCCATCAGCTTAGTACCCAGGCGTGCCACTTTGTTCCATGCCTCCCCCCGAGCACTTCGGTCTATGTGCACCATGTCGAGGCTGGCAAGTGCCCAGCCAAAAAATGGGATGTAGAGAAGTTCTCGTTTAAACACATAGGCGAGCGGATAGGGGGTCATACTGGGAAAATAAAACGTTTCCCACGTGGACTGATGCTTCGGACAGAGAATGACTCGCTGTTGTGTCTCCCTATCGGGCAGATTTTCCAGGCCTCTCACCCGGTAATCGACACCACCAATCAAACGTACCACTGTAATAGCCGCGCTCAGCCAGGGCTGGGCGAACCACCACCAGGCACGATCGGAGCCAAAAATAAGTGCCGCAAAAATGAGCAGGGTGGCGGTTGGGATGACGGTTACTACCATCCAGGAGAAAACCAGCAGTGAACGGAGCGTTCTCACGTGCTAGCCCTGATTAACACCGTGATGGCGCGGGATCTCCGCGGAGACGTCAGCTGTCTTTATCGATGGCGTCAGGACGCCGACGCGCTCCAGAAAGTGAACGACGCTGATAATGGCATCGCGCCCTTCGCTGATTTCAGCGCTAAAGAGATGCCACACGTGGACCATATCCGGATACAGCTCAAACTCGACTTCCGAGCCGCTAGCGGACGCCTTGTGGTAATAACGAGCGGAGTCGTCTAATAGCATCTCGGTAGTGCTGGCCTGTAGCAGGGTGGGCGGCAAACTAGAGAGATCACCCATGACAGGAGAAAAGGCTGGATGAGACGGTCGCCGTCGATTTATTAGCCAAAACACTAACAGACGCAGAAACGAGGGAATCATGAGAATGGGTCGCAATGACTTGCCAAGGATAAGATCAGATTCAAGGTTGTAGCGAAACGAGGGAGAGCTCAGGGTTATGTCCGTAGAGGGACAAAACGCTATCCCCGCATCTACTTTGACTGAGGACTCATCTCTGGCCCACTGCAAGCAGGATAGGGTGAGATTACCACCAGCGGAATCTCCGGCGACAACCAGATGTGACGCGGCACTACGTGACCTATTCGGAGCATTGTTGGCAAGCCACTCCAGCCCGTGCCGGGCATCGTCAATGGCGGCTTTCTGATTGGCCTGGGGAAGAAGGCGATAATCGAGCGCAAAAACACTCATCCCAGTGTTCACTGCCAGCGCATCCGTCAGCAAACGATGGCTCTTCGGACTACCCGCAAAGAATCCGCCCCCATGAATATATAGCAGTCGCTTATCTGGGTCGGCGTTGGGCGCCAGCACCCACTCTCCACGAATATCGCCATCGGAAACCGGCTCAAACCGCGAGGCGAACTGAGTCCCCTCCCCCATCCCGTCCATCACCTCTCGCAACCTACTGATCCGCTTGAAACTGACAGACCCACTGTTGGTAGCTCGAATGAATCCGTTGATGCGTGCCAGGGTGGCTGACCGTTCTTCCTCAGTGGATGTCATTGGCCGTGGGGTGGGATGACCAAGGTCAAACCGAGCCAGGTCTTGCCCCCTAAGCCACCACCAGGTCATCCAAGTCGCGAATAGTCCGCCCAAAAGCCACAACGTGGACATAACTGATCCTTAATCAATCGTCCGGCCATTAAACCAGAATTTGACTCAAAAAGTGGTGCCGGGAATCCATTAAGCGGGCTTACGTCAGGTTATAATCACCAGGTATGGGAACAACTTTCTTCAAAAAACCCCCGTCCAAAGAGGAATTGAGACAAGCCCTGAACCGTCAGGTAGCGTCCTTTTTGTCCAGAGGCGGGCGGATACACTGCATTGATCGTGGCGAGACAGCACTCGACGAGCGATCGGCCCCTCTCCGCACGCCCATTTTTGATCAACCCAAATCTGATCGCACGCCTCTTACCGAGGTGATCAATGCTCTCGATCAGCGCCGCGCTGACCGACTCAAACGCAAGCCCGCCATCAAACGCATGCGCAAACCAGTGCCACGAAAAAAAGTACTTTATGACGATTTTGGCGAGGCACTCAGGACTGTCTGGGCTGATCCATAGTCGTGAATCCATAGTAGCGAAGTGAACTGGCACTCCACTCCCCGCGTAACTGCAGTGGTTATCCAACGAACGCATTCCCACTATGATTACCTTGCACGAGGAAATATTTGTCGCGCGATCCGCCAAGGATTGCTTTCGCTACGTTGCCGACTTTGA
>CAXPOA010000132.1:0-11028 GCA_964218505.1 Luminiphilus sp.
TGCCACTTGCTACGGTGCCCGGGGTCGTCGTGCCCATTCAGGGCGCCGCGCCGGTTCAAGCGAGCTATGGGGTGGGTATGCCAGGTACTGCCTCGGTTTCGAATGGGGCAGCGCGGTTAGTGCCCAATCAGACTATCGATGATTTTTATGATCGACTGGCCAGAGAGCATTTTTTACGATTTGGACGGCAGCACGCTGAACAGTCTGCAGGTATCCAGCCAAATGCGTCGATAGCCCATGCCAGAGTGCCGGGCGAGAAACCGGGGGATTGAACCGCATTCATGCTCCGCTCTTCACGATGCGCATTGGCAGCTCTCTCCGTCGTTATCACGACCGCGGCTACCGGAGTGTCTGCCGCTGACCCCGAAGGCTGTGAACTCACTGACCCCGAGACTCAACGGGTTGCGGCAGTGCTTGCATCGGGTACGTCGACATCCTATCAAGGCACGATTCTGGTTGAATACTCGGGCAAGCGAGAGTTTGTTGCTATTGAGGAAAGTGGTGCTAGTGGGCAGTTGGTGCTCCGTCACCTGAATCGTACAGCCAATGCTGAATCAGAAACCCGCCGGGTTAATGCCCTTCCAGTGAGGACTCCATGTCTTCTCGGCAACTTCTACGGCTTTTCTTTGGATGGCGGACAAACCGTGGCGGGTAGGGATACCTATCGCCTGAGCGTGAGACCCAAAGACACGTTGAGACTTGGCTACGTGATGGACGTAGATCGCGCGACGGATGTTCCCTTGCGGGTGCTGACACTCACACCAGAAGGACAGATGATCGAGCGTTTTGAGTTTGCCGAGTTTAAACCGATGGCGACTACTCCTAGTTCTGCGATTGAGCAGCAGAGCGTCCAGGAATCATCCATGCGTTTTTCTCTATCTGCCTTGCCTCCGGGTTTCAGGGTGGTTAGCAGTAGTGTAACTCCTGTGGAGCACTGGCTTTTGAGCGACGGATTGGCGGCTATGTCGGTTTATGTTGAGCCTCGCTCGCAGGGGGTCAAGCCCGGTGAAGGGGTCGTCGTTAGAGGTGCCACACTCACCTACACCAAAGGCACTCTGGAACAGGCGCTGGTCACAGTCGTCGGTGAAGTGCCAGTAACCACGGCCCGGCTAGTCGCCGAGGCGGTCCGGACCAAGGAAGAGTTGTAGCGCGATGCTCAGGGAAACGGGGCGAGTGGTCGCCGTCGAGTCCGATGCGGTGTGGGTTGAGACGATACCCAGCAGTTTATGCGGTCGATGCGCGGCGAGGGCCGGATGTGGACAAGGGGTTGTGTCCCGTGCGTCGGGTGTCAGAGGTCTGGTAAGGGCTGTGGAGTCTGGGGACGTTGCCGCGAGTGATTGCCAGGTAAATGACGAAGTCGAGATCGAATTGCCAGAATCTGCCATCCTCAAAGGATCAGCCTGGGTCTATGGGATGCCACTGGTATTAGGCCTGCTCCTCTCGCTGAGCTTGGAGGGGGCTGGTGAGTTGGCTACTGTCGCAGGGTTTGCTGCCGGGCTCGGCGCTGGCTTTATGGTTGTTCGCCTGATGCACCGCCACTGGGCATCTAGGCGTGAGCTTGAGCCTCTGCTCACAGCTCGAAGACGGCCTGAGCCGGTAATTGTCCGCTCATAGCCGCTCAGATTTTTCCCGAGTTTAACGAATGACTGATACACCAAGATCCTTAGGAGTTTTGTCTATGTCTTTGAGGTTGCTGGCGTTTTTGTGCCTGATCGTCCCTATGTCGGCGACAGCCGAGCTGCCGGATTTTACGCAAATTGTTGATGACGCTGCGCCCGCTGTGGTCAAGATTTTGGTGGAGGCAGACGCCCAGGAGCGCACGGAGTCTGATCAGATGGAGCAGGTACCGGAGTACCTGCGCCGGTTTTTTGAATTTCGAGGGGATCAGGGGCCGCAGCAGAGACCTCGCCGCAACATGGGATCTGGCTTCGTTATCTCTGAAGACGGCTACATTGTGACTAACCACCACGTAGTAGAGGGAGCATCTTCGGTCGTTGTTCGAATGATCGACCGCCGGGAGTTTGATGCAGAGGTGATTGGCAGTGATGTTCGCTCCGATCTGGCGCTTCTGAAAATTGAAGCGGAAGATTTGCTGGTACTGCCTATAGCCCAGAATGATGATGTATCAGTCGGTGAATGGGTGCTGGCGATTGGCTCGCCCTTCGGGCTAGATTTTTCAGTCACGGCGGGAATAGTCAGCGCAAAGGGCCGCAGCTTGCCCACAGATACGGGCGAGAATTATGTGCCTTTTCTTCAAACCGATGTCGCAATTAACCCCGGGAACTCAGGAGGACCGTTGTTCAACCTCTCGGGAGAGGTGATTGGGGTTAACTCGCAAATCTTCACGCGATCGGGTGGCTCAATTGGCCTTTCTTTTGCCATTCCCGCTGCGGTTGTCCGTAATGTGATCGATCAGCTTCGTGATACGGGCGAGGTGGTACGCGGCTGGCTTGGTGTCAGTATTCAGGACGTAGACAAGAATCTTGCAGAGTCTTTTGGCTTAGATCGGCCTAGAGGGGCGCTCATCGCCCAGGTCGGCGCAGGGTCACCCGCGGAGAAGGCTGGACTGGAGAGTGGAGATGTCATTCTGATTTTTGACGATCAGCCGATCAACAATTCCGGGGATCTTCCGCATGTGGTTGGACTGATTGCACCAGACACCACGGTTGATGTGCTGATACGCAGGGATGGAAAAGATCGCAAACTGAAAGTCAAGGTCGGAGGATTGAATCCTGATGAGCGACCTACAGTAGCAGCGACCCCAGGAGATCAACAGGGAGCGCTTCTTGGACTGGTGCTTGAGACAGCTGATGCAAACATGATGTCGGAACTTGGCCTGTCAGGTGGAGTCATGGTGCTGGAAGTGCGTCCCGATTCCCCCGCTGGTGATAGCGGCATCATGGGCGGTGATGTCATCACTCGACTGGGGAGCAGTGCCATTCAGTCCCTTGAGGATTTCCAGTCAGCGGTGGAAAAGTTGCAGCCGGGACAATCAGTTGCCGTGAGGTTGATTCGGCGGGGTGCGCCGATGTTCCTGGCAATTAGAGTGCCACAGCCCGAGCAGTAGCCCCGGGGCAGGTGACCCGACGGCGGTTTTCTGTGCAGTCAGCCGTCGGGTGCGCTAAACTCGCCCGCTTTGTCGAGCTAACGAGGCTCGGCCCTATTCTGGAAAGCATCTGTGACGGCACTCAGCCACATTCGAAACTTCTCGATCATTGCCCATATCGATCATGGCAAATCGACTTTGGCTGATCGCTTTATTCAACACTGCGGAGGATTGAGTGACAGGGAGATGGCGGAGCAGGTCCTCGATTCTATGGATCTTGAGCGCGAGCGGGGCATAACCATCAAGGCACAGAGCGTCACGCTCAAATACACAGCGAGGGATGGCGAAATCTACCAGCTAAACTTTATCGACACCCCGGGGCACGTGGATTTTTCTTACGAGGTGTCTCGCTCACTGTCGGCATGTGAAGGGGCGCTTCTCGTGGTCGATGCAGCGCAAGGGGTCGAGGCTCAGTCAGTTGCTAACTGCTACACGGCTATCGAACAGGGGCTGGAGGTGTTACCCATCCTTAATAAGATGGATTTGCCTCAAGCCGATCCCGAAAAGGTCAAGGTTGAGGTAGAAGAGATTATCGGCATCGATGCCAGTAATGCTTGTCCTGTTAGCGCAAAAACGGGTCTGGGTATCGAGGACGCACTGGAGTATTTGATCGCAAATATTCCAGCGCCCGAGGGCGACAGGGATGCGCCGCTGCAAGCGCTGATCATTGATTCCTGGTTCGATAATTATCTCGGGGTCGTTTCGCTTGTGCGCGTCACACAGGGTACGTTGAAAAAGCGCGACAAATTTATTGTGAAGTCTACCGGTAAACAGTACCAAGCCGACTTGATCGGCGCGTTCACCCCCCGACGGACTGAAACAGCGCTGCTTGAGGCAGGAGAGGTGGGATTTATCGTCGCTGGTATTAAGGACATTAAGGGTGCGCCGGTTGGTGATACTTTAATTTCATCGGCGTTTCCAGATACCCCGGTGCTTCCGGGCTTCAAAAAGGCAAAGCCTCAGGTCTATGCGGGAATATTCACTGTCTCCTCAGATGATTACGAAGATTTTCGTGAAGCGCTGGGGAAGCTTACGCTCAATGATGCTTCGCTCTTTTATGAACCCGAATCCTCAGATGCACTCGGATTTGGATTCCGTTGCGGGTTTCTGGGGATGCTCCACATGGAGATTATTCAGGAACGTCTAGAGCGTGAGTACGATCTCGATCTCATAACCACTGCACCCACAGTTATTTATGAAATTGAGCTCAAAGATGGGTCGGTGGTAAACGTTGATAACCCATCAAAGTTGCCGGATGTGGGTGATATACAGGAGATGCGCGAGCCGATTGCGCGATGCACTGTATTAACTCCTCAGGATTACCTTGGTAATGTCATTACTCTGTGTGTTGAAAAGCGTGGCATGCAGGTGGATTTGCAGTTTTTAGGTAACCAGGTGCAGGTGGTCTACGATATTCCCATGGCAGAAGTCGTGCTCGATTTCTTTGACAGGGTGAAATCGGTCAGCCGTGGCTATGCCTCACTGGACTACAGTTTTCATCGCTTTGAAGCAGCGCCGCTCTCCAGGCTGGATGTCTTGATCAATGGGGACCGTGTAGATGCCCTTGCAGTGATTGTGCATAGAGACCACATTCAGGGTCGTGGACGTGTCCTCACGGAAAAGATGAAAGAACTGATCCCGCGTCAGATGTTTGATGTAGCGATTCAGGCAGCGGTAGGCGGAAAGATTGTGGCGCGGCAGACAGTCAAGGCTCTTCGAAAAAACGTGACTGCAAAATGCTACGGTGGCGATGTTACAAGAAAGAAGAAGCTACTGGAGAAGCAGAAGGCAGGGAAAAAACGGATGAAGCAGGTTGGGAATGTTGAAATCCCCCAGTCTGCCTTTCTTGCCGTCCTGCAGGTTGACGGCTAGAGCGTCGGTTAATCGCCAGATAGGACTTGCGGAGTTAACTTGAACATAGACTTTCCATTAATTTTGGTCATTCTCGTTTTTGGTAGCGGACTTATCTGGTTGCTGGATGCCCTGTTCGCCGCTCGTCCGAGACGAGCCCGCATTCTTGCACTTCAGGAGGAGTTTCCCCGGTGGGATCAGGAGGGGACAGCCGACGCCAAGCGCTTCACTGAGAGCGTCAGCCGTACCGCGGGAGAGCCTGCAATTGTCGAATATGCGCGCTCGTTTTTTCCGGTGCTAACGGCGGTTTTTGTTTTGCGCTCTTTTCTTTTTGAGCCTTTTCAGATTCCCTCGTCATCCATGGTGCCAACACTCGAAGTCGGAGATTATATTCTCGTCAACAAGTATGCCTATGGATTGAGGCTGCCTGTATTGCGACATGAGGCGGTTTCCATCGGTAAGCCCGAGCGTGGTGACGTGATGGTGTTTTTTCCGCCCCACCAGAACAAAACCTACTACATAAAGCGGGTCATTGGGGTTCCGGGGGATATAGTCGGTTATAGAAACAAGCAGCTTTTTGTCAACGGCGAACTGGTTCCTAAGGAGTGGTTGACGGCGGTACCCGCAGGGCGGTCCCGTTATAGGATTGGCATGGAAACCCTCTCAGATGACCCGCATTTAATGCAGATTGATGAACGTCGCCCTTCGCGGGATTTTTCGGTAACCGTGAAGCCCGGCCACTACTTCATGATGGGGGATAATCGCGACAATTCCAGTGATAGTCGGGTGTGGGGTCAGGTTCCGGAGAAAGATATTGTCGGTAAGGCGATAGCGATCTGGATGCATTGGGAGACTTTTCTCTCAGTGCCCTCATTTGATAGGGTTGGGTGGATAGACTGACGCGGGAGACTGTCATGGAGAGATCGTCGATACATTCTCGTCAGCGCGGGTTTTCATTCTGGGGCATCGCGCTTAACGTTCTTATTTTCGGAGCATTTCTGGTTGTTGTGCTGCGAGTAGTGCCACTCTACATGGAGTACCTAACCGTCAAGGATGTCATTACTCGAGCGGGCAAGGAATTCGATCCTAGCAAGCAGGGGTTGGGTGACATACGCACGCATATCAGAAAACTGCTCAACACCTCCCAGATTTATGTAATCACAGCGGATGATATGGAGATTTTCCGAGAGAAGGGGATGGTGGTGATCGATGCAACCTACGAAGTCCGTTTCCCTCTGGTGTGGATTATTGACGGCGTTATGGTATTCGACGACCTGCGGGTTGAAGTTAACGGCAGGTGAGCAGGACGCCTTCAAAGGTAGGTCTCGCGGCATTACAAAAACGCATAGGCTACCAGTTTCAGCGATCTGATTTGCTCGTTCAGGCGCTGACTCATCGGAGCGCCTCCAGGATAAACAATGAGCGGCTAGAGTTTATCGGCGACTCGTTAGTCAACCACGTTGTAGCAGTAGCGCTTTTTTCGAAATTTCCTGAGGTGTCGGAAGGCGAGCTGAGCCGAAGACGTACCCACTTTGTCCGAGGAAGCTTTTTGGCGCAAATCGCGATCGAGTGGTCTCTTGGTGAGCACCTTATTTTGGGCACGGGTGAGCGTAAAAGCGGCGGGCGTCACAGAGACAGCATTCTGGGTGATGCGGTCGAGGCGATAGCAGGTGCAATTCTCCTAGATAGCAATTTGCAGCAGGCAGTTGACGTGGTTCTTGGCTGGTTTGAGGCCGCCCTTGAAGAGGCTGCAGAGAAGGTTGATAGGGATCCAAAGACACGACTACAGGAGTGGCTGCAGGCTCGACAATATCCGTTGCCTGAATACACGTTGGTGAGTACGGCCGGCCCGGACCACGATCAAACATTCCGGGTCGCCTGCAAGGTCCAGCCAATCGAGAAGTCATTTCCCGGGGAGGGTCGGAGCCGCCGAGAGGCTGAGCAAGACGCGGCATTGGCCGCACTTGCGGGGTTGAGCCATGAATAATAGTCAGCCCCGTTGCGGCTATGTGGCGATTGTGGGCAGGCCCAACGTGGGCAAGTCCACTCTCCTGAACTATTTGCTGGGCCAGAAGATCAGCATTACATCGAGAAAACCGCAAACCACACGCCATCAGGTCATGGGAATTTTCACTGAAGATGGTGACCAGGTCATCTTTGTTGACACACCTGGCATACATACAAGCCAGCCCAAGGCGATTAATCGTTACATGAACAAAGCGGCAAGCAGCGCGCTGACGGACGTGGATCTAGTGCTGTTTGTGGTCGATAGAAATCGGTGGACTGAGGAAGACGACAGGGTACTGCATTACCTTGAAAGCACTACGGTGCCGGTAGCGCTTGTTATGAATAAAGTGGATTTATTGCCGGATGTAGACAGCCTCCTACCTTATGCTGCCTCGATCCGAGAGCGCCATGTGTTCGATAGCATCTTGCCGGTTTCAGCGTTAAGGCGCTCCAACCTAGATGAACTAATGCGCTATATCCGCAGCAAAATGCCATTTGCATCCCATTTTTTCCCTGAGGATCAAATCACTGATCGGTCGCAACGTTTTCTAGCTGCTGAACTAATTCGAGAAAAAATAGTCAGGCAGTTGGGGGACGAATTGCCCTACACCACAGCGGTGGAGATTGAGAGTTTTCGCGAGGAGAGCACTATCATCCATATTGACGCCCTGATATACGTGGAGCGCACGGGTCAAAAGCGTATCTTGATCGGGGAGAAGGGCAGCCGATTGAGGTCTATTGGCACAGATGCCCGCAAGGACATGGAAGACGCTTTTGGCAGCAAAGTGATGCTTAAACTGTGGGTAAAGATCAAGACAGGGTGGTCCGACGACGATCGGGCTCTCCGAAGCCTAGGCTTTGAGGAGTACTAGTCGGTGTCCAGCTCGTTGGATCCGGCCTGGCTTTTGCACCGGCGCCCCTATGGTGACAATGGGTTTCTTCTCGATTTTTTTACTTTAAGCGCAGGCCGCGTAGGTGTGGTCGTGCGTGGAGCACGGAGAAAACAACGTGGAGGAAGTCTTGCAGGCTTGCTACAACCATTCTCTCCCTTGCTTGTGGAGGTCTCTGGACGAGGTGATTTAAAGACCTTACGCAAGGTTGAGGCGGCCAGTGCGAGAGTTCCTTTGGAAGGTAAAAGAGTATTTTCTGGGTTGTATTTGAATGAGCTGTTGAGCAAATGCTTGCCGCGATACGAACCCTTACCTGAGCTTTTTTCTGCCTACGGCGATCTCCTAAACAGACTTGAGCAGAGTGATGACATTGATGCCTTGCGGCGCTTTGAGTTTTTGCTACTTGAAACAATGGGCTATGGGATCTCCTTTGCTACTGATGCGTTTGGAGATCCTGTCCTTGCCATAGAGCACTACCGGTTTGATCCTGAGCAGGGATTTTTGAGACGTCATTTTAAGCAAGGAGATGAAAACGACGGTGGGGCGATCCAGTCTTTTAAGGGGGCGTCGCTACTATCACTACAGCGATGGCTTGAGGGCAGTACTGTTGACGCTGAGGAATTTCGCCTGCTGCGGGAGGTAACCAGGCTTGCTTTCTCGCATCAGCTGTCGGGTCGCTCCTTGCAGAGTAGAGAGCTTTTGCGACAATTCCTGAGCGGTCAGGTTATCGCCCGCGAGAGAGTTGCGTCCCCGCTGGATGAGTCATGAGCCTCTGTCCAGAAGGAGGTATAATTCTCGTCTTTCGATTCATTCTAGCCGGACAGCTTCGTGCCTGATTATCCCACTATAGAACACACCATAGGTGAAACCCCCTTGGTCAGGCTCCAGCGCTTGCCGGGCGACACCACAAATACCGTGTTGGTAAAACTGGAGGGCAACAATCCGGCGGGATCAGTGAAGGATAGGCCGGCCATGAGCATGATTGCTGAGGCAGAACGGCGAGGGCATATTTCTACCGGCGATACGCTTATAGAAGCCACCAGCGGTAACACGGGCATTGCTCTGGCCATGGCAGCGGCGATCAAGGGTTATCGCATGATACTCGTCATGCCATCGCACATGACTGCTGAGCGTAAGTGGGCGATGGCAGCTTACGGAGCCGAATTGATTGAAGTTTCATCAGAAGAGGGGATGGAAGGCGCGCGTGACCTGGCTCTGGCCATGGAAAGTCGTGGCGAGGGCAAAGTACTCAATCAGTTCGGCAATCCAGATAATCCTCTTGCGCACTACAAAACAACCGGGCCTGAAATTTGGCGTCAGACTGAAGGGCAGGTTACCCACTTTGTAAGCTCAATGGGCACGACCGGAACGATCATGGGCGTATCCGCTTTTCTTAAAAAGCAGAATCCGGCGATCCAGATTATTGGCTTGCAGCCTATGGATGGCTCGCAAATACCCGGTATCAGGCGTTGGCCGGTGGAATATCGTCCTACTATTTTTGACGCAGCTGCGGTTGATCGCGTTATCGATATAAGCCAGGAAGCATCTGAACGTATGATGAGGCGCCTTGCTCGAGAGGAGGGTATTTTCGCAGGTGTTTCCTCCGGTGGGTCGGTAAGTGCTGCCCTGACGTTATCTGAAGAGATCTCCAACGCCACTATCGTTGCCATCGTTTGCGATCGTGGTGATCGCTATTTGTCCTCGGGTAAATACGAGGAGTAGCCCGGCAGATGGTACAAATCCGCTCTCTACCACATACCGGTGCAATGACCGAGGCCGATTTTGCTGTATGGTTCTCAGCGTTGCCTCAAGGCTCAGAATCTCGGGATATAGATCGACTTGTTGGTGCCGCTGCCTTGCTTCGGGAGCTGTCCTCAGCGCCGGGTGGTGCTACCAGCGATTGGGTGGGCCGGTCCGCACCGGTCGCCGTCGGGCTGGAGGTCGCACAAATTCTGGCGGAGCTTGGTTTGGGCACCGATGCGCTGGTGGCTGGAATGCTCTATCGGTCGGTTCGTGAGCAGCGGCTGGAGATGAGTGACCTGAAGCGAAGGACTGGACCAAAGGTCGCTAGCTTGGTGGAGGGAGCTCTGCGAATGGCGGCGGTCAGCGAACTGACAGATATCCGGGATGAACCAGTACTTGGTCAGGCAGCCGCACCCAATGTCAATGTTCGCCGCATGTTGGTTGCTATGGTGGATGACGTCCGGATTGCTCTCATAAAGCTAGCAGAGAGAACCGTCGCCATGCGGGGGCTAAAGAAAGCGAGCAACACACAGCGTCAACGTATTGCCGGCGAGGTGTTCAGTGTTTACGCGCCACTGGCCCATCGACTGGGCATTGGTCATCTCAAGTGGGAGTTAGAGGACCTTTCATTTCGCTACACTCACGAGGAACCATATCATCGCATTGCGAAATTACTTGATGGCCGCCGAGCAGACCGTGATCGCTTTATCGACAGAGTAAAAGCGGACCTTACGAACGTGCTGGCGGGGGCGGGCATCGACTTTGAACTTGCTGGTCGTGCTAAGCATATCTACAGCATCTGGCGTAAAATGCAGCGCAAAGGGATCGGTTTCTCGCAGGTCCACGATATTCGAGCGCTGAGAATATTGGTTCAGGATGTAGCCGATTGCTACCAAACTCTCGGGATTGTACACGGCATGTGGCGAAATATTCCGAATGAGTTTGACGATTACATTGCCAATCCCAAAGAGAACGGTTACCGGTCACTGCACACTGCGGTGATTGGGCCTGAGGGAAAGATTCTTGAGATTCAGATACGCACCCGCCGCATGCATGAAGAAGCAGAGCTGGGCGTGTGTGCCCACTGGCGATACAAGGGCAGCGACAAGCAGGGCAGTTCAGGCGGTATTTATGAGGCAAAGTTGGCCTGGCTACGACAGGTGCTTGAATGGCATGAAGCCGGCGGTGATGACGCTGAGCTGGCGGAGCAATTTAGCTTTGAATCGGCGCAGGATCGGGTTTACGTTTTTACACCAAAAGGTGATGTGGTTAGCCTGATTTATGGAGCGACTCCGCTCGATTTTGCATATCACGTGCATACCGAGGTGGGTCATCGCTGCCGAGGTGCAAAAGTAAACGGTGTTCTGGTTCCCTTGACGACGATCCTCGAGACGGGGCAGCGGGTTGAGATTTTGACTGCGCTTGAGCCAG
>CAXPOA010000133.1:0-4077 GCA_964218505.1 Luminiphilus sp.
CCCGGTTGTTGCCATTTGTGGGGTCCTTGTACGGACAATACTTTAGCAGTATTCTGAAACTTGTTGATGTTCAGCAAGCCAGCGGCTAACGATCAATTTGGGCTGCAAAAGTCTCTAGACCATGCAGCTTGCGTGCGTCATCCACACCAAAAAAATATAGGAATTCATGCCATGATGAGCAAAACAGTGACTGGGCGTTTTCCCGCCCTAACGACCGGACTGTCCGTTGCAGTTGCCTTTGCATTGCACGCGCTGCCTTCAATCGCTCAGGATGATGAGGCCGCTACCTCGTCACTGGCCCTTGAAGAGATTGTGGTGACGGGGACCAAACGAGCGGTTGCACAGCAAGAGCTAGGGTTGTCAGTTTCTACCCTCACTGACACGCAAATAAAGAACTCCTTTATCACCGACGTGACTGCGGTCACCGAGTTGGCACCTAATGTCAATATCCTTCAGCAGAACGGCTTTAATGCTGTTGGTGGCGGTATTCGAGGTACGGGTTTCATTTCGATCTTGGTTACGAAAGACCCGTCGGTTGGCGTGACAGTAGACGATTTTGCTTTCAACCACGTGCAGTCACAGTTTGTTGAGTTGTTTGACGTTGATCAAGTAGAGGTTTTTCGCGGGCCAGCGGGGACGCTATTCGGTAAAAATACAACTGGGGGCGCAATTAATATCACAACCAAGAAGCCTCAGTTGGGGGAGTTTTTTGGTGAAGTGGATGCTCAGTACGGTCAGTACGCAAGCAATGATGGCGACGTTACGAAAGTGAGTCTGGGGCTAAATGTGCCGATCGGCGATACTTTAGCTGCGCGCATCGCGATTATTCAGGATGAGTCTGATGGCTACTATTCGAATGGAAAGCCGAATCTCGGAAATATTTTGTGCTTCGCTTGTGGCGGCGATCCAGACCTGACCGCCGCCATCTTGTCCGATTACCCTACAGTAGGAAATGGCGAGAAGATTGGTGGAAAGGACGTCCTTGCCGCCAAATTTAAAGTTGCCTGGGAACCCAACGACTTTTTTAGAGCAGACTTTACATATGAGTACGTAAAGGATGAGTCAGATACTGTTGCTGCGACGAATGAAACGCCCGGGGATGAGGGATATTTGTTCCCCCTCTTGGGCTTTCCAGGGATAGTGGACGGGGGCTGGAATGATCCGCTAGTTACCGGTCAGTCTTTCAACAATACGGTCGCAGTGAATAACGCCGCCGGTCATCAGATCGATGCAGATGGCTTGTATCTGACGATGACCTTTAACTTCGACAAGTTTACCTTGAAGTCAATTACGGGCATGCGGGACCAAGACGAAGTGCTTGCCAGTACTTATACAGGTGAGGCTTACACATCGCTCTACGACGCGAGTCGAAATAGCCAGCGGGAGCAAACGCAACAGGAATTCAGGTTTACATCAAACTTTGATGGGCCTCTCAACTTTGTCGCGGGTGCCGCTTATTACACCGACGACGTTGATTTTGTTGTTTTTGGTGATTTGGGCTTTGTCGCCCTTGCCAATAACTTACCCGTTTACCAGCTACACTCTGCTTCCGCGAAAGCGGCTAATGCGGCGGGTTGCCCTTCGCAGAATATTTTGAGTGTGGCGGTCTTGACATTCAGGCCTCTGATCAAGATCGCACAAGTTATGCAGCCTACCTCGATGGTTCGTTTGACCTTACCGATCGAACTTCGATATCGGCAGGCATCAGGTACACCTCAGACGAGAAAGATTTTAAGCGCCTCCAGTTTGGCACCGCGGCCAATCCATTCAGCAGTGCTATTTTACTTTCCCAATATGAGGGGCCTCATGTTAATCCGTTGTCTGATGATAACTTTGGTACCAATGTGGTCAGCAGTAAAAAATGGACGAAAACCACGTGGCGAGCGCAGATAGATCACGATCTTTCTGATGATGCGATGATTTATGCGAGTTACGCTACTGGTTTTGTGGCGGGCGGATTTTCTGAGACCTGTGGCTCTGTGCTGTCTTGTCAGCCATATGCAGCAGAGGAGAACAACAATTTTGAAGTTGGAGTGAAGAGCGAGCTCATGGATGGCACCATGCGCTTGAACGTCGCGGGCTTCTTTACCGAGTATGAGAGTCTGCAACGAAGCCAAGTGGTTACTATCTATGATGCTGCCGGCAACCAATTCCAGGAAACTTTGGCAGTAAACGATGGCGATACTGAAGCCTACGGCGTCGAGGTTGAGCTGACCTATGTGCCCACTGAGAATTTTAGGGTGGACTTCAATCTGGGCACTCTAAAGCACAACTACACTTCATTCACTCCGACAGAAGCGACCTCTCAACAATGGGCTGGAGTTGATTTGTCAGGAATGACGGTGCCATTCTCGCCCGAGCTTAATTATGGCTTGGCAGCGACCTATTCCATAGATCTACAATCCGGCGGCATGGTCACCCTGAACGGCAGTGTGCATCATCAGGGTGAAATGGAAACGCAACCCTACCCTGCTGATGCGCAAGCGCCAGGGGTTTTGAGGACTAAGCAGTATACTCAGGTAGAAGAGCGGACCCTCGTGGGCGCATATGTCCGATGGGACAGCCCTCAGAATGCATGGAGTGTTACTGCCTATGGAAAGAACCTGACGGACGAACGGTGGCGCCAGTCTGCTAATGCGGTGGCGGGCTTGTGGAATTTCACCCGGTTCGCACCTCCTCGAGAGATAGGCGTGAGAGTCGGTTTTTCTTTCTAAAATTATCGAGACCCCCGCACTACCGGGGGTCTTCATTTTTGCCACTGAGTTTAACGCCGGGCATGCTTCGCCAATACCGGTGCCTTATGTTGCCGCTTGAAATTCCGTTCGAGCAGTCTCTTGCTTGGGGGGTGAAACGCTCGGATATTTGTTCGCGTGTGTACTTAGCAGGCTACTCTCCATTGCGGTCGATGGTCGGGATTAAATCGGTTTACCATCGAGGTAAATAGATTAATGCTTCGTGATAGCTTGCCACACGGGCTCAAATCGGAGCGATAAACAATAAGCAAAGTCCATGGGAGAGGTTAGCAATGGATTACCCAGTCCATACGTTGGAGAAAGCCTATCGGCTGATGAAAACCATCCGGGAGTTTGAGGAGCGCATGCGCTCCGAATACCAGCAGGGGAAACTGCCCGGGTTTATTCATATCTATCGCAATCAGGAGGCGATCGCGGTCGCCGCCTGTCTTGATATGACCAATGAGGATTACATTGCCAGCACCCATCGAGGCCACGGCCACTGCATCGCCAAGGGCTGTGAAATCGAGGCGATGCTGCTGGAGCTCGCGTGTAAAGAGGACGGCCTGTGCAATGGCAAGGGTGGGTCGATGCACATCGCCGATATGTCCAAGGGCATGCTGGGCGCCAACGCCATTGTGGGGGGTGGCCCACCGATTGCCGCGGGTGCTGCACTCACCGCCAAGACATTGGGTAACGGTGCGGTTTCTTTGGCGTTCATCGGTGATGGTGCGTCTGATCAAGGCACGGTTGCCGAGGCACTGAATCTGGCCGTGGTGCTGCAGTTGCCGATGATCTTTATGTACGAGAACAATCGTTACGCCGAATTCACCAAGAGCCCGAAGCCCGACGGACGCATTGCGGAGCGCGCAGGTGCCTATGGGATGCCCGCTGAGGTGGTGGACGGTAGCGATTTTTTTGCGATGTACGATGCCTGCTTGCGGGCAATCACCCGCGGCCGGGAAGGCGGCGGTCCCACGGCGATCGAGGCGGTGTGCAATCGTTACTACGGCCACTTCGAGGGAGATGCTCAGGCTTATCGAGATCAGGCCGAACTCGAAGCAGAGCGTGCTGTAAGCGACCCAATACCGCGCTTCCTTGCGGATCCGCGCGCCGCTGCGTTGACCGAGGAAAAGATCGCCGAAATCGATGCTGCCATTCTGGCCGAGATCGACCGAGGCTTTGAGGTGGCCTATGCGGCGGCCGATCCTACTCCCGATAAGCTCTACACAGACGTGTACATCCACTACGAGGGGAGGCTTCAGTGATGAAAATGTCGATTCGCGAAGCGATTAATCAAACCCTCCATCAGGAGATGGCGCGCGACGAGCGCGTGATCGTGCTG
>CAXPOA010000134.1:0-7418 GCA_964218505.1 Luminiphilus sp.
GCAGTCCAACACTCCACACAAGAAGCCGCTGGAGACCACGCCTCTGCGAACGAAGCTGCGGGAGCACTGTCGTCTCTACACGGTGTTAACGGTCCTCGCAGGCCTGATCCTCGCAGCTCCCTCGCTAGACGTTGTCGCCAACGAAGCACCGGAATCCTGTCAGTGTCTTTGGCAAGGAAGCTTCACCGATGTGGCACCCACATCGGATCTTGTGGTCGTGGGGGAAGTAGCCACTGCACGCGGCAATGCGGTGGACCTAAACATCGAGCAAGTCTCGCTCGGGCCGGATTGGCTCACTACCATCCGGGTATGGACCAAGACCGGCGATTACTGCCGGCCACCACCCGAGAAGTTTCCCCTGGGAAGCCGATGGATGCTGGCGCTTGAAAAAATCACTGCGTTGCCCGAAGGAGGGTTTGATCCTTCAACCCCCAATCAAAGTTTTGGGCGGGTTGGAGACTACGCCTTATCTGCCTGCGGAGGTTATTTTCTGGAGGTTTACGGCAAGACCGCCACGGGCAATCTGTTGCCCGACATGCCGCGCTGGGCCTACAACCCCAAGATGAATCCTGTGTTGATTGATCTCATTAACAGCTACCTTGATGGCTCGCTCCCGATCGAGAGTTTGCAGGAAGCCTCACAGGAAGACCCCGCGGCGCGTGAGCTTCTGTTGGATACCAAAAGCTTGTTGCGGGGCCAGGATCCTTATCCGAAAGACTGAGCCTTGGACAACTAAGCTTTTGGCAAAATGCCCAGCAGTTCGTCGATCATCATCAAAGACAGCCCCCAGATTTGATTGTCATGATAATAGTAGGCATCGGACTCGATCGCCCGACCCCGCCACTCCCATTGGAGGGCCTGTCGGTTGCTCGTATCTCGCAGGAAAGCCATGGGCACCCACACCACATCATCCACCTCATGATTTAGCGTGAGCGATGGCACCCGCTCTAGCCAGTAGACGTAGGGCGCGATAAGCATCTCGGGACGATCGGGGCGCCAGCCCGTATTGACGTCACTCAGCTCGCAAAGCAGCGAACCATGTTCATCGAGATCGAGACCGATCTCTTCACGGGTCTCCCGCGTGGCGCAAGCCAGGCAGCTTGCATCATCGGGATCCCGCCGGCCGCCGGGAAAGCCCATATGACCCGACCAGGGATCGCCTTCTCGCACCGCGCGTTTGATCATCAGCATCTCGACGCCATCGCTTCCCTCGGAGAGGGCAATGGCGACGGCCGCCTTACGAACAGTCGAACCCTGATTGAGTTCCGGTCGCTGAAAGTCACGAAGATGGGGAATGATGTCGTTGGCAATCACCAAGCGTCCTCTATCGCGATGAACTCTGCGTTCACCCTTCTTTGTCTGTCACGGACTTTGTAAGTCACGGTAAGCTTGGCAGTCTACATGGCTTGGAATCTGGCGGCATCATGTCCACTGACCACTGCACTATTGAGTTTACTTTACGTCGAGCAGACACCGACGATGCAACCCTCGTCACTCGTCTCATCGAGGAATTTTGCCAGCTCGATCACCACGAGTTTGACCCCGATCGGGTGGAACTGGCGCTCAGGCCCCTGCTGGTCTCTGACGAGTTTGGCGTGGTTTACCTGATCGAACAGGCAACAGACACTGCCTCGCCACCCAATCAGCGCCTAGATAATGCACTTGGCTATAGCATCGTCACCTGGGGCTACAGTATTGAATCCGGTGGCCGCGAAGGACTTATTGACGAGTTTTATTTGCGCCGCCAGGGGACGGGCCTGGGCAGTCGGGTCTTCCCCGAGCTTCTGCGTGCCCTTGCTCCCTATCAGCTCAAGGTCATCTTTCTGGAAACCGAACGACCGAATACCGCCGCTCGCCGCTTCTATCAACGCCAGGGGTTTGTCGAGGACGACTCGATCTGGATGTCAAAAATGTATAGATCGGGTAATTAGTGCCAATCTCTTCGGTCGCCGGTTTCAGGTATCATTCGGAGCCTTCCTCCTCAGTAAAAAGGACCCCCGCGTGAAGAAATACGCCGCCTATGCCATTGGTGCCGCTCTCGTCGACACGGAAATTCAGGTCAGCGATGCCGAGCTTGGTGACATGAACGTAGATAAAGGCATGATGACGCTGGTGGATGAAGCCCGGCAGGAGGAACTACTGGGGTATTTGGAAGGCCATTTAATTCGTGCCAGCCACGCATCAGGGGGAAGTGCCGGTAACAGCATGATTGCGACAGCCCTATTTGGCGCGCCCACGTTTATGAGCTGTAAGGTCGCCGCGGATGGGGATGGGGATATCTATCTTGCCGATCTGGAGGCCTCCGGGGTTGCCCACTGCCTCGCTGACAACCGCGGCGCGGGGACCACCGGTAAGTGTCTGGTCCTCATTACACCCGATGCCGAACGCAGCATGAACACCTTTCTTGGGGTATCGGAGACGTTGTCGGTCAATGAGGTCGACGACAGCGCCATCGTTGAATCCGAGTGGGGTTACCTCGAGGGCTATTTGGTCAGCTCACCCACAGGCCTTGCCGCTGCGCTACATACACGCGCAGTGGCCGAAGCCAACGGCGTGAAGACCTCGGTAAGCTTCTCCGACCCGGGCATGGTCCAGTTCTTTCGCGACAACATGAAGCAGCTGGTCGGCGAGCGGGTTGATCTGGTGTTTTGCAATGAGGCGGAGGCACTGGAGTGGGCAGAAACCGATAACTTGGCCGACGCCGCGGAGACAATTAAAAAAGTCGCCGGCAGCTTTGTCATCACCCGCGGCGCTGATGGAGTCATTGCCTTCGATGGTGACAATACGGTTGAGGTCCCTGCACACGCGGTCAAGGCTGTGAATACCAACGGTGCCGGGGATATGTTTGCGGGGGCATTTTTGTACGGGCTCTCTCGAGGCGAGAATTACGAGCGCGCCGCGCAGTTTGCAGTACGTGCGGCGGGTGAAGTAGTAAAATACTTCGGCCCGCGGCTGAAGGCCGACGAATACCGAGCCCTTCGTCACGCGTTTTTTGGTGATTGAAGCGTAATGGCCAGAAATCCACGTAGACACATTACGACCATAACAGGTGATCCATCATGAGCACTGAACAGGACATCAAACCCGCGGTCAAAACCGATCCGCTTTATCAGATGCTGAGGCATGAGGATGTAGATGCCTTCAACGCCAACCGAGACAGCATGGACACGAGTCACCTCAGAAGTGGCGACTACCGGGGCCGGGATCTTAGGAAGATGAATGCCCGGGGCCTCAACTTTGCCGATGCCTACTTTCGAAACGCCGATCTCTCGGGTATCGATTTTCGGGAAACCAACCTCGAGGGCGCGAGCTTGATGGACGCCAAAGTGTCCGGGGTTTATTTCCCCAGCGAATTAAGTCCCGAGGAGATTCGTTTGTCACTCGATCACGGCACCCGTCTACGGTACCGAAAGACCGACTAGCACCGATGGGCCGTAGCTCTCCACTCGCGGCATGGCGCCGCTCGATTTTGCCCCTGCTAGTTGCGGTAGTAGGTCTGGTTGGCTCCCTAACTGCCTTAGGCCAGGGGCTCAGCGCACTGGTGCAGGAGTCCAATAACTTTCTACCCGTAGAAGAGGCATATCACCTGGAAGTGGAACAGGTCGATGCCACCACCCTTCGCCTTTATTGGCAAATAGAGCCCGCTTACTATCTGTATCAACACCGCTTCAAAGTCACCATGGCTGATGCCCAGGGGGAAATAGGGACTGAGCTGACCTACTCCCCTGCACTGGCAAAAACCGATGAGTTTTTTGGGGACGTGGAGGTCTACTACGATTACGCCGATCTGCGCGTATCTGCGGAGCGACCTTTCGGGTTAACCCGTCTTGCGGTCACGTCTCAGGGCTGTGCCGATGCGGGTCTTTGCTACCCACCCCACACCGAAGTCTTTAGTGTCGACGGCGCGACCGGATCAATAAATCCCGGCGAACCCGAGATTGCTCAAACCGCGACGACTTCTCCAATCACTGAGGTCTCGCAACCGTCGAGCAACGATCTGGACAGCATCACCCTGCTGAGCGCTCTTGTCTTCGCCTTCCTCGGTGGCGTCATCTTGAACGCCATGCCCTGCGTTTTTCCTATCCTGTCGCTAAAGGTCCTGAGCTTTGCCACCGGCGACGCGGGGTCCCATCACCGTCACGCCTGGTGGTACCTGACGGGGGTGGTCGTGAGCTTTGTGGGCATCGCTGTCTCACTGATCAGCCTCCAGTCCATGGGGCAACTGATCGGGTGGGGATTTCAGCTGCAATCCACTGGCTTTGTTATCGCCCTCGCCTATCTTTTCACTGCCATGGGCCTGGGACTGTCAGGGGTAGTGCAGCTGGGCTCAGGTTTGATGAATGTGGGCAATGCCCTCACTAGCGGTCAAGGTGCCCGCAGCAGTTTTTTTACCGGGGTGCTAGCGGTGGTGGTGGCAAGTCCCTGTACCGCACCGTTTATGGGAAGTGCTCTGGGTTTTGCACTGACTCAACCCATGACCATTGCGCTTCTGGTGTTCGTAGCCCTTGGTGTGGGTATGGCAGCGCCCATGGTATTGCTTAGCTACAGCCGTCTTGCCCGAGAAGCCCTGCCAAAGCCCGGACCCTGGATGGAAACCCTGAAAGAAGTTTTGGCCTTTCCCCTGTACGCCACCGCAGTGTGGTTGCTGTGGGTCGCGGGCAAACAGAGTGGTGTGGATACCATGGCAGCGGCACTGTCGGGATTGGTTCTGCTGGCCCTGGGCCTGTGGCTTTACCGCGGATCTGCCCTTCGAAAAACCCTTGCTATTGGGAGTATCGCGCTGGCCCTTGGATTGGCCACCGTTCGTGGTCAGGACGCCAGTGCCGACACAGGCCCGCGCGAGGGGACGGTGGCTTGGTCACCCGCAGCACTGGAAGAGTTGCGCAACGCCGGTAACCCCGTCTTTGTCGATGTCACCGCGGATTGGTGCATTACCTGCATCGCCAATGAGCAGGCGGTCCTCTTTACGGAGGAGATGCGTGCACAATTTCGGGCCAGCGGGGTCACTTACATGGTCGCGGACTGGACCGATTACGATGAGGACATTGGGAAATTCGTGCGGAGTCACCGCCGCAATGGCATTCCCCTCTACGTGATGTACCCAGCAACCGGAAAAGGTGCCCCCTTTATCCTGCCCCAATTGCTCACGACTGCTATGATGCGGGAAGCGCTGGTCCGCGTGGCGGGGGGTTCCTGAGACACCTGTGCTAATAGGGTCCTCCACCGGACGCGCCTGCTTCAACACTGACTAATGGCGAAGGGAAAACCTATGTCCTACTCACCCCAAAAAAGCAGACCTATCCTCGGCGTCGGCCTGTCTTGGTTTGTTATGGCAATCTTGGGTGTGGGTATCACTCTCTCGGCTCAGGCCCAGATAAACCTCGAAAGCTTCTGGATACGAGCAATGCCACCCGGGCAACCCATGACCGCGGGTTACGGAAAAATCATCAATAGCAGCGATGGCCCTACCACCATCCTAGGGGCCAGTGTGACCTTCGCAGACAAGGTCGAGTTTCACGAGACCGTCACGGTTGATGACGCCGTGCGCATGCAGCCTATGGCGAGTATCACCCTCGAGGCCGGTGAGTCCCTCACGCTGACACCCGGTGGGGCCCACCTGATGATCATGGGGGTAGCCACCATGCCCAGCGAGGGTGCAAACGTGGCCTTATGCGTGCAGACCACCGCTAAGGAGGCATGCACAAAAGCTCCTGTCATGAGACAGGCCCCCGCAACGATGGACATGCATCATCATCACGCCCATTAAGAGAGCAAGGAGCGCCTCGGTATGGCATTGAGCGATAAAACAGGACGTTTCGTTCAACAACTCAAGGACACCCTGTTGCTGACAGGTTTGCGAGACGGCAGCGTTCCGCTTAAAGCTATCGGCGGAGCTCTACTGATACTGGCGCTGGTTATCAGCGGAGTCGGGATGTGGTGGAGTATTGCACCCGACCTCTTTGACATCCGACAACGGGCAGAGTCTGAGGCAGCCCGCAGCAATCAGCCGGTCGTGCGAGGCACTGCGACCACAGCCTCACTCATTGGTGTCATCGACACCTTGCTCTCAAAAACTGGCGGCTACCTGCACAACGATATTTTTCCGCCCGGTGTGTTTCTCGACAACATGCCCAACTGGGAATACGGCGCGCTGATCCAATCGAGGGATCTCGCGAGAGCATTACGAGAGGTGTTAAGCCGGTCCCAATCCCAGTCCAAAGAAGACGTAGACCTGACCCTCGCTGAACCACGCATCAACTTTCAGTCAAACAGTTGGGTGCTACCCTCTACTGAGCGAGAGTACCGAGCAGCCCTGCGCTACCTTCAAGCCTACGTCGACCGACTTCCTGTCAAAAATGAGGGGGGCGCTCAGTTCTATGCCCGCGCCGATAACCTCAGCTACTGGTTAAGTATGGTGGAAAAACGACTGGGCAGTCTGTCCCAACGTTTGTCAGCGAGCGTGGGACAGCGGCGCATCAATACGGATTTGGCGGGTGACCCAGCCGCTGCAGCATCGACCGCCGATGCGATGGAAATTGATGTTCAAACACCCTGGAGTGAAATCGACGACGTTTTTTACGAGAGCCGCGGCGCTGCCTGGGCGCTGATTCATTTCCTAAAAGCGGCCGAGATTGATTTTGCCGACGTGCTCGACAAAAAGAACGCCAGCGTCAGCTTGCGACAGATCATTAGGGAGCTTGAAGCGACCCAGCACACCCTGTGGAGCCCCATGATTCTGAACGGGTCCGGGTTTGGATTGTGGGCCAATCATTCGCTGGTCATGGCGAACTACATCTCCCGAGCCAATGCCGCGCTTATCGATCTCAGGGAACTGCTTGCTCAGGGCTAACGATCGCAGCCCAGAAAGTCAGCGCCGCTTGCCACCAAGCAATACCCATCCTTCGATTTCCTGCTCGACCGTGAGCTCAATGTCGGGCGCGTAAACATCGATTAATGCTTCGGCCTGATCAGTCAGCAAACCAGCAAGAATGAGTCGACCCTCCGGTTTGACCAGGCTTTTTAACTGGAGGGCCAGGGCCTCTAACGGACCCGCCAAAATATTGGCTACCACAATATCGGCAGTCCCCTGAAAGGGGGCCCACGAAACGTCCTCGGGGAGAGCAACCGTCAAGTGCTGGCTGGCTACCTGATTGCGCTCGGCGTTCTGTGTGGTCGCGATGATCGCCTGAGGATCGTTATCCACCGCCAGCGCCTGCTGTGCTCCGAGTTTAAGGGCAGCAATAGCAAGAATGCCCGTACCACAACCAAAGTCGATCACCTGCATACCCGTCGTGACATAGCGATCCAGAGATCCCAGACACATCGCTGTGGTGGGGTGAGTGCCCGTACCAAAGGCCAAACCGGGATCGAGGATAATATTGACCGCCTCAGGTTGCGGAGGGGTGGTCCAACTCGGG
>CAXPOA010000135.1:0-16767 GCA_964218505.1 Luminiphilus sp.
TGGCGGCGGACTGCCCCTCATGGAATTCGCCTTGTTAAACGAAATCATTGGTCGGTCCTACTTCGGCATGTTCGCCGTGGGCTCTGTTTCAATGCAGGATTCGATCATGCTTCATCTCTATGGCTCTAAAGCCCAGCGCGCGCAGTGGCTTGACCCACTTGTGGAGGGTGTCATTTATCCGTCGGTCGGCCTAACGGAGCCAGACGTCGCGGGATCCGACCCCACTCTCATGAAAACCCGGGCGGTTCTCGAGGGGGATGAGTGGGTGATCAATGGCCACAAATGGTTCACCACAGGCGCGAATCAAGCCGCTTTCACCACCGTCTTTTGTGAAACCGAGCCAGATGAACAACGTCATTCCAAATTCTCCGCCATCATCGTCCCAACGAATACACCGGGCTACCACATCAAGCGGGTGGTTCGGACCATGGGGGATACGCTGGGTAACCATTGTGAACTTGAATTCAAGGATGTTCGTGTCCCCGCGGCCAACTTGCTGGGCGAGCGTGGCAAGGGTTTCCTCATCGCCCAAAAGCGCCTCGGACCCGGACGTATCTTCCACTGTATGCGTTGGTTAGGTCAGGCCCAGCGTGCCTTTGAGCTCATGTGTGACTACGCCAACAAACGCTACGCCCACGGTTCTTTGCTCGCAGAAAAAGGCGAAATTCAACGCTACATCGCCGAATCTGCCGCTGAAATTCAGGCCGCGCGATTGATGACAATCGACGCCGCTCAGCGTCTCGATCAGGGCGATGAAGCCAGAGTCGAAATTGCGCTCATCAAGTTTTGGGGGGCGCGCATGTTACACAACGTGGTGGATCGAGCCATCCAGATCCATGGTGCGCTCGGAGTGACTGAGGACACGCCGCTGGAGCTCATGTATCGGGAGGCGCGCTACGCTCGAATCTACGACGGTCCCGATGAGGTCCACCGCATGACGGTAGCCCGGCGCCTCTTAAAAGATCCCACGGGGAACGCTCCCTGGAATTAAAGCTGCTGAGCTCAACGACAATCGACGTTCTGAGGGTTACTCACTGAGTGGCAATTGCTCTCTCCGACACTACTCGGTTTTGCCCAACCAATCCCCGGCCATGCCAACGGTTTCGATATTTAACTGGCCCATCAAGCCCGCCGCACGGTGAACAGAAATCTCTCCCATACCATCGAGTTGCATCATGTCGAGCATCGCTTTGCGTGAAGGGTAATAGGCAATCGCCACTGCATCCCAAAGATCATCGATCTCACCTACCACCAAACGATCAACGTCGCCGACAAAACCAATGTATCCGCCGACCTGAGCCAGCAGCTTGGTAACCCCCTCAACATAGAGATTATAGGCTTCTCTGCCGGATAGGTTTGTTTCACGCCCATCCTCGTACTCCGCCTTATCCTTGAAGCGAAGCAAATTCACCATGCCGATCGGGCCCTCGGAGGAAGGATCCAGAAAGCCCTCCAGCTGACGTTGATTGGGATAAAGATGATTGACAAATTGCACGACGAGTCCCCTTTTATTGGAAGTGCTCGGATAAAGACAGCATGAGAGCGCTGCGCCCCGATATTTTGTTATCCAGCATTTGACCCCAGAGCGCTATTAACGCATCAGGGCCGTTGTGATACTCAACAGCGAGGGTATCGGTCAGCGATGAGGCCAAGCCAGCGCTGGCTTCATACCCTCGCTTCATCATCACCCCCGGCCCCCACTCTTTGTTCCGCTTTTCGATTTGGGCTGGAGCAAAAAACACTTCAGGGGTCGGGCCGGGGAGATTCTGGGGACTGAGGCTCGCGCCAAAATCGCGCCAGTGGGTCGCACCCACAACGATACTTCGTCTCATATTTTCCTGAAGATGCTGATGTAATCCGGAGCGCACCTCGGCATCCCCAGACATATCGATAAAGACCGCAGGCTCACTCTCTACACGCGTAGCCTCAACGTATGGCAGCACCTGGTCGTAAAAGCCGAGTTCTTCACAAAAACCGACGTTTGCTTCAGCTGTCAAACCAACAATCCTGCCCTCAAAACCCGCCGCTTTCAGAAAGGCGGCTGTCGAGAATCCCGTTTTGGACGACGCGGAGCCGATAAGCACCTGCCTCGCACCGAACCAGTCGTTATCACTCAGCAAGTCCGCGATCACAAAGCCAGTAATGAACAGCGGGAAATACAAACAACGTGCGTCCTCCAAAGACGCCATCTCAGGAGAGTCCGAGGCGAGTCGAGCATAGTGATTGTAAAGCACGGGTAGTGGCTGGCGGTGGGAGGCCACGTCGTCAAATCCGCCCTCAGCCACGCTGCCCGGCTCGAGAGTGACATAGCGACTCATGGGGAAGAAACCATAAATCCGCTCACCCTCAACGATGCCCTCAGCAGTACTTTCAAGCACCCGCGCAATGCCCCACACCGTGACCGAACCCCAGGGATCCTCTCCTGTGGGATAGAACTGCCAATAACCAAATAGATCCCCTGACGCCGCATAGGTGACGTTATTGGCCGTCAGCGCAAACTTCTCCACTTCGACCCGCACCTGCCCATCAGCAAGGGGCTGTTCTTCGGCCATGACCACCCGGGTCTGTCGATAATCGCCCCGGTTAATCCAAACCACTGTATTTTGCATCACAGCCTCCCTCTCAGAGAGCTAGCTTACCTTCTCTGCGCGGGCTATCAATCGCAGGGGTGAGAGTTACTAGAAAATCTGCCAGCGCTTGCCGCGCTGCCGGGGAATTTTTTCGGTCTCAGGCAAACGACACAGACGCTCCATATGAGTAACCGATCCATCGGCATATTCCCAAACCAACTGGTCATCTTGCAGATACCGCCGCACAGCGAGAGGCCCCCAGCCGAAGGCATAGAAATTCAGGATGCCCTGTTCCCAGATCATGCTGGCAGAGCTTCGCATGCAGTACTCTTTTTCTCCCAGCAAAAAGAGTACCGACCCCTCGGTATCATTCGTGTTCAATACTCCGGTACTGTTGGGTCCATAGTCATGAATAACGCCCGAGGTTGTGACCACAACCCGACTGCCACACTGCTCAATGCGTTCAACGTGCCCCACGTGCCCTCCTGAAATACCCCGCCACAGACCGCGTATATCGTCAGCCCCTGACACCAGCGGTTCGGCACATTCCGCAAGTATTGGCAGGGGAAAATAGTCGTAGCCGCACCCCGGGGTATTGCCCTTGGGAATATCTTCTGCGCGCTTTCCCATGCCGTCCAAAACAGGCAACGCACAATAGTCTAGCGTGCTGCCATCACCTGCCAGAGTCTCCGGGTCTGTGGTCAAGGGTGGGCGCGCGGAGAAAAAACCTAGCCAGAGAATAAAAATCAAGAGCAGGATGAGGGCTAGAAGCATCCATTTGATCGCACGCTTTGCAATAGCAAGCAGCGTCATCTCAGTTCTCAAAGGCCGAGCTGATTGGATTGATCCAGGTTTGCTTGATCGCCTTGAAGATACCAGGCTCCTTGCTCGCCAACGTCGCTGCCAGCTCGATCGCCTTGCCAAGGAGCTCAGCATCCTCAGCTTTAGCATCCACAATACCCGCAGCAATCGCCTCGTCAGCGGTGTAGCGCTTCCCAGTCAACACAGCGTCCCTCACTGTATTCGGCAACAGCTTGCCATGAAGAATACCCATCATATTGGCTGGAATAGGCACGCCTACATCGATTTCGGAAACACAAAACCAACCTCTGTCCTGCCGCATCAATCGATAGTCACAAGACAAGGCCATAAAAGCTCCTGCCGCAAAAGCGTGCCCATTGATCGCCGCGACAGTTGGACAAGGCAACTCTAAAAAACGTTTATGGATCTGACCGCTGCGCTGCGCGAATTGTCCCATGGCCTCGGCGTCCAATTTCGCAACCACCTCCAAATTAAGACCATTACAAAAAAACTTACCTTCCCCCACCAGCACAAGCGCCGCACCTTGACCGCAATCAGCTTCAACGGTATCGAGGTGCTCGAGCATTATCCGCTGCCAATCAGGGCAAATCGTACTGGCCTCGGCGGTCATGGTGATGACGTGAACGCCACCTTCTTTTTTATAATCGATCACCCAGCGGCTCCTCGTCTGCTGTCTTTAGTATCTAAGCATTGTGGGCAATGACGTCCAAAATCGCCTGCACGCACTGTTCGGGCTGGTCCTGCTGCACGAAATGACCTGCGGGAGAAATCGTTCGATGCTGAACCCCCCGACAGCCAGGGACCCGTTCTTTGAATGCCTTGTCTCCTCCGGCCGTTACCGGATCATTATCCGAGAACGCGAGCATAAAGGGCTTATCGAATTGCTCGAGTACCGCCCAAGCTAATTTATTCTCAGCCACCTCAGGCTCGTCATGAAAGAGCGGTACCAGCGATGGAAATTGGCGAGCACCGGCGGCGTAGGAGAGATCCGGAAAGGGTGCGTTGTATGCCGCAACCTCGCCTTCAGCAAGTTTGGAGCCAATCACCCCGCCGATAACACTGCTGCCCGGCGCCGCAATATCCGGACTGCATGCCGCAAACTTGCGCCAGTACAGGAAGCCCGGAATACCCGTGGTATCAACAAAGCGCATTCCTAGCTCACTGACAGAGGGGACCTCCAAATCCTGATAAGCCGCCTTGAGCGCAGGCGCAAAAGCCTCGGGTATGAGGCCCGTTGGCATACCACCGTTGGATAGCACCACATGACTAAAGCGATCGGGATAAGCCGCCACCAAGCGCAGCCCAATTAAACTTCCCCAATCTTGGAAAAAAACAGTGATGTCTGAAAGATCGAGCTTCGTAAGCCAATCACTCATCCACGCCACGTGGCGCGCATAGGTGTAATCGGAGGGTTGCGCGGGCTTGTCGGATCGACCAAAGCCAACGAGGTCCGGGGCTATCACCCGAAAGCCGGCCTCTATCAACAGTGGGATCATATGACGGTAGAGGTAGCACCACGCAGGCTGGCCGTGCATCAGCAGCACCACCGGCGACTCTCGAGCGCCCTCGTCTACGTAGTGAATACGCAGCTCACCACCCTCACCGTCGTCGATCATTAGGTAGTGAGGTTGATAGGGAAAATTCATCAGGTTTTCAAAGCGATCATCCGGGGTACGTAATACGTTCATGCCGTCTATTCCTTAAGACTTACTTCACTCGTCGTTCGTTGTTGCCATACCCGCTTTTCAATGCCCGTCACTTAAAGGCAGAGGAACAGATACCGCTCTTATGAAGATCTTCTTGGTTAAGACCCTCCAGGCTTAGCGCCTCAAAAACCCACTCTAGCTTGCCGGTAAAAAGATAACCGTCGCTGGCGCTGTCGAGCCAGCCCAAATACCGTACCGCTTGCCAGTGGGCAGCAAAAATTATAAACTGCTCCCAATATTATGACATATATTATGCCATAACAATAAGAAAGTGAATGCGTCGACATAAAAAAGAAGTTTTAGAGCGAGGAATCCATGAAGAGCCCAATCAATAAATCTTCCTTGGTCGTCACGGTGAGCGTGATGACGATCACCGGTTTCACTCACACTACATTTGCTCAATCAGCCGCGCTCGAAGAGGTCATCGTGACCGCCTCCAAACGGGCTGAAAACCTGCAGGAACTGCCGGTAACCGTCACCGCGTTCAGCAGTGCGGCGATTGAAGAGGCCGGTATCTACAGCGCCGACGATGTTGCGATTTTGACGCCTGCGCTCACTATCAATACCAACCTCACCCCCTTTGATGCGCGCATGAACATCCGGGGAATCGGTACCGCCCAGAGAGACCCAGCTCTAGAGCCCTCAGTGGGTCTGTTTGTGGATGGCATGTTTTTTGGGCGCACCGGACTGGGCATGGCTGATCTTACCGATATTGAACGGATCGAAGTTCTGCAGGGACCCCAAGGGACCCTCTATGGCAAGAACACCAACGCTGGCGCGATCAGTATCGTGACCAAAGCACCGAATCAAGAAGATCTCGAGGGGTCTTTTGAAGCAAGCCGGGGCAACTATGGCCTCGACCGCTACACGGGAGTTCTGTCAGGCCCGATTGCTGACGGCCTGGCTTTTCGGATCTCGGGAAACGTCCACCAGCAAAATGGCTTCTATGACAATACCGCGGGCGCTGACCTCAACGCATTCGATGATTGGAATCTTCAAGGCAAACTGCTCTGGCAACTCACTGATGATCTCGACGTCACCTTGAGTGCTTCGCGAGTCAAGCGCGACACCACCTGCTGTGGTGCCGATTCAATTCAGTCTGACTCGGTAAATGATTTTCTAGCTGCCAACGGTATGGCCCCTGACGCGAACGACCCTTACGATTATCAGGTGAGCGTGGATGTTCCCAGCAAGTTCGAGATGTCTGCTGACACCATGATGCTTACCATTAACTACAGCGGAGCGGCGGGCGACCTCACCTCGATAACCGGGTGGAACGACTATGACTATGTCATGAGCACGGATCCAGATCGCTCTGAGCTCGACATTCTGCCTCTCATTGACGACACATTCGGCGGCGACAGCCTGTCTCAAGAGCTTCGCTGGACCTCATCCATCGGTGATCAGGTTGACTACCAGGTCGGGCTTTTTTACCTTGATCAAACCACCGAACGGGGTGGCGAAGATCCCTTCGTTTTTGTGGGGGATGATCTGATCCCAATCGGCAGCCAGCAGCCCCTGCCCTTCCCGGTCCCGTTACCCTTTTTGGTTCAGCCCGGAGACAACTTGACCGTGGCGTATTCGCAAAACACGGAAACCATTGCGCTTTTTGGCCAAGCGACCTGGCATGCAACCGATCGCCTGAATGTAACGGCTGGTTTGCGTTGGAGTGAGGAAGAAAAAACAGCGGACCTCTACAGCCAGACGTTTTCTACCGCAATCTCGAATGACATTCTGGGCGCCTCTTTCTTGGATTCGGTTTCCACACCTATCGATACCACCTTAAGTCGCAAGGTTGATAACACTGATTGGATGCTTCGAGCGGCCTTCAATCTGTCCGATGACATAATGCTGTTTGCCAGCGCTGCTACCGGCACCAAGTCGGGGGGGTTCAACTCGGTAAACGGTACGGAGGAGCAACGGGCATTTGACGACGAAGAAACCACGAGTGTTGAAGTGGGCATCAAAACCACTCTGCTGGACTCGAAGCTTCGACTCAATGCCACCTGGTTCGACACCGAGATAGACGGTTATCAATCCAACCAGCAGTTACCTACCGGCCTTGGCACCTACGTCTCTAATGAGGCCAAGGTAGAAACCTCGGGTCTGGATCTTCAACTGGAGGCTCTACCTGCTCAGTTTCTGCGCCTATCCGCAGGGCTGCTCTATATGAACGATTACGACATCACCGAGGGACCCAGTGCCGGCTATAACTTACCTTTCACGGCTGAACTCAGCGTGAATCTGGGGGCCACCGTGTTTGTTCCTATGGGACAGGGCATCGGCTACTGGCGGACCGACTACAGCTACATGGACGATCACACCACTACCGCCTCAGTCACTCAGGCACAACAAAGCAACGTCGACAATCGCACGCTACTCAATTCTAGAATTGGCTGGCGCACCGACCATTGGGATGTGGCGCTGTGGGGTAAGAACCTGACCGACGATAACTATGCGTCCCTGACTGCGCTGCCCTTCCTGTTGTCGGGTATGGAAGCCTTCTTCCTTGCGCCCCCCAGAACCTATGGGGTCACGCTGCGCTACAGCTTCTGAAAACCTAAGGCGCCTAGACCCAGACCTCCAGGTTTTCCCGACGTGTAATTCGTCGGGACAGCCGGCTTTCTAAAACTGATTCGAGCGAGCACTGTTTGAGAAGGCTTAGCACTGCCTGTTGATCAGGCTCGGCCATCTCGTCAACGGTATCTTGCATCCGTTGAAGCAGGAAAAATCGGTGGGGCTGTGCAAGCGCGCTGATTTTTGTGCGCCGAACAAGGAACTCCGCCATCCCCGGCGCTTCTGCGAGCCGACCCACGGCGACATCACCAGCTGTGGGCGCACTGCGCTCTAAAAACCGATTAATGGTGCCAGCCGCGGCTTCTGTCTCCGGGGCAAAGTCCTCAGCCAGTAGCTGGAGCAGGTGGATCAAGGTGTCAGGGATGTCATCGTTGGCCAAAAAACCTTCCCCTGGCTCAAAATATTCCGGCATATCATCATCAGGTCGATTCATCCGCTCCACCCAACGAAAGACCCGCGGAGCCTGTTGCTGCATGATCGCCGCTGGGTATGGATCTCTACCCAAGTGGGCATAGAGAGGGCCGAGCAGCCCATAATCCCCAATGCTGGGTCGCCACCCAAAGAGATAAGGCATTTGCTCAAAGTGCCGGTCGAGTGCTGCAAGAAATTCGAGGTAAAGGGTTTCCACGAGCGGCGATGTCTCGGGATTCACGCCGAAAACCTGCGCCGCATGGCGCATTCGATTCATCATTGCGTCAGTCTTTTCCTGTCGCTCTGGAGTCTCCCGTTGAGAATGCAAGAAATGAAACGCCACAAAATGCTGGTTAGCTTCGGGAAAGTTCCAGCGGTAGTGCATGGCTGGCCGCAACAGGCCATCTGTCCCCACCACGTCGAGTAGCAAGGCCAGGGCTCGCTGTCTTGGACCGCTGGGTAAGTTGGGCCAGCCGGCAGGCTCTTCAAAATGGGCCATTATCGCCGCGCCGTCACGAATCACCTCCCCCGAAAGGGTCACCAATGTCGGAATGGTTGGCAGCTTGCCCTCGGGTAGGACATCACGTTTGAAGCTTTCGTGACCAGTTGAGCGCTCCTCAAAGGGGATGTGATTTTTGATGAGATAGGCCCGCGCTCTCCCCGAGTAAAGGGAATGAGGCATGGCATAGAGATAATGCATAGCAGTCATCGCTTCGACTTTGGTCTGGAAGAGTGAGTGAGTCGGCTAGCCACCCAAAATGGCAGCACAACTAATAGCGTCACCAGCAAAACTAGCAGGGGTTTGCCCAACTCTTTTCGTAGCGCTCGATCTAATACCTGACCCAGCGGGGAGTAACCCTCCGGATAGGTCATCACACCGTGTGTAGCGATGTATTCCTGATAGCTACCTAACATGCGCTGATATCGAGCTGGATCAGCGGCAGCAAGATCAATGACCTCACCCGGATCCTCTGTGATATTAAATAAGCGCCATCGCCCATCGCCCACTGGCGGCTGGTTAACCACTACCTTGTAGTCTCCCTGAAACAGAGCCCCGTTGCCCGCCAATTCGTAACCCACGGTATCGGCATCACCGTAGACTGAACTCACCTCTCCAGCTATGACGGGTCGCAGGGAGCGACCTGTCATCGCTTCGACCTCTCTGCCCCCGTAGCGTGATCCTGGTGGTTCAACGCCCGTAAAAGAGAGAATTGTTGGCGTGATGTCAGTCACCCATGAAAAAGCGCGAATGATAGGCTGCTCATTGGAGATACCATCTCCGGCAATGATAAGAGGTACGCGCATCCCGCCCTCACCCGCATAAAATTTATAAAACGCCAGCGGGCTTGCCGATGCGCTGGCAAAACTGGGGCTTAAGGAACTGAAACTGCCCTTCTCACCCAAGCTTTCATAATCAAGCCTATAACCCATGCGACGGGGCCCAACATTATGTGGGAATACCCGAGGATTCTCGGGTCCCGACGCTTCGGCGCCATTATCAGAGGTGAAAATAAAAATCGTATTGGCATATTGGTCACGATCTTTTAGAAAGCGGATAAAGCGGCCGAGATGCGCATCCATCGCCTCAACCATACCAGCGTAGACCGCCATTTGCTTCGCTTCATAGGCCTGTGCCTCTTCATCTAGAGTGCCCCAATTCACGGTCGTGGACATACGCACCATAGGGCTGTCCTTGGGAATAATCCCGAGAGCCGCCGCTCTCTCGCGTCGAGACTGGCGCAGCTCATCCCAGCCCCCGGTATAAGTATCAAGATACGGCGTGACAAAAGACCTGGGTGCCTGCACCGGCATGTGCACCGCCATGAAAGGCAGATAGGCAAAAAAGGGAGACTGCTGATTACTGTCGGAAGCAATGAAATCCATGAGCGCATCAACCAAAAATTCCGAGGAATAGAAATCCTCAGGCAGGTCGAAGCGCTCGCCGTCGGCAAACCAGTTCGCTTGATCGTAGAGTGGCATGTAAGGACGCTGCTCCCAATGATCGGCGCCCGAGTCCATCATAGCGACCGTCCGTTGAAAGCCCCGGGCACTCGGCCGCTTTTCAGGAGCCATGCCAAGGTGCCACTTCCCGGCCATATAGGTCCGATACCCCGCTCCCTCAAGCAGGGTGGCAACGGTGACCACGTTATTGCCCAGCGCTCCGCCGCTATTCAGGGAGGACAAGTGTGCCGGGGTAAGCATCTCGGGGATATTTGGCACCCCCGCTAGCTGATTATCGACACCCGTCAGCAACATCGCACGAGCCGGCGCGCAGTTGGCTGCCGTGTGAAAATTAGAAAAGCGAACACCCTCTACAGCCAGGCTGTCTAAGGTAGGAGTTCGAATTTCACTGCCATAGGAACCGAGATCAGTGAAGCCCAAGTCATCGGCCAGAATAAGCACGATATTGGGCCGCTTGCTCTCCGCGACAGCCGGTGGCGAGGTTTCGAGTGAGGCCTCAATGCTGGGGCTCGCTGCGAAGGCAAGGCCGGCGCAAAAAAGCGCCAACATCACCCTCCACTGGCCGAGGGCCTTACTCATTCAATGCTGAATTGGTTGTTAGGCTTCTGGCAGCCAGCCAGTAGATAACAGCCACTAGCAGCTCGAGAGCGATTTGGTCAGTCGCAAAGGCGGCACCGTGCACTACCCAAGCGATGATCCGGCCTATTGCTGTCAACACTAGAAGCGCTATTGCAGGGGTGTACCAAACCCCACGTCGGGTCACCAGCGCCATAAAGGCACAAAACCCCAGCAGCAGAAAAAAGGCCGACATATCGCCAATTTGAGAGCTCAGGCCCAGACCGGTATCGAGCGTGAGGCCGAATTGCGGCGCTACCGCGTCGGGCATCACCCACCACTGCACACCCGTCAGAGTAAAAAGCAATCCAGTTAAAAGCGTCAGCAATCGCAGGAGTTTGGCCACCATACTACTGGCGCTCTGAAAGCAGCGCCGTCACCACGTGAGCCGCTTCCAATCCCGAATTCTGGTTCTGTCCCGTCACAAACCGTCGCTCATCATCCACCACAACATGGGTCGCAAAAACATCGCGAAACGCGCTCTGACCCTCGAATACTACACCCACTCGACGTAACTCCGTTTCGGGATGTAAAGGCGTTATCTCGATACCCAGTTCCTGAATTTGCTTGTCGGTCACACCGGTCATTCTACGCCCGGCAATTAAGGGCTGCCCGTTGACGTCGATTGCACTCACCAGACCGAGAACTCCGTGACACACCCCACCCAGAATCGGCTGGTGCTTCCCGTAGTATGCCTCGCTGATTTTTTCAGCTAATACCGGCGACTGAGCCAGATCGTAGGCAGCACCCCAACCCCCGGAAATAAAAATGACATCGTAATCGTCGGGATTTACTGCGGCTATAGGAATCGAGTTCTCGACCTTGGCGCGCGCGATCGCGTCATTCAAGTACCGCTCGTCAAGCTCGGTCCTGACCATGTAAAAAAAACTCGACGGATCGATGGGAATTGCACCTCCCCGGATGCTTGCTACGTCAACGGACATTCCCGCATCGAGAAAGGTGTAATAGGGGTGCGTAAGTTCTGATCCGAAGACCCCCGTAGCTTCACCCTCGTCCTCACCCGGCAGCGACAACCTGTCATGGCTGGTGGTAATGACCAGCGCCCTCTTACCCGAAACCTGATAATGCTGTCCGTCATAGTCCGGATGTAATCCCGCGCTATGCAATATCATTGGCAGGAAGAGAAAAAACAGCGCGACGCAAACTACTACCGCCGCCCCCGGGATCAAAAATTTCTTCATGCTCAACGCTCCATATCCACATACCGTTGTCCGATTATATATAATGGCATATAGTATGTCATTATATTAGCGGGCGTGATGGGGCGTCTATCAACACCGAATAACGATTGACCAATCACCCTTAGCCCAGTAGAACAGCAGCAACACGAAGAGCAGGCATCATTTTCGGACAGCAAAAAGTCTCTTAGCGCCGGAGAATTACACCAGAGAGGCAACTCATGAAAAAAATCATTGTCGTCGGGTTTGTGCTTGCAGTGGCCCTCCTCGCCTTCACCCAGCGAATCACCATCACCGAGCGCCTGCTTGAACGGGGCATGGCTGCGCGAATCGGCGCGAATCGACTATCAACCCTGGAGGATGGACTCCACGTCACCCTCTGTGGAGCGGGCGGGCCGATGCCCGCGCCTAACGCATCAGGGCCCTGCGTGGCGGTGGTTGCTGGAGGCAATCTCTACGTGGTTGATGCGGGCACTGACGGATTGAGGAACCTCGGGCGCATGAATTTTGCCCCTGGCGACATACAGGGAATTTTCCTCACTCATTTCCACTCAGACCATATTGATGGTTTGGGAGAGATGGCAACCTTGCGCTGGGTGGGAGGCGCCAACACCCAACCACTACCCGTTTATGGGCCGCCAGGAGTTGGGAAAGTCGTCGATGGTTTCAACGCTGCCTATGCGCAGGATTTTGTCTACCGCCACGAGCATCACGGAGACACCGTAGCTCCTCTTAGTGGCGCGGGTATGGAAGCCCGTTACTTTCCAGCACCGCTTGATGGCGAACTGAAAACCGTTCTTGAGGACGGGGAGTTAACGGTGGAGGCCTTGCGCGTCAATCATGAGCCCGTTGCGCCTGCCGTGGCCTACAAGTTTAGCTACAAGGACAGAACTGTGCTGATTAGTGGCGATACAGCCAAGTCCGAGAACTTGCAAAGGTTCGCTGAGGGGGTCGATCTATTAGTTCACGAAGCGTTGGCGCCCAACTTGCTGAAAATGATGAACACAGCTGCGGCTAATGCGGGCAATCAACCGCTGGCCAAGATTTTTTTGGATGTGCTGACCTACCACGCTTCGCCCTCAGAGGCTGCTGAAACAGCTAGAGATGCAGGAGTTGGTCATTTGCTGTACTACCACATTGTTCCGCCATTAATGGTGCCTGGCCAGGAAACCCTGTGGCTTAACGGCGCGGAGGATATCTTTCCTGACTACACGGTCGGGCGAGACGGCGTGTCTTTCTCGCTGCCCGCCAATTCAGATGTGATTGAACAGACTGCGTCAGGATTGTAACGCTCAATTAGGCCAGTAGATGTATTCATCCCCGGCTTCGAAAGGTTGAGATAAATCCTTATCCACAGCAATGGACATCTCCACCACCGACGGATAAAGCGCAGGCCGCGCGTCTCGGTGATGTGCCTCCAATAAGGCTGTTAACTCTGCCAGCTTGTCGGGTCTTGCATCAGCGAGATTAACCTGCTCGGTGGGATCAAGTGCCAGATCGAATAGCCAAGCCCTCTCTGGATTAGACGTGACCTGTAATTTCCAATCCCCGTGTCGAATCACTCGATAATGACCGCTTTGCCAAAACAGAGTCTCTCTTGACCAAGAGTCCCCACCATCCTCGCGCGTAAGTGGCAGCACATTGAGCCCATCGATAACGCGATCTTGAGGCAGGGGAGCTTTTGCTGCGGCAGCAAGCGTCGGCATGGCATCGATGTGGGCGACCGGCACGTCGGAGACTGTGCCCGGAGCAATGGCTGCCGGCCACTTCACAAACAGAGGGACTCGAATACCTCCTTCGAACTGGGTGATCTTCCACCCACGAAACGGCCGATTGACATCGGGCAACCCAATGTAACCGGCACCGCCATTATCACTGGTAAACATGATGAGGGTGTTGTCGGCCTGACCGGTCCGTTCAAGAGCATCCACAATCCGACCCACGCTACGATCAAGAGCACGAATCATCGCCGCGTACACCCGCAGTCGATGAGGCTTGATATCCCCAACCGCCTCATAGTCTTCCCGAGTGGCTTGTAATGGGGTGTGGACGCCCCAATGAGCCAAATACAGGAAATAAGGACGGTGCTGATTGCCCTCGATAATCTTGATCGATTCATCGGTCCAGTAATCCGTCAGGTAGCCTCCTGGACGGAAGCGATCGGCATCGCCGCTGTTAAAGCTATTGGCATAGGTCATGCCCGCCCACAGGAACCGATCGATGGGGTCGAAATCGATTTTGGCGTTGACTACATGGGGATCGTCCTCTGGGAGGAATAAACCGCTGGCCATCAGCAAGCTTTGATCAAAACCCTGCTCATGAGCGGCCATGCCGTTACGTCTGCCGAGATGCCACTTACCAATATGAAACGTTGCGTAGCCAGTGTCGCGAAGAATCTCGGCAACCGTTCGCTCCGATGGGGGTAAGCCCTGATCCTCATAAGGCGGCTTGCTCTCATCCAATTCAGCATCGTAGAAAGCGGCCGGCAAGTTACTGGGAATAGACTGACGCACCATACCTACGATTGGCGCCATACCCGAAGGTGTAGGTGTGAATTCAAAGCCCGTGCGCGTCGGATAGCGACCAGTCATCAACATGGCTCGCGATGGCGCGCAGGTACCGGCACCCGAGTAGGACTGGGTAAAAATGGCGCCCTCTGCGGCCAACTGATCAATGTGGGGTGTCTTTACCTTCCCGTTGGCTACGCCTCCACCAAATGTGGAGATATCGTTGTAGCCCAAATCATCAGCCACAATGAGAATAATATTGGGCGGTCGCTCACTGATCGGACGATCAGGGACTGCGGGACCTGTTGACCACGGGATTTCTTGGGTAGGTCCTACTGGCACGGCATCGGCTCTGGACTTGGCAAGGGCGAGTACCAGTGTCACCCGATTCGAGTAGCCAATTCCTACCAAGACTAATACTGCTACCACAGTAACCAGCACGACTTTTTTTACAGACCCCATCGCTACACCATCAATCTATCTATTGGCAGTTAATGTGCCATTTAATTTGGTGCCATGGCAACCCGCAATGTTCCTTTTAACAAGGTCATTACTTCTAGAGCCACAGGAGTTGCCGAGACGCCTCGCTGCCTGAGAATACCCACTGATCTCGCGACAGCCGGATCTAACAAAGGGATAAATGATAAAGACGAATAGTCTTCCTCGAACGCCAGTCGCGGCAAAGTTGTGTAGGACGTACCGGTCTCCAGCATCGCCACCAATGAAATCATTTCCGTGATATAGACACGACTGCCCTCCAGTAAGCTCGCGGCTGGTGTTCCTTCAAGTAAACGGGAAGTCCCATTTCGGATCATTGATTGATCCTTTAGCTCCTGCCACCGAAGGTGCTTTGCCACCGCAAGCGGGTGTGTGTTGTGACAGACAACGCCTATTTGATCTTCAAGTAGTGGCTCGAAGTCCACATCCGGAATCGGTCCCCACAGGGAACTTACACCAAAATCAACCTGCCCTGACTGAACGAGCTCTACCACTAACTCCGCAGGTCCGTCATGCAAACTGACCTCCACATTGGGGTGGGATGTCAAAAATTGGTTGAGGACCTTTGGCATATAACGGCGGGCAATGGACGGAACCGTCGCAAGTGAAACAGTCCCCGACCGCTGATTTGCCAGATCATCCAACCCAGCCACCACCCGATCGTGTTGGGCAAGTAACTCCCGAAAACGAGGTAGGCACTGTGCACCAAAGGGAGTCAATCGCCCCTGCCCCTGTTTCTCGAACAGCGGCTGACCAAAACGACTCTCAAGCTCCCTGATACCCAAGGAGATGGCCGGCTGTGTGCGATTGAGACGCTCTGCCGCGGCTTTGAAGCCGCCGCTCTCTACTGCCGTGACTACATAGCGAAGCTGCTGAATTTTTAGTGGATTGTCTGCCATCGCGGCATATTAGCTTTTTTTATGTCTCAATATAACTAATTAATTTTCCTTATCGACACCCGCAGATTAGGCTACGCCAGTCCGGCGTCGAGTCGGGTGGCCAATAGCGCGCATTTCCTTGCAACAGACACAGAAAATCGAGGAGTTTCAGGTGGCGGATTCATATTCTTTATTTATCGACGGCGAGTGGATTACCACTGCCGAAACAGTCGCCAATACCAACCCGTCGGATACCAATGACGTCATCGGGCATTACGCCCAGGCAAACGCTGATCAGGTTGCGCAAGCCATCGCTGCTGCAGAGCGCGCGCTCCCCCAGTGGGGATCGTCGCCGTTGGAAACCCGTTTTCAGGTGTTGATGGCCATTGGTGATGAGCTTATCGAGCGCAGTGGCGAACTCGGAGAACTGTTGGCCAGAGAAGAAGGCAAGACTCGCGCCGAAGGGGTGGGTGAGCTCTATCGATCAGGTCAGTTTTTTCATTACTTTGCCGCTGAGGTGCATCGACAAATTGATGATCGCGCTGAATCCGTGCGGCCGGGCATTGAAATAGATACCAGGCGGGAGCCCGTTGGCATTGTCGGCATTATCAGCCCCTGGAATTTTCCAATGGCGACCGCAGTGTGGAAAATTGCCCCAGCACTGGCCTTTGGTAATGCCGTCATTTTCAAACCCGCCAACCTGGTGCCCGCTAGCGCCTGGGCGCTCACAGAGATCATCTCGCGTCAGACTGCCCTCCCGTCGGGCACCTTTAACCTGTTAATGGGAAGCGGTAGTCAGGTGGGTAACCCACTCATTAACAGTGATCGCATTCACGCGGTCAGCTTTACTGGCTCACTGCCCGTTGGCCGTCAGGTCGCTGCAGCAACCGCCGCAAATCTGGTCAAGTGTCAGCTCGAAATGGGCTCAAAAAATGCATTAATAGTCGCCGCGGACGCCGACCTTGATGTGGCGGCGAATGCGGCCTTTGTCGGTGCGTATAGCGGCACCGGCCAAAAGTGCA
>CAXPOA010000136.1:0-2386 GCA_964218505.1 Luminiphilus sp.
TCTCCAAAAAAGGTCTCGTCGTAACCCTCAAGCGGTGCGCCATTCAGCGAGGGTATGCCCCGATCCACAACCCGATCATCTCTCAAGGTTTCCCAAGACGCACTAAGCTGTGTTTTGTCATCGGGAACCAAGGTGTAGCTAGGGTTAATCGCCCATCGATCACCATCCTTGTAGTCGCGGTGGTTGTCGATAGTTTCAATCATGGCATTTAGACGGAGCGCCTGGCGGGAACTGATCGCCCAGTTTCCATCGATGCTGGCCGTTGAGGCGCCAAAGGAGTCGATACCACCTCTCAGCTGAGAAAATGACGATTCCACATCAGCACTTTTGGTCACGCGGTTAACCACGCCACCGCCGCCGCCGCGGCCAAAGAGTAGGGCATTGGCTCCTCGGAGAATCTCCACCCGCTCTAGGTTGTACAAAGGTCTGAAGTACTGCACGTCATCGCGCAGGCCGTCGACAAAAAAGTCGGCGGTGGTGTTCTGCCCCCGCAGGGTTATCTGATCACGATGGTCTTCGCCTTGGCCCAAACTCACACCGGGACTGTATTGCAGCACCTCCGTCAGCGCCGTCATCGCTTGGTCGTTGAACTGCTCCGCCTCATAGACAGAGATTGATTGGGGGGTGTCGAGGAGAAGTGTTGGGGTTTTGGTTCCCGCGGCGGCCTTCTGGCCAAAATACGCACCCCGAACGACCACGTGCTCCATTAGTGTGCTGTCGGCCGTCTCTGAAAAAGTAGCCGGTGCCTGCATTGCTGCCAGCATCATCAGAAAGCCTGTCGCTCGACTCTTGGGTCTCATCATCCTCTCACGAATCCATTGGAGTGCCTCTGGGGGCGGTGAAATTGCACGCTCTGTGAGGTTTTTCCCAGCACTCCACGTTCTTGGGAGGGCTAGTGTAGCGAGCCAAACCAAAAAGTAAAGGTAAATGATAATGATTCGTATTAAATATTACCGAGCCTCAGCAATAGGTTTGCAAGGCTGATAGAGGCAGGGGATTGAGTACCCGCCGGGATAAGCTCCATTCGGGGTACCCCACTGTAGCTTATAGAGGGAGTCTTTAGTGGGGCGCGGGGTGGTGCAAGGTGCGAAGCAATTTAAGGAGAGCAAGACATTAGGCACTAGGTTTTGCCCGTTTCATAGAGCCGAGTGGCAAGATCAGCGATAAGAGCCAGACCGTGCTCCACAACGGCTTCCTCGCCCGCATAGTTAATACGAATACATTCCTGTTGATGACCCCAACCCTCGTCTCGCTGAGGGTAGAAATGGTGGCCCGCCAGAACATATACCCCCTTTGCCATCAGTTGTTGATAGAGCACTTCGCTGGTTACTGGCAGTCCCTCAAACCATAACCACATAAACAAGGCGCCCTCCGGCTTATGCACTCGAACAGGCAGATGTCCCATCGTACGGCTTACCACATCAAGTGCGTGGCTAAGGCGCTTCTCGTAAAAGGGGCGAATGATCTCGTCGCATAGCGCTGTAAGCTGACGGGAATGCAGCAGCGGGGTAATGAGCTCGGGACCGACCCGGCTGGGCGCCAGATTATTGATCGCGTTGGTATTGCGGATTAGCTCAATCACCTCGGGTGCGGCGACCACAATCCCAGTGCGCACCCCGGGCAAACCCAGTTTGGACAGACTCAAAAGCAGGATCGTATTCTCATCCCAAAAAGGGGTCGCGTCTGTGTAAATCATCCCAGGAAAGGGCAGGCCGTAGGCGCCATCGACAATTAAAGGGACGCCCGCCTCGTCACAGGCAGTTCTAAGCCGTGACATTTCGCTGTCGGTTATCACATTGCCGGTTGGGTTGGTGGGACGCGACACACACACCGCGCCATGCTTGTCGTTTACATCGAGGCGATCGATGTCGAGTCGGTATTTAAATTGGCGATCTGGTAGTAACTCGATTTCAGCTCGCCGTCCCTCAAAAATAGGTGTCTCAGCGAGCCCAACATCGAAATAGCCAACATACTCGGGAGTTAATGGCAGCAGGACCTGTTTACGGCTGCCATCGTCAAAGTCCCCGGCAAAGCTATTAAATAGAACACCGAAACTACTTTGACTGCCATTGGTGAGTGCGATGTTGTCCGCAGTTAAGGGCCAGCCAAATTGATCCTTGAGCAGTTCGGCGAGAGCCTGTCTGAACGCCACATTACCCCCAGGCGCATCGTATTCGCCGACCATGCGACCGAATCTGGCCCCATCAGCGGTGACGTCAGCCATTGCCTCCCGAAGAAGAGTCTCGACGGCGGGTACGTGGGCTGGGTTACCGCCTCCAAGCTGGTAGATCGGGCCCGGGGCTGTGGTGGCCTTACCCAAATCTTCCATGAGCTGTACAGTGCCCGTGCTTTGCCGATACCGGTTGGCGAAGGATGAGAATTGCAT
>CAXPOA010000137.1:0-11414 GCA_964218505.1 Luminiphilus sp.
TGAGTCGGCCCCGGTGCGCCATGCCAATAACCACCTCTTTGGCACCATAACCCCCAATGCGCTGAATAGCCTCTGACATCATGGGGATGAGACTCTCCCCTCCCTCGAGGCCAAAGCGCATTGTACCTGGGTACTTGGATCCCAAAGACTTTTCAAGGCCCTCAGCCTTGATAAGTTGCCGCAGGATGCTGACCCGATGATCATCCCCAAAAACAGGCGCCGATCGGACCGATTCCATACGGCTCATGATCCAGTGGCGCTGCTCCGTATCGACGATATGCATAAATTCGGCGCCAATCGTATGGCAGTACGTTCGCTCGAGCGCCTCCACAATATCGCGCAAACTTGCATCCGCGACTCCGAGATACAGATTGCCAACCTGAAACACCGTGTCGAAATCCGCCTCACTTAGCTCATGAAAGCCAAGCTCCAGATCGGGCACCTGAGGTCGCGCCTGAATGCCGAGGGGGTCTAGCCTCGCCTTCTGATGACCTCGCTGCCGGTAAGCAGAAATAAGCTGAACAACCCGAACTTGCTTCCGCTCATACTCGGTGGCTTGAGAATCATGAGCCACCGTCGCCTCGGTTCGGACCCGCATCTTGCTGATTTTGGCGAATTGCTCCCTAAGGACTGAGTGGGGAACATCGTGAAGGCTGACTGATGACGTCTGCACCTTTGGGAGACGATCAAAATAATCTCGCCACTCGGGCGGAACGCCGTTGGGGTCCTTGAGATAGTCTTCATATAGGTCTTCGATATAGGATGCATTCGCACCAGCTATATGTGAACTAGCCCAGAGCGACATCATATCGTGCATCTGGTTCGGCTGAGTCATGTATCCCCCACACGCAAAGCAAATACTGCTGACTTACTGTGGGCGCTAGTGTACCCAGCTAGCGCGCTCGATTACATCCAACAGGGCGACTCGACGCCCGATTTAAGTGGTTTTTTCTCACAATATTCCTCCGGATTATTTTTATCCATAACCTGAAAGAATTTAAAACAATAGCGCACCAAGGTGGTGCGCTATTACGTTGCTCTGTTGAGTAGCATCGTTCGAATGTGGCCAATCGCCTTTGTCGGATTCAAGCCCTTGGGACAGACATTGACGCAGTTTTGGATGCCATGGCATCGAAACACACTAAATGGGTCATCGAGACGCGCAAGCCGGTCATCGGTCGCACTATCCCGGCTGTCTGCGAGGAACCGGTAGGCTTGTAGTAATCCGGCCGGACCGATAAATCTATCTGGGTTCCACCAGAACGAGGGGCAGGATGTCGAACAGCAAGCACAGAGAATGCACTCGTAAAGACCATCTAGCTTGGCTCTATCCTCTGGCGTCTGAAGCCGCTCAATGGCCGGTGCTGGTGAATTATTCTGCAGGTAAGGCTGAACTTTTTCGTACTGGGCATAAAACAGGCTCATGTCGACAACCAGATCCCGAATAACTGGCAGGCCAGGCAAGGGGCGGATCGTGAGTTTGTCATTTTTAACTACTTCCGACAGCGGCGTGATGCAGGCGAGCCCGTTTTTCCCATTGATATTCAAGCCGTCTGAACCGCAGACCCCTTCACGACAACTCCGCCGATAGGTCACGCTGGTATCTTGGTCAGCCTTAATCATTTCAAGCACATCAAGCACCATTAGGTCGCGACCGCCGGTCTCAACCGTGAAGTCTTCCATGCGAGGCGCGCTGTCGGCTTCGGGGTTATAGCGGTAGATACTGACCTGCAACATAGTTAGTTCCTCTCGATGCATTCAAGGCCGATAATTAATAAGTTCGGATCTTAGGCTGAAAGGTTTCAACCGTAGCTGGGGTAAAGTTCACCCCGCGCTTGTTTACCTGTTTTCCTGCACTGTGGTAAAGCGAATGACAGAGCCAATTTTCGTCGTCGCGTTCAGTGAAGTCCTCACGAGCGTGAGCGCCTCGACTCTCGTCTCGAGCCTCTGCCACCACCGCGGGTGCCTCGGCCACTTCAAACAGATTCTGAAGCTCCAGTGCTTCAATTCGAGCCGTATTGAAAGCAGCAGATTTGTCTTCAAGGCTGATGCTCTCGATCCGACCACGGAGGTCCGCAAGCTTGGCGATGCCATCTCGCATAAAATCACCGCGACGGAACACGCCGAAGTGGTTCTGCATGACATTCTGCAGCTCCTTCCTGAGACCGGCGACATTCTCTCCACCGGCGCCCTCGTTGAGTGTCCGCAGCCTTTTTCCCGCTTGCTCAATATCCGTAGCACCTGCCTCACGTAGCTCTATGCCGTCGCGCAGGGCCTTCTCGATGAACAACCCAGAGGCACGCCCAAATACCACGAGATCCAACAAGGAATTACCGCCCAAACGGTTGGCTCCATGAACAGATACGCAAGCCACCTCACCACAGGCATATAAGCCCGGTATGATTTGATCATTACCCTGCCCGTCTACCGTGATAGCCTGACCATGAATATTGGTAGGAATACATCCCATCATGTAATGGCAGGTAGGAACGACTGGGATGGGTTCTTTTACAGGGTCAACGTGAGCAAAGGTGCGGCTCAGCTCGCAGATCCCGGGCAATCTCGACTCGAGCACCTCTTCGCCCAAATGATCCAGCTTGAGTTTGACGTGATCGCCCTCCTCGCCGCAGCCGCGACCCTCAAGGATTTCTAACACCATCGATCGTGCAACAACGTCTCTGCCTGCAAGGTCCTTGGCATTTGGCGCATATCGCTCCATGAAGCGCTCGCCGTCTTTGTTGATAAGATAACCGCCTTCACCACGACACCCCTCTGTGACCAGCGTGCCGGCACCATAGATACCCGTCGGGTGGAACTGCCACATCTCCATATCCTGGACAGGGACGCCAGCACGTAATCCCATGCCTATGCCATCGCCAGTGTTGATATGGGCATTGGTAGTCGAGGCATAAATACGCCCCGCTCCGCCCGTGGCAAAGACCGTTGCCTTGGACTTAACGAATACGGTCTCGCCAGTTTCAATACAGATTGCGATAACACCGACAACGGCACCATCTTGATTTTTTACGAGATCGACGGCAAACCACTCATTGAAAAAGACCGTCTCATTCTTCACGTTGTTCTGATAAAGGGTATGAAGTAGCGCATGACCCGTACGATCGGCAGCTGCGCATGTCCGGGCAGCCTGGCCACCCTCGCCAAAGTTCTTTGATTGTCCACCGAAAGGACGCTGGTAGATGCGGCCCTCTTCGGTACGGGAGAATGGCAGGCCCATATGCTCCAGTTCGAAGATCGCCTCCGGTCCGACGGAACACATGTATTCGATGGCGTCTTGATCACCAATGTAATCGGACCCCTTTACCGTGTCATACATATGCCAGCGCCAGTCGTCGTTGGGATCAGCGCTTGCGATGGCGCAGGTGATACCGCCCTGTGCTGACACTGTGTGGGAGCGCGTAGGAAAAACCTTCGAAATAACGGCTGTTTTATACCCGGACTGGGCGAGTTGCAGTGCCGCGCGCATACCTGCGCCGCCGCCGCCGACAATTACGCCGTCAAAGGAAATGGTTCTCATGAGACCTCCGAATACCTTCTAACCGTGGGTTATAACCAAATCACACAGAATTCCAACTACGCGGCTCTACCGCCACACCACTTGAACCACCCACAGCAGGTAGGTAATGAGCAAAAGCACTGTGCCGAGCTGGCATATACGGCGCAGGGTATTACCCCAGGGACCGAGCATTCTCTCCGTCAGGTAATCGGTGTAAACCGCCCACAAACCAATCCAGGCATGTGCTGCAAGACTCAACGCGGCCAGCAAGGTAAAAACTCGCATCGGCGTGGTCTGGTGCATGGCGCTCCAGGTCTCGTAGTTGACTCCCATCACCAGAGAGCCCCCTATACAGAGGAAATAAGAGAGCAAGACCAGACTCGTAACGCGCTGAATTAGCCAGTCTGACAGACCTGTTCGGCTAAAACTTGTGACCTGAGTTACCATAAAAAGACCCCCCACAGCGCAGAAGCCAAAACAGCGCCGAGAATAACGAGTCGGGCGCCAAGAACACCACCCGCCATGGTTTCACCAACTCCTAAATCCATGATCAGGTGCTTGATGCCGGCCAGCGAATGGTAGGTAAGCGCCGAGGCTACCAGCCAAGTCAGCACTTTGATCGGCAGACTCCCCAATGTCTGCGCAACCGTGGCAAAGCCCTCGGGGGAGCTCAGACTGAGGTCCAGCGCCCAGATGAGAGCACCGCTCACAAGAAACAGAAAGACTCCTGAGAGCCGGTGGGATATCGATACATAGGCTGTGATCGGCAGGCGCATCGACCCAATATCAAGGTTGACTGGCCGCTTGTCTGAACTGGCACGAGGTTTCACAAAATGAGTTCCTTGCTCGATCGCATGGGAGAAAAAAATTTCGCCGCGGAGTATAAGCTGGTCCAAGTCGGGTTACAATTTTCACCTGCAGCGAAAAGACACCCATCTGGACGTTTAGCGCGCCCCGATCATCTTGCTGTAAATTGACAGAAACCAGTAACCGTCTATAGTTTGGCGCTCCGTATTTTCCTTTCAGGACATTTTCATGACCGATAAAAAAGCAACCCTCAGCATTGACCGCGGCCAGGGCTCTCCCGACAGCCTAGACCTGCCGGTAATGGAGGGATCACTCGGCCCAGATGTTGTTAATGTGGCGTCGCTAACTGCTAACGGTTATTTCACCTACGATCCTGGCTTTACCTCGACCGCCTCCTGCGAATCCAAAATTACCTTCATTGATGGCGAAAAAGGCATTCTTCTTCACAGGGGATACCCGATTGAGCAATTGGCGGAGCACAGCGACTACCTGGAAACCTGCTATCTACTGCTTTACGGCGAGCTGCCCAGTGCGGCAGAAAAACATGAATTTGTGAGCATCGTCGGCAAACATACGATGGTTCATGAGCAGATTCGGACTTTCTACAACGGCTTCCGTCGAGACGCGCATCCAATGGCGATTATGTGCGGCGTCGTGGGTGCTTTGTCGGCTTTTTACCACGACTCGACGGATATCTCAGACCCATACCACCGTACCGTGGCGGCCTACAGATTGATCGCGAAAATGCCGACTATTGCTGCCATGAGTTACAAGTTCAGCATCGGTCAGCCCTTTATGTACCCGGACAACAGCCTGAACTACGCGGCCAACTTCCTTCATATGATGTTTGGCGTTCCCTGTGAACCAAGCAACATTTCCCCGACTCTCGCGAAGGCAATGGATCGTATCTTTTTGCTTCATGCGGACCACGAGCAAAACGCATCTACCTCGACCGTGCGACTAGCCGGTTCATCACAGGCAAATCCTTTTGCCTGTATTGCTGCTGGAATCGCTGCGCTTTGGGGGCCTTCCCATGGCGGCGCCAATGAGGCCGTGGTAAAGATGCTGGAGGAGATTGGGACCGTCGAGAATATTGATAAGTTTATCGCCCGCGCCAAGGACAAAGACGATCCATTCCGGCTGATGGGCTTCGGACATCGTGTTTACAAAAATTTCGATCCTCGCGCCAAAGTCATGAAGCAGGCTGCGGACGAAGTGCTCGAAGAATTGGGCATACAGGATGAGATGCTCGAAATCGCCAAGCGATTGGAAGAGATTGCCTTAAAGGACCCCTACTTCATCGAGAAAAAACTGTATCCGAACGTGGACTTCTACTCGGGTATTATTTTGAAGGCCTTAGGGATCCCAACCTCGATGTTCACCGTAATCTTCGCGATTGGCCGAACCGTTGGCTGGGTTGCCCATTGGAATGAGATGATCTCGGGGAGCTACCGCATAGGCCGGCCCCGTCAGCTGTATACAGGGTACGCTCAACGGGATTACGTCCCCGTGGACAAACGCTAGATCTCAGGCACCAATTATGGCTTGGAGCCACATATGACCTTACCTAGGGTAGTAATAAGCGGCACCGGGCTCTATACCCCCGAGCAGTCAGTTAGCAACGAAGAACTGGTACAAGCCTTTAACAGCTGGGTAGACAGGTACAACACGGAACATGCCGAGGCCATAGAGCGGGGTGAGGTGGAAGCAAAGTCCCCTTCTTCGGTGGAATTCATCGAAAAAGCCTCCGGAATCCGATCGCGGTTTGTACTTGATAAAGCGGGTATTCTCGACCCCTCTCGAATGGTGCCCCAGTTACCTGAGCGACCCAACGATGCCTTGTCAGTGATGGCTGAAATAGGGGTTAACGCCGCTAAAGAGGCCCTCGCCAACGCCTCCCTGACAGGTACCGACATTGATGCGGTTATCGTTGCAGCGTCGAACATGCAGCGCGCTTACCCAGCCATGGCGGTTGAAATACAGAACGCCCTCGGTGCAGGTGGCTTTGCCTTCGATATGAACGTTGCGTGCTCGTCCGCCACTTTCGGAATTCAACAGGCCGCAGATAGTATCCGCGCTGGCAGCGCCCGACGGGTACTCATGGTGAACCCTGAAATCTGCACAGGACACCTGAATTTTCGTGACAGGGACTCCCATTTCATTTTTGGTGATGTGGCCACCGCTGTAGTGATCGAATCGATGGAGAAAGCATCAAATAAATCCTGCTATGAAATTATCGATTCCCGACTCCAGACCATGTTTTCAAACAATATCCGCAACAATTTCGGCTTCTTGAACCGTGCAGATGAAACCGGGGTCGGCGCGACAGACAAGTTGTTTGTGCAGGAAGGACGCAAGGTGTTCAAGGAAGTGTGTCCTGCGGTGGCGCAGCAAATCACCGAACAACTGGAGGACTGTGGCATCGATGCAGGGGAGTTAACGCGTCTATGGCTCCATCAGGCCAACCAAAACATGAATGACCTGATAGCACGCAAGGTCCTCGGCAGAGATCCGACCCCCCTCGAGGCCCCCACCATTCTTGATACCTATGCGAATACCTCGTCGGCGGGTTCTGTGATTGCATTTCACAAACACAGCGCGGACCTCAAGCAGGGAGATCTAGGGGTGCTATGTTCCTTTGGAGCAGGCTACAGCATAGGCAGCGTTCTACTTAAACGGCTTTAAGCGCCGGCGCCACACCGCAGACAAATCGGACTCCATAAAGACACTGGGCATCTGCCGCTCGACGTCATACCATTTCAGACAAGACTTCCACGAGCATCATGCATTGATCTCTCGTGCCGACGGTTATGCGAAGGTGATTGTCAATTCGCGGATAATCCCAGCGCCTAACAAGAATGTTTCGCTCCCTCAACCCCTCAAAGAGCAGCTTGCCAGATACATTGGGATGCTCTGCAAAGAGAAAGTTGGCCTGGCTGGGGCATACGACAAATTCTAAGCCCTCGAGCTTTTCACTTACAAAAGCTCGGTTCTCAATGATGAGTCGGCTCGCCTCGTTCAGCCAATCCGTGTCCCTGAGAGCTGCTTCAGCGCCAACCTGTGCAAGGGCATCAAGGGGGTAACTATTAAACGAGTCCTTTATACGACGCAATCCCTCAATCAAATCCCTAGAGCCGAGGGCATAGCCAACGCGCAGCCCAGCCAATGCATGGGACTTCGATAAACTTCGAGTAATCAGCAGATTCTGATGGGACCCGAGTAACTGACTCGCCGACACTGCGCCAAAGCCAAAGTACGCCTCATCAATCACCACCAAGCGCTCCGGTTTGCTCGAGATCAAACGCTCGATCTCGTGAAGCTCGACTGTCATGCCCGTAGGCGCATTGGGATTAGCGAGCAGCACAGCGCCATCGGTGCGGCACAGCCCATCAATATCAACTGAAAAATCCTGATTCAGTGGCACCTTGCAGTGCTCCAAACCGTAAAGATTGGCCCAGACTGGATAAAAGCTGTAGGTGATGTCGGGGGTAATCAGCGCTTCAGCGCTTGTCAGCAATCCTTGAAAAGCGTGTGCCAAAACTTCATCGGACCCGTTACCCACAAAGACATTTTCCGGCGACAGACCCTCCAGCTCGGCAATCGCTTGAACGAGATTCGAGCCATTGGGATCGGGATATCGACGCAATGCATCGGCAGCTTGATCCGCGATGGCCTGCAGGGCTTTTGGGGAAGGCGTAAGCGCGTGCTCGTTAGTATTGAGCTTGATAAGGTTGGGCACCCTAGGCTGTTCGCCGGGTACGTACGGGCTCAGGCCTTTGGTGACTGCACTCCAAAACTGCGTCATAAACATTGCACTCTGATAGGAGCCCGTAGTGTAGCCCGAAAGCTGCCTTGCATCATTTAAGCATTGACTCCAGCCCATCCTCACCCAGATGCCTAATATCGACCCCGCGAGCGAGATACACGACGTGCTCCGCGATATTGGTTGCATGATCCCCGATGCGCTCTAGGCTTCTGAGTGCCCACATGTGATCTAGAAAGCTTTCAACCTCGTCTGGCGCTGCGCGCATCCCAGCGGTCAGTTTTGCGAGTCCCTCACGATAATCGTGATCTATTTCCTTATCGCTGAGAACCACTCGGACAGCCGCACTGGCACTCATACGCGCAAAGGCGTCCAGAGCTTGGCGAAGCATACCGCTCACATGCCGGGCGACCCGAGCCGTGTGCTGATAAATCGGATCTGAACCTGCCTTGGAGGCGAGCTTGATAACAAGCCGGGATACACGAGACGCCTCATCTCCAATCCGCTCAAGGTCAGTGGTTAATTTAATAATCGATATGATCAGGCGCAAATCACCGGCAGCCGGCTGACGGCGAGCGAGAATCACCGCGCACTGCTCGTCAATCTCGACCTCCATACGATTGATATCACGGTCGATAGCAATAGCTTGCTCGGCGAGGCCGCTATCCCTGTTTTCGAGACCTTCTGAAGCAAGCACGATTTGCCTCTCAACCTGCCCCCCCATTTCCATTACAGCGCTGCGTATTGACTCTAGCTCCGCCGCAAACTGTGCTGATATGTGTTGCCTAGTGGTCATCTGACTGACTCCGCATCGTTAACTAGCCTACCCGTCCAGTTATGTAGTCTTCCGTGGCTCGCTCGACAGGATTGGTAAAGATGCGATCTGTCGTGTTGAACTCGACCAGCTTTCCCGCATTCATAAAAGCGGTGAAATCAGACACACGGCCGGCCTGCTGCATATTGTGGGTCACAATAATGATCGTATATTCGGTTTTAAGCTCATAAATCAACTCCTCGATCCGAAGCGTTGAAATTGGGTCAAGAGACGATGCGGGTTCGTCCAGTAATAGCACCTCTGGCTCTACTGCGATGGCACGTGCGATCACTAGTCGCTGCTGCTGACCCAGGGAAAGAGTGACCGCCATCGCATCAAGCCGATCTTTCACTTCATCCCACAATGCTGCAGCCCGTAGTGCGTTCTCAACTATCTCATCGAGCTGACGCCGGCTACTGATACCACCTAATCTGGGACCGTAGGCCACGTTGTCATACACACTCTTTGGAAATGGGTTTGGTCGCTGAAAAACCATACCAACCCGACGCCTCAGCTCAGCAACATCGGTTTTGCCACTGAGCACGTCCATTCCATCAAGAAGGATGGAACCCGTATATTTGCAACCATCGATGGTATCGTTCATACGATTAAAACATCTCAGAAGCGTGGATTTACCGCACCCACTTGGCCCAATCACCGCAGTGACACGGCCACCCGGTATCTTCAGAGACACGTCTTGTAAGGCATGATCATTAGCTGGATAGCTTAATGACACTGCCTGTACGTCTAATTCAGGCGCACGCCTCTCACTGCCAAGAGAAACTCTTGACGCCTCAATAAATGCGTCTCTTCTGCCATCGCCGCTTTCACTCAAAACAAGGCCTCCTGCGCATACTGCATGCGGAATCGCCCACGAAGAACTGCCGCAAACGTTGTAAGTGACATGACCACAAAGACCAAAACAAGGGCTATCGACGCGATCAAGGCGATACGGCCGTCTCCACTTGGCGCGTGCAAGGTAAGATCGTAGACAAGGAACCCCAGGTGCATGAACTTTTGCTCGAGCTGAATAAATGGCAAGTCACTTGATAGTGGTAGCGCGGGTGCGTACTTAACCGCCCCGACCAACATCAGGGGCGCAACCTCGCCAGCTGCTCGTGCGATCGCCAGCACAATACCAGTCACCACTGAAGACATTCCCGCTGGCAACAGCACACCGAAGGTCATTTCAAATCGAGTAGCGCCTAAGGCAAGGCTACCATCCCTTAACGAGGGAGGCAGTCTCGCAAGGCCCTCCTCCGTCGCCACAATGACAGTGGGCAGAGTAAGCAAAACCAATGTAACTGCTGCCCACAAAAGCCCCGGGGTCCCAAAGGTTGCCCTAGGTAGCGCAGCACTGAAAAACCATTGATCAATCTGACCGCCTATGACATAGATAAAAAAACCAAGGCCGAACACCCCGTATATTATCGATGGCACCCCAGCGAGGTTGTGGATACCTACCCTAATCAGTTCGGTGTACCACGTATCTCGAGCGTAAACGTTGAGGTAAATCGCCACTATGACACCAAGTGGCGACACAATTATCGTCATAAGCAACGTAACCGTTACGGTACCGACAATGGCAGCAAAAATGCCCTCATCGTTGTATGGCGCCGGGCCATGTTGAAGCATAAAAAAAATTGAGGCCCATTGATCCCCAGCCTCGGCAGCCTGCCCGGAATTAGCACCTCCGCTTACGGCGAGCCAGCCAAGTAAAAGTATCAATGCCAGCAATAGCATGACCGAGATCAAGGCCATTGAGCTCGTCAGCCAAAGCATAACCGCGCTCTGCCGATGAGAGCGCCGAAGGCTGCTCGCGCTGGGACCGGGCCTACCAGAAAAAGAAAGCTTATTCACACCGCCACACCGTATCGTCGACGCCACCGCCTCTTCACAATCTGTGCGACCGTGTTAATCGCGAAGGTGAGTAGAAACAAGATCAATGCGGCGAGGAAGAGAACGCGGAAGTGGGAGGAGTCCACCGCTGCCTCAGGGAGCTCAATCGCCAACGTTGCCCCAACACTCCGCATACCTTCCAGCAGATTTGCAGTCTGCAGCGGCGTGTTCCCCGAGAGCAAAAGCAAAATCATCGTCTCACCAATAGCTCGGCTGAGACCAAGCATCAACGCTGCCACAATGCCGGGCGAGGCATAAGGTAATACTCCGTCGACGAAACTCTGCCACGGGGAAGCGCCAAGAGCCAAACTACCGGCTGCGGCCCCGCTGGGTGATGAAAAAATGGCGTCTTCAGCCAGCGAAAAGATCACTGGAAAAGTCGCAATGCTAAGAGCTAATCCGACGAGAAATCCATTGAAGTAACTCACTGACACACCCCGGTTTTCTACGAACCAATCCACTAGCGAGCCACCGAAGAGGTGAGCATCGGCGAACGCCCCCAGCCAAGCGCCGGCATAACCCGTCCCACACAAGACGGGAACAAGCAAACGCGGAAGTTGTCTAGAGAAATACCGGCCGGGACGAGAGCGCACTCGGCTGCCCAGCAATAACGCCAA
>CAXPOA010000138.1:0-2811 GCA_964218505.1 Luminiphilus sp.
GTAATTTCCTGGGCGCGGGCGATCTCTTCCTGCGGCCTCGCGTACGTTTCTGAGTTCCACCAGTTCCGATCGGGGAGAGTTAGCTCCCTTAGGCGGCCCACATCGTCAAAGCGGTTGTACGTAATCAGCCCAGAGGTTCTTGAGGTGCCGCCACCAAACACCGAGTACGCCAGAGGTTGCTCGGGCGAATTCGCCGCCGCGTGCAACGCAGTGAGCGAGGGCCGCCCCTCTGCATTACTCCCGGTCCAGTTAAACAACCGACCAGTCTCATGAGAATTGGTCTGCGCATCGATGCCATTTATTACCAGAGTATCCGCACCAAAACGCCTGAACATTGCGGCGTTGTCGGCAATCGGGGCATAAAGCAGATTGCCTTCCTGCCCCGGATCAGCCCAGTCTGCCCAGTGGTTGATCTTGGGCTCTCCAAGGGTATTGGTCTTGGGGTCACACAATTGGGTTACGTCCGCACCGCCATCGAGCTGCAAGGTCACCAACAACTTGCCGGCATAGGGCTCATTGGTATTGGAGCCCCACACGTTGAAGCTCGCGGAAGAAGTAATCGCCGTCGCCAGCGACGCTTTGACAAAGCGCCGACGTGATAGATGGGGAGTTTTTCGAGTACGCATACGGGCTCCCATCAATCGTGTAAATACGGGTAAGAGGTTAGAAGGCCGCTGATGACCATAGTCCACGCACGCATCATGCCGTCGGTATCGTCATATCGTAGCCAATCCTCGGCCCGCGATTGCTGACCGGGCCAAATGGCCCATGTATCACACCCCCCCTCACGAAGACTGCCAAAGTCTCTTCCCCACTCCTGCGCAAGGGCCGCATAAGACTCTAATGAATCCACCATGATATCCACATCACCTATGGACGGTTTCCTGGTCGTCGCGTTGTGTAGCACTTTGGTCATTTGGCGCGTCAAGTCAGCGCGATCAATCTCATCAGGATAGCCTCCGGCGAGGCCCCAAACACCCACCGTCATCGCGCTGCTTGGATGATTCTGCGTTAATGATGTAGCAAGAGCCAGTTCGATGTCATAACTCCCCGCAGGCAGCGCCAGAAGCAACTCAACCCATGATTGTTCGTGTAACCAGTACCCGCCTGCCTCAGGTGCTGGCCGGCCTCGAGGGTGCAGATTACCGTTGTGGTCGACATAAGGATCGATCAGAACGTCATCCATCATTTCAAGATCCATACCGTCAATGACGAGCGTTTGACCTGTGTTCTGACTACGGATCAGGATTTGTTGAATGATTAGATCCGCATTAGCTGGTTCGCCATCGATACTGCCATACGGATCCCGACTGATATCAGAAATCCTTAGCCGCGCCTGTCCGCCCGTTAACTCCATGGTTGTTGAAACGATAGGCTGATTCATGGAGTCACTGGGTCCTGGGACTTGTCCAGGGAGATCAAACGATGTCTCGAGCAACAGATCCGATGTGGTAGCTCTTGGAATTTCAGTGAATAGCGTCCGCTCTTCCTGAGGCTTGGCAAAATCCGCAACCACCACCTGACAAGCCAAATCCACAGCCATCTTCTGGGTCACATTGGACATTAGCGGCGTCATATCGCGATTACGCTTGGTCACGGTAGCGCTATCAACACCGCCATAAAAGGTGCCATAGCTGCCCCACCAACCGGCGCTCAAGTTACTGTCGTTGAGATAATCCAGCGAGTCACCGCCACGATCTGCCCGCTCGCCCCAGGTTCGTCCCAACACCGCGCGATTTTTTCGATCCAGTTCTTCGGGGGTAAGCAATCGGCCACTACCCACGGTTGCCAGTGCCGCCTCATGGGCTGCTGATAGCTCCCCGCCCGATACCGCACTGGTGCGATACCACGGGTGGAGAATCATGTCTGCAAACAGTTGCTTGGCGCGAAAACCCGACGCCTCAAAGTCGGCTGCCAGCTCATCCATTGCCGCCTGCTGGGCATTGTAAGCGGCTAAATCAGAGGCATAAGTAGGTAAGCTGCTGTCCTCGGGGCGCGCCAGGGGCTCTTCGCCGTAGATAGCCGGCCACCAGAAAGACACGGTAGCCTTTGCAAAGCGCTCATCGTTGGCAATTTCCTGCCCCAACCACTGGATACTATCCCAGCTGCCAGTCGCCTCCTTGCCCTCGAAGCCAGGGGTGCGCATATCCCGGTACCAGGTATCGCCATATTGATAGGTCGCACCACCGTCCAACCCTTCTGTCCAGGCAAGCCCTACAGTGATCGAAGTTTCAGGATGTTCGTCGTCCATGTACGACACCAACTCAATCTCGATGTCGTAATCCCCCGGGCTTAAATCAAACTCGAAAGACATCCAGGCATTGGTGTGACCGAAGTAAACCGCGTTTCTGCCCTCTCCCTGCAGCCATCCTCGGGGATGACTTTCTCCGGTTTCCTCATCTATCCATTGCTCCACCGAAAAGCTGTCATCGGTTTCAAATTCATGGGCGCTGATGCGTCGCCGCACCGATCCGTCCTTGTAAACAGTTACCCGTTTGACGCCCATGTGAGAGCACCACCACTGGTCTTCATCATTCTCGTCTTGTATGCAGCCCCGCGGCGAGATGTCGTTGATCGACAGGCTGCCACCGTCACCATTGACCGTCGCTACGAACTGACGCTCATGGTGTTGCTGCTCCTCGGAACCGATCCCCGAATCATGAAACAACTCATGAACTTCATCCACGGGCTTCTCCGGAGGCTGTGAGGACTCGGGCAGCGAGTCCAGACCGCCCCCCTGATCGAGGTAGTGACCTGGATCACCAACACTTTGGTAGGCGCCCGCAACAGGGTCCATGCGCTCGTGACACA
>CAXPOA010000139.1:0-3097 GCA_964218505.1 Luminiphilus sp.
TCCGTCCGGGTCTCCATTTTTTTCTTTGGTGGGTCCTCGCGTCGGACATCCAAAAACTGAAAATTGTTCGCCAAGCGTGTGCTCATGCCCTCGCCCTTAGTCCGTATCACGCAGTCGTGATAGCAACTTGTTAAAGTCCGCTGCTTTGGGTTTCACCAGCCAAAAGCGGCCGATAAAATCTTCAAAGTTCTCGAGCAGATGTGTGCCCCAAGCTGAGCCCGTTTCACGAACGAACTCGCGGATGTTATCGCGCAGATGATGCCGGTAGGCTTCCATGGCTTCTCCTCCTACCCGGTGAACCTCGACCAATTCGCTGTTGAGTCGATCGATGAAGCCCCGGTCCTGATCGAGAACGTATGCAAAGCCCCCTGTCATGCCCGCACCAAAATTTACGCCGGTAGGGCCCAAGACGGTGACACACCCACCGGTCATGTATTCACAGCAGTGATCCCCTGCGCCTTCGATGACCGCGAAAGCACCCGAATTACGGACCCCGAACCGCTCGCCTGCAACGCCTGCAGCGAACAGACGGCCACCGGTTGCACCGTACAAACAGGTGTTACCCACAATAGCCGTTTGGTGGCTCTCAAAGCTGGAGTCTCTGGGTGGATAAACCACCAGCTTGCCACCCGCCATACCTTTACCCACGTAGTCGTTGCAATCGCCCTCGAGGTACATGTGCACACCGCCCGCATTCCATACGCCGAAGCTCTGCCCTGCGGTACCTGTAAGTCGGATCGTTAGGGGAGATGTCTCCAACCCGCTATTGCCGTAACGCTTTGCGATCTCACCCGAGATCCGGGCACCAATCGAGCGATCACAGTTTGTCACTGTGTAACTGAACTCGCCGCCCTCACCGGACTCAATCGCGGGCAACATGTCCGATACCATTTGCGCTGCCTTCTCGGCGGTATCGAAAGGATCGTTACTGGCGACCTGACAGAATTGAGGCTGGTCAGCAGCATCGGGATCGACCCACAGGATAGGTTCCAGATCGAGTTTTGCCTGCTTGTCGGTATGGCCGGGCAGGCGCTTTAGCAAATCGGTCCGACCGATCAGATCTTCAAGCCGGCTAACACCCAAGCGCGCGAGCCATTCCCGGGTTTCCGTGGCAACAAAGGTGAAGAAGTTAACAACCCGCTCCACATCGCCAACAAAATGCTCCTGCCTAAGTACCGCGTTTTGGGTAGCAACACCCGTTGCACAGTTGTTTAGGTGACAGATGCGCAGATATTTACAGCCCATGGCGACCATCGGCGCCGTACCGAAGCCGAAACTCTCAGCGCCCAGGATTGCGGCCTTGACCACATCGAGCCCGGTCTTCATGCCGCCATCTGCCTGCAGTCGGATTTTGCCCCGAAGCCGGTTTCCGCGGAGGGTTTGCTGAACTTCAGCCAGACCAAGCTCCCAAGGAGAGCCCGCATAGCGAATCGACGTAAGCGGGCTCGCGGCGGTACCACCGTCGTAGCCGGATATCGTGATGAGATCAGCATAAGCTTTAGCGACACCCGCGGCGATGGTGCCAACACCGGGCTCCGACACCAGTTTCACCGAGACCTGTGCCTCCGGAGTCACCTGCTTCAAATCAAAGATCAGCTGTGCCAAATCCTCGATGGAATAAATATCATGATGCGGTGGCGGCGAGATGAGCGTTACGCCTGGCACAGAGTGACGAAGTCGGGCAATCAGATCATTGACCTTGCCACCGGGCAGCTGACCGCCCTCGCCTGGCTTGGCGCCCTGGGCAACCTTGATCTGCAACACCTCGGCATTTACCAGATAGTGAGGGGTCACTCCAAAGCGACCGGAGGCTATCTGCTTGATCTTGGACACCCGATTGGTGCCAAAGCGCGCTGGGTCTTCACCGCCCTCGCCGCTGTTTGATCGAGCCCCTATTTGATTCATCCCCATCGCCAGAGCTTCATGTGCCTCAGGGGACAGCGCACCCAAGGACATGCCGGCAGAGTCAAAGCGCTTGAGGATGTTTTCGAGAGGCTCCACGTATTCAAGATCAATGCCGGTCTCGGGAAGATCAAGCTCGAGTAAATCCCGCAGCGCCGCAACGGGTCTCACATTGCCGTGTTGGGCGTAACGCTGATAATCCCCATAGTCACCGGAGGTTACCGCTTGCTGAAGGGACATCACGACGTCGGGATTGAAGGCGTGGTATTCACCCCCGTGCACATACTTCAGTAAGCCACCCTGCTCCAGTGACTTTCGACGGGAACGCGCCCGGGCGCCCACCTGCCAGAGGTCCCGTTCGAGCTCGGCAAACCCAGCCCCTGCAATTCGCGAGGCCACACCAGTGAAGCAGGCATCAACGACTTCTTTGTCGAGACCCACGGCCTCAAAGAGCTGAGCTCCACGATACGAGTTGACGGCTGAAATGCCCATCTTGGACATAATCTTCAGCAATCCTTTGTTGATACCCTTTCGATAATTTTTGTAGCACTGGGTCGGATCGCCCAGCAGCTCGCCGGAGCGAAGCTGATCCTCGAGAATGCTATATGCCAGATAAGGATAAATCGCAGTCGCGCCAAACCCCAGAAGGCAAGCAAAGTGATGAGAATCTCGCGCGCTGGCGCTCTCAATGATCAGGTTTGAATCGGCCCTGAGACCGGAGCGAATGAGATGATGATGTACTGCGCCGGTTACCAGCAAACTGTGGATCGGTAGCCGGTTTTCGACGATGCCGCGGTCGGAAAGTACCAGTACTGTTGCACCCTCTCTCACTGCGGCCTCTGCACCGGAACATATCGCTTCCACTGCCGCGCGCAAGTCACCTTTCTCGGGGTCGTAGGTAGCATCGAGCCGCGATACCGACAACGTCTCGCTGTCGAGATTCATCAACGTGTGAAACTTACCCTCTGACAACACTGGCGACGTAAGGCTGACCCGCTTTGCATGGGCCTCGGTCTCTACGAAGACGTTGGCTTCGCCGCCAAGATCTACTTCAAGGGACATCACGATCGACTCTCGAAGCGGGTCGATCGGAGGATTGGTCACCTGAGCAAACTTCTGGCGACAATAATCGTAGAGGGAACGCTCCTTGGTCGAGAGAACCGCCATTGGGGTGTCGTCCCCCATCGATCCAACC
>CAXPOA010000140.1:0-10354 GCA_964218505.1 Luminiphilus sp.
CTTCAACCGGCAAATCGAGGCTGGCCGTGTAGCGGATCCACGCGAGACACCCCCCCATCTCAAACATTGCACCCAGCCCTGCAAAACCCTCCATGGGCTTGCCCTGCTCGCTGCTCAGTAGCGCGGCCAACTCCGGCAGATTTTCCTCGATGCGATCCGCTATCTTCAAAATAATCGCACGACGGTCATCCATACTGAGAGCTGCCCAGGCCGGCTGAGCAGTTCTGGCCGCCGCCACCGCATCATCCAAATGGGTTGTAGTCGCTTTTGGTACGGATGCGATGATCTCTTCGGTTGCCGGATTGAGCACATCGAAGGACTCGTCAGCTGATACAGCCTGACCGTTAATGAGCATGTGATAGTCAGTCATGTGACCCCCATTTCTAGTTATTCTTGCGTAATTCAGGCCCCGGGCAAACTATTGCCCCAAGACCTTACTCGTTAATCTCTGCTTGCCCCCCGGGCGCAACCTGATGCGACCACACACCTTGACGCGCGGGCTTAGGTAACACGTTACCTAGTCTAGCGGGCCTGCTCACCGCTGAAAACCCCGCTCGATCTCTTTTCAGAGAGATGAAATTCTCCTTCAAACCGATCCCGCTTGCCCTGAGGGCGCCGATTCACCGAATTCCGCCCGCCATAGTAGAGCCTGATAGTTATCTCGATCTGTTGCTGCCCTTGCGCTGGCATCAAGCTTTGACACCACAATCATGACCCCGAAGGCCAGCGGCATGGTGAAAAGCGCCGGATAATCATAAGGGAACAGCGCCTCGGAGTTTCCGAGCACAGACACCCAAACCTGCGGCCCAAGAACAATCAAGACGATCGATGTGGTGAGACCCACCAGAGCACCCCAGATGGCACCTCGGGTAGTGAAGTCACCCCAAAATAGCGACAGCAGTAACATGGGGAAGGTCACTGATGCAGAGACCACCATCGGAATCGTTGCAATAAAAGCTACATTTTCGTGCTGGAACGCAATGCCCAACAACACAGCAGCAAGACCGATCAAAAACACACTTATGCGGGTGAGCCGGAGCTCGGTTTTAGGATCGGGCTCACCCTGCTTGAGCACTTCGGCATAGACATCATGGGAAATCGCTGCCGCGCCCGACAGGGTGAGGCCCGCGACCACGGCCAAAATGGTGGCAAAGCAGACTGCCGACATAAATCCTGTCAGTACGTCACCGCCGACCGCAGAGGCGATGTGGATGGCCGCCATGTTACTTCCCCCAATCAGGCTTCCACTCTCATCAAAAAATTCGGGAGCGTTGTAAACAAACGCGATGGCGCCGAAACCCAGCACCAACAAGGCGATATAAAAATAGCCGATGAAGAGCGAAGCATAGTATGCGGACAGCTTGGCCTGCCGCATATCTGGCACCGTGAACAAGCGCATTAAAATATGCGGCAACCCTACCGTCCCGAACAGCATCGACACCTGTATGGTCAGTATCTGAATCGGATCTTTAAAGATGACCCCCGAGGAGAGGATGGCCTCACCCTTCGGATGGCTTAGGGTTGCCTGCTTCAACAAGCCCGAAAAACTAAAATCGAGCTTTGCCAGTAGCAGGAAGGCGATGAGGGTCACGCCGGTTAACAGTAAAATAGCTTTGATAATTTGCACCCATGTCGTCGCAAGCATGCCCCCGAATGCCACGTAGCCCAGCACCAGGCCGCTCACGATAATCAATGCGAGCTCGTAAGGAAGGCCAAAAAGCAACTGAATTAATTTTCCCGCGCCAACCATTTGAGCAATCAAATACATGACCACCACAACGATTGTGCTGAAGGCAGTCACCAGCCGGATGGGATTCCTTTCAAGGCGCTGGGATATGACGTCAATAAAAGTGAAACTGCCAAGGTTCCGAACACGCTTAGCGAACAGGAACATGAGAACCGGCCAAGCCCCAAAGGCGCCCAGTGACAAAATTAACCCATCGAAACCACCGATAAACATCAACCCGGTGATGCCCAAAAAAGAAGCGGCAGACATAAAGTCACCCGCAATCGCCATGCCGTTTTGAGCGCCCGTTATTTGGCCGCCAGCGTTGTAGAAGACAGAACTTGTCGTGGTGGCCCGCGAGGCGCGCCAGGTGATGAATAGGGTTGCCACCACAAAGATCAAAAACATGATGATGGCAGTTTGATTGACTGGCTGGCGAGTGACCTCGCCCTCAATCGCACCCGCAGCCAGCACTGAGTGCGCCTGCAATGAGCACATCCCGATGAGGAAGCTATTTCTCAGCAAGCGCCTCATGACCGCTCCCCCTGTCTCGACAGCCATAGGAAAACTGATTCAAGCCCAATGAAAACAAGGATCAAACTGATGAACATCAGCAGTGAACCGGTGATATGGCTGGCCCCAAGCCGCTCAGCTAGAAAGCTTCCCCAGACCGTCCAATTCAGGGAAAAAGAAAAATAGAGACAGAGATGAAGTCCCGTAAAAAAAAAGCGGCGACGCGTTCGCTGTTTAAGCTCAGCCTCTGTTACGTTCACTGCCTGCCCTCCCCCATTTTTGTTTTTATACCAGCACCGCGCCAGAAACCGTTATGGCGTTTCAGTTTCCAGCCCACCGTTTGTCGAAGTCAACCACCACCCTATCACTCAGCGGGTGCGCCTGACAGGTGAGAATCATGCCACTGCGAATTTCCTCTTCAGTAAGGCCTCGCTGTATGTCCATCTCGACCTCCCCCTCCACCAATAAAGCCTTGCAGGTAGAGCAAACTCCTCCTTTGCAGGCATAGGGCAGATCGAGCCCTACCTTCAGACCGGCATCCAACAGATTTTCTCCCGCCGCAGCCACATCAACCGTATTCGAGCGGCCGTCGCTAATCATCGTGACCTTCGCCAACAGCTCCGCGTGGGTCTGGGAGCGTGCGTGATGCTTGGCAACCCGGGTCTCCGCGTCTTCAGCGGAGCTACCAAACAGCTCATAAAGAATCGCAGCCTCATCGATACCCAGCCCAGTCAGGCCACGGGACACTTCCGAAATCATCGACTCCGGCCCGCACAACATGAACCGGTCAAAGCGATGCAGATCTAACAGACTCTGGTGCAGTTGCGCCCCCTTCTTATTGTCGATACGTCCATTCAACAGGGGAGATTCCTGTTCCTCTCGACTGAGTATGTTGATCCACTGGAAACGGGCCATGTACTTGTTTTTCATGAAAGCAAGTTTTTGCCGGAACATAATTGTGGCCGTGCGTTGATTCCCATAGATGAGCGTCACGGTGCTATCCGGCTCCTCACTCAACACACTCTGCATTAGACCCATCATCGGGGTGATACCCGATCCAGCCGCTATAAAAAGATAATTGCGTTTGCCCTCACTATTCAGATCGAGACAGAAATTACCCTGAGGAGGCATGACCTCAAGCTCAGCGCCTTCAACCAAGTGGTCATTCACATAATTTGAAAAGACGCCACCATCGACACGCTTCACCGCTACCTCAAGGGCATCACTGCCCGCGGGAACACAAATAGAGTAAGAACGACTGACCAAATCCCCATCGATCGATGCGCGCAGGGTTAGGTATTGGCCCGAGCTAAACTGAAACAAGTCTTTAAGTTCGCTTGGTACAGCAAAACCAACACGCACGGCAGAGTCGGTCTCTGGCGTGACGTGAGATACCGTCAGCGGGCAGAAGGCAACGCTATTCATAGTGCTAAATCGCCTTCAATAAATCGAATGGTTCAAGGCAATTCCCGCAACGATAAAGCGCCTTGCAGGCAGTTGAGCCAAACTCGCTGACGACGGAGACGTCGCTGCTACCGCACTGGGGACAGCTAACCTTATCCGTTCGCTCTCTGGGTGCAGCTACCCCATATCGGGTGAGTTTCTCTCGAGCGGCCGTTGTCAACCACGCGGTCGTCCAGGCTGGGCTCAAGCTGATGTTGACCTCAACCACCGGATAACCCGCTGTCGCCAGAACCGCCCTCGCATCTTCCTCCATGATTTGAAGAGCAGGACAGCCGATGTAGGTGGGAGTCATTGTGAGCACCACCACGCCATCTCGTACCTCAACATCCTGAAGCACTCCCAGTTCATAGAGAGATATCACGGGAATTTCAGGATCCATGACCGCATCCAGCAGGCTCCATATCTCAGGCCATTGGCTTTCTGCACGCCGCCGCCGTCGGGCCAGCTCCTCTACGGGTAGTAGTGGGATCAGATTACTCACAGTCACCGCATTATCTCCGTCTGCTCACCATTGGAGTCCAGGATAAGCACGCTGCATAAACTGCAACTCCGCCAGCAAGAAACCGAGATCATCTGTATGGATGCCCCGCCGCCCCCCGTCGACAGCCCAGCCAGGGCTGGGCTGCCTCAAGGTCGCCTCAGCAAGAACGCTCGACACCCTTGCGTGCCACTCCTCTCGCAAACCAGCGGGGTCAACAGCTACTCCCTCCGCAATCAAGGCCGCGGCTACTGCATCGACTTCGAAGATCTCATCGGTATATCCCCACAAATCGTCCATTGCCTGCTGCAGCCTGGCGTGACTTTCTTCAGTGCCACCGCCCAATCTGAGCATCCATTCCCTGCCCCGCCTGACGTGATACCTCGATTCCTTTTCAGCCTTGGCACCAATAGCCGCAAGGCGAGCATCCTGACTCGCTTTTAGCTGCTGCATAAACAACAGAGCATAACTATCGTAGAGAAATTGCCTGGCAATCGTGAACGCAAAGTCGCCTCGGGGTAACTCACAGATGAGTAAATTGGTGAAGTCACGCACATCACGGGTGTAGGCGAACGTGTCTTCAGTAGCATCTCCCCCTTGAAGTTCAGCAGCGTACTGGTAAAACAGTCGCGCTCTACCAATAAAATCGAGCGCCACATTGGTAAGCGCGATATCTTCCTCAAGAAAAGGCGCCCGACTTGTCCACTCTGAAAGCCTGTGGCCGAGGATAAGCGCATCATCACCAAGCCGAAGGCAATAGGTTAGAAGGGGATCATTAGCGGTCATAGGCTATCAATACCTTCGGGTAAGTCATACATCGCCGCATGCCGGTACGGCTTGTCATCGAGGGGATCGTAAAAACTATCGCAATCAGATTCCTGCGACGCCGTAATATCCCCTGCCGCAACCACCCACAGGCTCACACCCTCACCGCGGCGGGTATACACATCGCGCGCGTATTCAAGCGCCTGTTCGGGGTCGTCCGCATGAAGACTGCCCACATGCTTATGGTCCAGACCTCGGCGGGAGCGAACGAATACTTCGTAAAGCTTTAAGTGATCAGACATGAATACCTCACCCAATCTCAGGCAACATCCACCGTCGGCTTGCTACGCTTTGCGTCGTACGCCGCCATCGCTTCACGGACCCACGCTCCCTCCTCGTGCGCCTTCACGTGGTGCGCAAGGCGCTGACGGTTGCAGGGCCCGTTACCGTTGATCACGCGCTCAAATTCAGCCCAATCGATCTCGCCAAAGTCGTAATGACCCCGTGACTCGTTCCACACCAAATCAGGATCGGGAACCTCAAGACCGATGGCAAGTGCCTGTTGCACCGCCTGATCCACAAACTGCTGACGCAAATCATCGTTGCTGCGGCGCTTAATTTTCCATTTCATGGATTGGGCCGAGTGAGCCGACTCTCCATCGTGAGGGCCGAACATCATCAGTGAAGGCCACCACCATCGATTGAGCGCATCCTGCGCCATAGCGCGCTGCTGTTCGTTGCCTTGCATCAGCGTCATCATGATGTTGTAGCCCTGACGCTGGTGAAAACTCTCTTCCTTACAAATGCGGACCATCGCCCGCGCGTAAGGACCGTAGGACGTGTTTTGGAGAGACACCTGATTAACGATAGCCGCGCTATCGACCAACCAGCCAATAGCGCCAACGTCCGCCCAGGTCAAGGAGGGATAGTTAAAGATAGAGGCGTACTTGCTGGCTCCAGTATGCAGGCGCTCTACAAGCTCCTCGCGGGTAATGCCAAGTGTCTCAGCTGCAGCGTACAGATAGAGTCCATGGCCCGCCTCGTCCTGCACTTTGGCCAGCAGAATGGCTTTGCGCTCAAGGGAAGGCGCTCTGGTGATCCAGTTCCCCTCAGGCTGCTCTCCTATCACTTCCGAATGGGCGTGCTGGGAGATCTGCCTAATAAGATTCTGCCTGTATTTTTCCGGCATCCAATCTTTGGGCTCGATCTTTTCTTCGGCGTCGATCCGCGACTGAAATCGGTCCTCATTCGGCATGGAAACTACTTTTTCTGACATAACACTCTCCGGTTACCCGTTACTGCTTAACCTATGGCCTTTAAATTTAAGTGCCTCTTAAATCCAAGCTGCCATCTAAACTTCAATTAAAACTTCAGTCACCGTGCCGACCCGCTATCCATTCAAAACACCAACCTGCACAACGACTGTCTTAACTTTAGGGACTGACATCAACTTGCTGACTCATCAACTAGCTGACCACCAATCGTGGTGGAATTCCCCCTGAACTCTGCAATAACTTCCTGCGCCTGATTAATAACCTGTGCGTCATACACGCCGGTTCTCTTGCCCTGATGAACAACCCGGGCGCTGGCGGTCAGGACGTCTCCCTCTTTGGCAGACTTTATAAAATCGATGCGGGCACCCGCCGCAACTGTCATCTGATTGCGACTGTTACAAGCGAAGGCAAAGGCACTGTCCGCGAGCGTAAATATAAAACCTCCATGGCAGATTCCATGTCCATTCACCATATCTTGCCGCACCGGCATGGTGATTTCCGCAAAGCCCTCGGCAACAGCAACCAATTCCATACCGAGACCTTGCGTCGCGTGATCACCCGACCACATTGCATCCGCCGCTCGCCGCGCCAGCTCATCTGCAGAGCCACTCATCGCCCCTTGTACTCCGGCTTGCGCTTTTCAAGAAACGCTTTGACGCCCTCGGCATAGTCTTCAGTAAACCCTGCCGTGCGCATCAGCGACTTCTCAAGCTCCAGCTGTTCATCCAGAGAATTCGTCATGGATGCGGCAAACGCTTTCTTGGTGAACGCAAAACCCAGCGTGGGTTGGGTCGCAAGATGACGAGCAAGTGTCATCACCGTATCCATCAAAGCGTCATCTTCAACAACCTCCCAGATCAACCCCCAGTCCTTGGCTTGCTCTGCCGATATCTTGGGCATCAGCATCGCCATGCCCTTGGCTCGCGCCATACCGACCAGTCTCGGTAAATGCCACGTACCCCCGGAATCGGGAATCAAGCCCAACATCGCGAACGACTCAACGAACTTAGCCGAGCGTGCAGCGAATACCAGGTCACAAGCGAGCGCGATATTCGCGCCAGCGCCGGCAGCAACGCCGTTGACTGCGCAGATCACCGGCTTTTCCATCTCGGTAATCCGCCTGATTAACGGGTTGTAAAACTTTTCAACTGAATCACCAAGATCAACTCGCTCTCCGGGAGCCACATTACGATCATTCAAATCCTGTCCAGCGCAAAAACCCCGCCCTGCACCTGTAATAACAACCGCTCTGATCCCCGCATCTTCAGCTGCCAACGCAAGCACCTCGGCGACCTCGCTATGCATCGCTGCAGTGAAGCTATTTAAGCTCTCGGGCCTATTTAGGGTAAGACAGGCCACCCCTTGGTCCACTGCATACAGGATGTGTTGGTAGGACACTCTTAGGCCTCCCGTCGCTCTACAAGCGTCAAAATATCGTAAAGCGCGACAGGTGCTCCCTCTTGATTGGTCACCTCAACGGCCCACACCACAACACCGTTTGGCTTCTCATCCCCGCGAGGTGCCTTTTTGATTTTTCGCTTGACTGTCAGCTTGCACTGAATCGTTGTTCCCGCCGGCACCGGCTCAACAAAACGCAACCCTTCCAATCCGTAGTTCGCAATCACAGGACCCGGAGCAGGATCTACAAACATGCCCGCTGCTGCCGAAATGACAAAGTAACCATGCGCTACCCGTTGACCAAAAAAGGAATCCTTGGCGGCAAGCTCATCAAAATGCGCGTAAAAATGATCGCCGCTGACGCACCCAAAATTGACGATATCGGCTTCTGTCACGGTACGGCGATGAGTGATCAGCGTCTCGCCAATTTGCAGCTCCTCAAAGTATTTCTTGAAGGGATGAACAGGATCGGTAATTTCTTTGGCGCCGCGATGGTACTCGCGGGTTATGGCGGTCAATGTGGTGGGCGACCCCTGAATCGCTGTTCGCTGCATGTAGTGCTTTATTGCTCTGGCCCCACCCAGCTCCTCTCCACCGCCTGCTCGACCCGGACCGCCGTGAATAAGGTTTGCCAATGGGGAGCCATGCCCTGTGGACTCTTTGGCACAGTCTCTGTTGATGACCAACATCCGCCCGTGCCAGGCCGCAGCACCCAGAATCAGCGACCTAGCCTCAGCGTCGTCTGCAGTAAACACCGATGCCACCAGGGAACCTTTGCCCAAGCGCACTATCTCGACCGCCTCACCCAGTGAGTGATAAGGCATAACAGTAGCCACGGGGCCAAAGGCCTCCACACTATGAACCTTCGCCGCCTTTAGGGGGTCATCACAGCGCAGCAATGTCGGCGGGTAGAAGCATCCTGCATTAGCATCGAGTCCCGCGAGAGACATATCACGCTTTCCGCCCGCTACCACCGAGGCCTCCTCGCACAACTCCAACACTCGGGCCTGAACATCCTCCGCCTGAGAGGTGCTGACCAGCGCCCCAAGTCGGACCTCTTCAAGCGCGGGATCTCCCGCCTGCACGGTAGCGAGGCGCTCGGCGATAGCGTTGACTACGGCGTCGGTTAATTCGGCGGGCACGATGACCCTGCGTATGGCGGTACATTTCTGCCCAGCCTTGGAGGTCATCTCGCGAACGACTTCTTTGACGAAAAGATCAAACTCTTCGTCATCGGGATGGACTGACTGACCCAGGATGGCGCTGTTTAATGAATCAGCTTCCATAGTAAACGGGACGCTATTGGCCAGCAGCGTGGGGTGGTTCTTTAAGCTGCGGCCGGTCTCAGCAGAGCCAGTGAAGGTGACCACATCCTGCTCGCTTAGATGGTCAAACATGTCGGCTATGCTTCCGCAAACAAGCTGAATAGCCCCCTCAGGAAGAAGCCCGATGCGAATAATTTCTTCCACCACTGCTTTCGTCAGGTAGGCCGTAGGCGTTGCCGGTTTGATGATAACGGGCATCCCCGCCGCTAGGCTGGGCGCCACCTTCTCCAACATCCCCCACACCGGGAAGTTGTAGGCATTGATGTGAACGGCCACACCGGGCTTTGGCGTCAAAATGTGTCGCCCCACGAAGGTGCCATTCCGGGAAAGCCCTTCCATATCGCCTTCGACGAGAACCGTATCGTTTGGGAACTCCCGCGTAACAAGACTCGCGTAGCTAAAGACGGTGCCGATGCCACCTTCTATGTCGGGCCAGGCATCAGCTCGCGTCGTACCGGTCTTAAAGGACAGCTCATAAAAGACGTCTTTCATAGCCATCAACTGCTTCGCGGTCTCTTTCAACGCGATAGCGCGCTCATGGAAGGTCATGGCACGAAGGGCTGTACCTCCGACCCGCCGGCCATACTCAACCACCTTGAGCATGTCGATACCGGTAGCATCCACAGAACAGACAGGCTCACCCCTCACGGCATCAACAACTGCCCTGCCGTCACCCTCACCTGGGGTCCACTTTCCTAGAACATAACTCTCGAGCTTGGTCACCGACGGCCACCTCCGGGGTCATTCGTAGAAAATGATACACAAATTCTTTATTTTTTGAAAGATGTGTAATATGTTCTCGGAGCGGTATTGACGTTAAGCTGGCCTCCAAATAAGGGGCATTATCGACCGGCCCGCGGAGGAAAACATGATTTTTGAGACACGCTCTAAAAGGCCACACCTACAACAAAAAAACGCAGCCTTGGGCCTGTCAGCGCCCGTTGTGATGCTGGCTTTGATGCTTGTTGCTGGCTGCGACCAGTCAGAACCCCCGTCAGTAAGCGAGGAGAACTCTGTGGAGCAGGTCCCTGTCATCGTGCACCAAACCCCCGGCGCGCCGAATAGTAGTATCCACAACGCGTTCATTACCGAAGGAGAAATTCCCGCGCTGGGTACCGGTTCACTCGACGGAATGCGAATCGGCATCAAAGACAACGTCCACGTCGCCGGCCTCCCCAACACGGCCGGGACCACCGCCCTGGATGGATTCACCCCCACCGAGGATGCAACGCTGGTGTCTCGATTGAGGCAAGCAGGCGCCATTATTGCCGGCAAGAACAATCTCCATGAACTTGCATACGGGATCACAAGCGCTAACGGTGCCTATGGCATCGTTCAAAATGCCCACGATCCCACGCTGATTGCAGGTGGCAGCTCAGGGGGTACCGCGGTTGCAGTCGCTTTAGGTCTT
>CAXPOA010000141.1:0-9409 GCA_964218505.1 Luminiphilus sp.
TCGACAAACTTGGCATGCGGGGATCAAACACCTGTGAGCTTGTCTTCGAGGATTGCGAAGTGCCCCAGGAGAATATTCTCGGGGAGGAAAATCGAGGGGTCGCGGTTCTGATGTCCGGTCTCGATTACGAGCGCGCCGTTCTCTCAGGTGGACCAGTGGGCATCATGCAGGCCTGCCTTGACATCACTGTTCCCTACGTGCACCAGCGCAAACAATTCGATCAATCGATCGGAGAATTTCAATTGGTGCAGGGCAAACTGGCGGATATGTACACCCTCACCTCGGCGAGTCGTGCCTTTCTTTACGCCGTGGGCTCGGCCCTTGATCGAGGAGAGGACAGCCGCAAGGATGCCGCCGCAGTGATTCTCTACACCGCCGAGATGGCAACGAAGTGCGCTCTTGATGCCATTCAATTATTGGGTGGCAACGGCTACATCAACGAGTATCCGACTGGCCGCCTGCTACGCGATGCAAAGCTCTACGAGATCGGCGCCGGCACCTCGGAGATCCGACGGATGCTGATCGGCAGAGAGTTGTTCCAGGAAACCCGCTAGATCAGCGGGAAATAGCCGCTAGCACCCGCTGTTGAAACCGCTATAATCGCGCACCTCACACCCTTGCCCCACTAGTCCACAAGCGTTATGACGCGAGGGTCTGGTCACAGGACAATACGCCCCCCAACCCACCGAGGAGATCACATGGCACGCTGGGAATGCATCGTTTGCGGCCTAATCTACGACGAAAAAGACGGATGGCCGGAAGACGGTATCCCCGCTGGCACCAAGTGGGAAGATGTGCCCGATGACTGGCTGTGCCCAGATTGTGGCGTAGGCAAGGAAGATTTTGAACTGATCGCTGGGTCAGAAAACGAGCCGGTAAACGAAGAGGCTAGCGCCGAGACAGCCGCGGCGACCGACACAGCAGAAGCAGGCGCCGGCCGCCATATCGTCATCATCGGCTCGGGACTTGGTGGCTACGGCTTGGTCAGTGCGTTGCGAAAACTGGATGCCGACACTCCCGTCACCCTCATCACCCGGGACGGGGGGGAAAACTACTCGAAACCCATGATCTCCACGGGCTTCACCAAAGACTTTTCAGCGGACAAGCTGGCCACCCAGACTGCCGAGGCGATGGCCGAGCAGCTCGGGATTACCCTTCGTAGCCGGACCAGCGTGGCGAGCATAAAGCCCTCCGAGAAGTGTGTGCTCCTCGATACCGGGGAACGGGTACCTTATTCTGAGCTCGTGCTCACGCTGGGCGCAGAGCTAATTCGTCCCCCGATGGGGGGCGATGCAGCGAATGAAGTCATGGGGGTTAATGATCTCGATGACTATCGAGTTTTTCGCGACAAACTCACCGCTGACGGCGCCAAGAAAATCGCCGTCATTGGGGCGGGCCTGATTGGCTGCGAGTTTACCAACGACCTATTGAACGGGGGTTTTGAGGTAGAGGCAGTTGACCCCATGGGGTGGTGCCTTCCAACCCTCCTCCCCGAGCCTGCGGGACGAGCGGTCCAGACGGCACTTGAAGCCAAGGGAGCGACCTTTCACTTTGGGCCGCTAGCTACCGAGGTAAACAAAACACCCGAGGGCTATGCTGTCACTCTCAATAACGGCGACACCATATCCGCCGATGCGGTGTTATCAGCAGTCGGCGTGCGTCCTCGGACCGAGCTGGCAGCGTCAGCAGGCATTGAGGTAGGCCGCGGCATCAAAACTGATCGGTTCTTGAAGACCAGTGCTGAGGGTATTTACGCGTTGGGAGATTGTGCCGAGGTGGCTGGCCATGTGTTGGTCTATGTGGCCCCGCTACTCGCGGCGGGCCGAGCGTTAGCGGCAACCCTTGCGGGAACACCCACAGAAGTTAGCTACCCCGCAATGCCGGTCACGATCAAAACCCCCGCCTGCCCGGTTTGTGTCTCACCTCCGCCAAAAGACACAGAGGGTGAATGGACCATCACCGGCGACGCGCCAGATATTCAGGCTCTTTTCCACGACTCCCAAGGGCAGCTCGCAGGCTTTGCGCTGACCGGTGCGGCGGTCAAGGAACGGATGACGTTGACCAAAGAACTGCCGGCAATCCTCGGATAATCGAATGGGTGAGGGACCGAACCGTGGTCTAGGTGCGGCTCGGGACCTTCCGAGTTAGCGTCAGTAAACATAGCACCAGACACAGAGCCACGTACGGCAGGGATCCGACGGGCCTGCCCATGTCCGTTAATCCTCCTGTCGCTTTCAAGGTGTCGCTCAGCGCGAATGCCCACAAGAAGAAAAACACCACCAAGAAAACGAATAAAAAGCGCTTGGAAAATCCGTCGCGGAGGGAAACACCCCAAGTCGTTGATCGCACAAAAAGCCCCGCGGTACACAGCCCCGCAGCCAACAGCATCAGTGTGGCCGCCCACAGTTCCGCGCTCTCCGTCATCTCAACGCCGAGCACCGCAAACCAGGTTGCCGGCATCAGCAAAATCATCAGTAGCGGCGTGCAAAGGCCCGCTAACACCGCCTTTCCGACCACAACCCCAACACCAGCTCTGGTCCAATGCGATCCCATGTCCCGATCGCGTTCTCCGCGCCAAAGCCAACCGACAGCCAACGCCAAGCCAATAGGCCCGAGGAACGCGAATCCCAAAGCACTGCCCACGGGCACTGACGCTATGGTGGCGCCGAAGTTCGGGTAGTTCCAGATCCACCATCCGTACTGAGGGCCAAAATGATCAAAAATCTCATAGAAAATATGATGGACTGTTCCCACAGCGATGGCGGAACTGACAATAAAAAAACGCGGCCAGGCGAGCCGTGTCTGCCGTACAAGGACATAGGAAGTAAACATCAGCGCCGGGTATAGAGCCATGATGTAAAGAGGCGCGCGACCGAAGAAAAAATTGACGGTGAATTCATTGTGAATGAAATAAAGGCTGTTGGCGTCGGCACCCAGTAGCTCGGGAAAATACACGGGCACCTCTATCGCCAGCATGAATATGATCGAAGCCAGCCAGCAGCCGAGGAATTCTGTCTCACCAGCGCGATACCGGGTCAGTGCAAACTTAAGCCCCCACAAAGCACCTAGTATCAGCAACAACTCAACCACGTTCATCGTCCAATGCTGTAGAGAAAATGGGCTTTTCACAAAGACCCAACTGTTGATGTTGCCGGGACTGAAACCGCCGAGGAGTTCGGTCAGCTCACCAAAGGTTTTGGCATCGCCCATCAGGCAGTGCCTGCCTTCCCATAAATTTTGGACACGTCCTTCCCAGTCTGCCAAGCCTCCATCCACTCATCGAAGTACTCGGGCAGAGGTTGATTAACGCTGTCATGCCAGGGCGCTTGGGATAAAAACACCCCCACCGCAGATCGAAGCTGGGCCAACAAAGGAATCTTGCTAAAAGGATTTGCGCGAAAAGCCTCAGCGGGAACGTTGTCGATTACTTTCTCAAAGTCTTCTTTGATCATATCGAAAAGCCCCCGGGTGTGGCGCTGAAAGCTGGGGATATTTCGAAGCCGATACCAATGACTCCCCACGACGTGGTTGTAGACCATGAATGCTGAACTGCGATGTTCAATCTCCTCACAGAAATGCCACAAAAAAAGTGATGCGACGTTGACATCCCCGTCAGCAAAAAGCACATCGCGATGATCCAGAATCATTTTAAAGAACGGAGTAAACATGGCCTCCAGCCCGCCCGCATAGGCCAGGTGATAGGCGAGAGACTCTCTCTCATAGAGCTCGTCGTAATCACGCATTACCTGATCAAACGTAGCCTGCAGTGGCGGATATCGCTTGATCAGCGCCCGAGCATGCTGCATGTGCTTTTTGGCGTGGATAGCCTCCTGCAATCGAAACGCCCTGGCCTCCTCTAACACCTCGGGATCGGTGATCACCGCCTCTGCGTCGCGCATAACGCGGCACATATACTTCTCAAAGCCAACAACAAAGAGGGTTATCTGATTCATCAATACCGAGAAGGCAGGATTTGACGGATTCCATATAAACGGAACATCGTCCAAGGTGAAGGAGATATCTCTAAAGCCTAGGTTTGACATAGTCATAGCCCGCTTGTCTGTGAGACCGTTACAAGGCGAGGGCGGCAAGCTGACTAACTTGCCGGCCGAAGCACCGGTTGGTTGGCATCAGTATAGCGGGAATTTGCCAAAGGGCCTGGCGTAGATCAGCAGGCTTCTAATAGCCCGGCGGCCCCTTCTCCTGTCGCGACACACATAGTGACCACGGCAAAGCGGCCGCCCCGTCGCTTAAGTTCACGCAACGCGTGCCCGACCATGCGGGCGCCCGTCATACCGAAGGGGTGACCAATCGCAATGCTTCCACCATTGACGTTGTACTTATCGTTATCGATGCCGAGAGTGTCACGACAGTACACGCACTGGGAGGCAAAAGCCTCATTCAGCTCCCAAAGGTCGATATCCTCGATCGAAAGACCCGCGCGCTTGAGCAGTTTGGGCACCGCGAAAACGGGTCCGATGCCCATTTCATCGGGCTCACATCCAGCAGTGACAAAACCCCTGAAATAACCCATCGGTGAAAGACCCAATTCCGCGGCCTTGTCGGCGCTCATGACCAGCGCCATGGAAGCACCATCGCTCAGCTGAGAGGAGTTGCCAGCAGTCACACTGCCCTCCTCTCTAAACGCTGGCTTGAGGAGTGCTAGACCCTCAGCCGTGGTATCCGCGCGGTTGCACTCGTCTTTATCAACCACAACCTCGTGCAGGGATTCCTCGTTTGTTTCGCGATTTACCTTTTTCATCTTGACCGTCATCGGCGCGATTTCATCGGCAATGGCACCACTTTCCACTGCAGCCGCATACCGCTGCTGACTTTGCAGGCCATACACATCCTGCATTTCCCGGGTCACCCCGTAGCGATCTGCGACCACTTCTGCAGTCTGACCCATCTCCATGTAAATCTGCGGCTTGCTCTCCAGCAACGTCGGGTTCCGTTCGAAAACACCCACCTCCTGGCGCTGTCTCATCGAGATGGATTCGGCCCCACCGGCCATCAGCACATCGCAGTACCCCGAGCCTATTTGATTTGCCGCCATCGCGATGGTCTGTAAACCGGACGCACAAAATCGACTGACTGTGGTGCCCGTCGTCTCGATCGGCAAACGCGAAAGCACCGCTGCCATCCTAGCTAGATTAAAACTTTGCTCCCCCGCCTGACTGGCAGCCCCAAGGATAATATCCTCCACCATCGCGGGCTCAATCTGGGGGTTCTGATCCAGCAGCGTGTTGATCAGATGGGCCGCCATGTCGTCCGAGCGAGTCATATTGAAACTCCCCCGAAATGACTTGGCGAGTCCGGTTCGCACGCTGTCGACGATAACGACATCTCTCATAACAACTCCTTGAATGAACGCTTACGCGTAGCGTCTGTTTTAGTCTTGAATTGGCTTAACGCGCAGGGTCACCGAGTCACCTCTTGCGTGATGCTCTTCCCAAAGGCGTTTGTAACCTGTGCTCGCAATACGCCACTCACCCGCCTCAACGCGATACTCGTCGTGGTAGAGCGCACTCCCCATGATCGTGATGTCCTGCGCCAGGTTGACAAAAATATCCTGCAGGTACCATATGCCCGTCGCGGTATCTCCCTCAACGGAGATCTCAGGGTGGTGCCCGTTGTGCATCCCAAAAGCCTGGGGCGTAAATGACTTCTTGTAAAAAGCCTCGAGAGCTGGCCAGCCCGTGAGATCAAAATCATAATCGGCGCCTTTAAAGGTTGCGGTCGCATCCTCGGTAAACACTGTTCGCAATCCATCAACATCGCGAGTGTCAATAAACCGAAAATAACGAGCCTTAAGCTGCTTGATTAACTCGATCGCCTCTAGATCCAATCCCATGTGATATCACCCCGCGTGCTGGTTGATGAACTTGGCACTCTGATACGCCATTGTCATGGCCGGCCCCAAGGTTGCACCCGGTCCGGGGTAGGTAGGGAGTATGGCAGCCGAGCTGTTGCCAACCGCAAACAATCCCTCAAAGACGCCACCGGCTTCACACTTCACCCGACCGTTGGTATCCGTGTCCAGGCCTCCCAGGGTTCCGAAATCACCCGCCTCAATGCGCATGGCGTAAAACGGGGCTTCATCAATGGGCGCGAGGCAGGGATTCGGTTTGATGGCAGGATCCGCGTAGTAGCGATCATAGGCGGACTCGCCGCGATGAAAGTCCTCATCCACGCCCGTGCGCGCAAAATCGTTCATCTTGCCAATGGTTTCCTCCAAGCCGTCGGGATCAATACCCATTATGGAAGCCAATTCGCGAATTGTGTTGGCCTTGGCGACAAAGCCGGTATCAAACCATTTTTTCGGAATTTGCCAATCAGGCTTCATGGCGGCCGTCATAAGCGGGCCCACCATGAAATTGCGTCTGAATCTGGCATCGAAAATTTGCCAGGCTGGGGCGTTGGGGGTTTCTTCAGAGTGCGTGGCAAACAGCTCCTTTTGGAAGGCCATATAATTCTGCGATTCGTTAGCGAAGCGCTGGCCCGCTTTGTTGACAACGCAGGAGCCGGGGAAGGACTTTTCCATAATGGATAGACGTGGCGTAGGCTCGTCGGGTACGCACAAGGTGGTGGTCCACCAGGCGTCTTTCATCAATCGTGTCTTGGCACCCACTGCCAGTCCGGCAAGCAATGCATCACCCTCATTGGCGGGGTTTCCAGCACTCCAGCTGGCGTCTGTTGGCGCTGGTAGGTACCGCTCCCTAAGCGCCTGATTTTTTTCAAATCCACCGGCCCCGAGAACAACCCCTTTTCTGGCGCGAATGGTGGTCTCCTTACCGTCACGCTCCAACCGGGCCCCAAGAATCTTTGTGCCTTCTGCGACAAGTGAAACAAATCGGGTATTGAACTCGAGAGGAATACCTCGTTTTTTGACCGACAAGTAGAGCCGCGCGATCCCTGCGGATCCCGTGCAAAGCCGTCGGGCAACAGGGGTTTTCATGCGCCAGCCTAGATCTGTCACGTAACTAACCAGAAGCTTGGCCAATAAAGATTTCCATCCGGGCGCCTGGGTCATGATGGAATGAGCTTCAACTTGCGTAAAATGAATGCGGTTAAACATGCGCATCATGTGATGAGACCAGCGGACGTTCTTCCAGTCGTCACCGAGCTCTGACATATCAACCGGCGCCGGCTCAAGGGATCGATGGCCTGCCCGCGCACCATCATAATTGGTGTAATAGTCCGGGTAGTGCTCGAGAGATTCGTAACGAACATCAGTGCGATCTGCCAAAAACTTGAGCATCTTGGGGCCGTTTTCCAGATAGGCGTCTATCATCTCCTCGGGAACGTCTTCACCAAACAGTGTGCCCATAAGATAGGTCTTGGCATCCTCGATAGAATCTTCCGCGCCACAGGCTCTTGCGTAGTGATTCGCGGGTATCCAGATACCACCGCCGGAACTTGCACTGGTTCCACCCACCTTGTCCGTTTTTTCGACAATGAGAAGATCCTTGGACCCCATCTCCCAATTGCATAGGGCAGACGTCAATGCCCCGTTGCCGGTCCCTACGACCAGCACGTCAACCTCTCGATCCCACGTCATATCATTCATCTACTTCTCGCTTACTCAGTAGAGCACCATGTTAAGACTACGCTTATCAGGGGTGCTGGCTCGAAACCGAAACCACCTCACCCGTCATGTAGCTCGAGTAATCCGATGCCAGGAACATCATGACGTTGGCCACCTCCCATACTTCAGCGGCGCGGCCAAAAGCCTCTTTGGAGGCCAGTTGCTCAAGCAACTCCGGGGGCGTAGTTTTCCTCAAAAAATCGTGCATCGCGATACTGGGCGACACGGCATTGACCCGCACCCCGTGTTCCGCAGCCTCCAGAGCCGCACATCGGGTTAGCGCCATAACTCCCGCTTTTGCCGCCGCGTAATGACACTGCTCTTTTTGAGCCCGCCATCCCAACACCGACGCATTGTTCACGATGACGCCATGGCCTCTGGGCTGCATTAAGCGCAGCATCGCCCGAGTCATTCTCATCGTGCCCGTGAGGGTGATGTCAAGTACGCGACTCCACTCCTCGTCAGTCATGTCCACCAACAAGCGCGTGCCACCCAGCCCAGCATTGTTGATCAGAACATCGACGCCCCCCGTGGCCTCATCCGCGGTTGCAACAAGATGCTGAACATCTGTCTCCTCAGTCACATCGGCGCGAATCCCCTGCACCTTTACCTTGTCCGATAAGCCAGACAGGGTCGTCACTGCTTGCTCCAGCCGTCCCTCGTGGATATCGCTGATAACGACCGCTCTCGCCCCTTCTTCAACGGCACGCTGAGCCGCGGAGAACCCTATACCCGCGCCCGCAGCAGCGGTGATCAGCACGGCCTTTCCCTCCAACAGCTGGTGTCCCTTTACATAGTCAGGCGGCGACGTTGTCATGGCTCTCTCCTCAGGATGTGCCCCTTGGCTCGCGCGGCATACCAAGTGCTCTCTCGGCAATTATATTGCGCTGGATCTGATTGGTACCCCCGTAGATGGTATCTGCCCGGGTAAATAAAAAAAGCGACTGTAGCCGCCCCAGTTGGTAGGGCTCTGCCTCGATGAGTTCTGCGTCGGGACCAAGCACATCCATCGCCAACTTGCCGAGATTTCGATGCCAACTTGACCAGCATAATTTGTAGATCATGGCCTCTCGACTCAAACTGCCATCCTCACCCCCGGATAGCATCCTCAGGCTGTTGAACCTTAGGGTTCGCAGACCAATATGAGCTTCGGCGATGCGCTGGCGAATGGCGGGATTTCTTGCGGCCCCATTGGATTTCGCCAGTCGAACAACTTCATCCAGTTCGGTTTGAAACAACATTTGTTGTCCCAGCGTCGATACCCCTCGCTCAAACCCAAGCAACCCCATGGCAACCTTCCAACCATCGCCGGGTTCTCCCACGATATCCCCTGCCTCGCAGACCGCCTCATCAAAAAAGACTTCGTTAAATTCGGCGGTGCCGGTCAACTGTGTAATCGGTCTGATTGACACACCTGGCTGGCGCATAGGGACCAGAAAAAACCCCAAGCCCCGGTGAGTTGAGTCAGCGAGGTCGGTCCTCGCCAATACAAACACGAAGTCCGACTCATGGGCCAAGGAAGTCCACACCTTTTGACCGGTAATCCGCCAATGCCCAGATGCCTCATCAAAGATGGCTTTGGTTCGAACACTGGCAAGATCCGATCCCGCACCGGGCTCCGAGTATCCCTGACACCACAATGCCTCGCCCGCGCGGATGCCCGGCAAATAGCGTTGCTTTTGCTCGTCCGAACCGAACGCCAATAAGGTTGGTCCGGTCAGGGTTTCACCAATATGCCCAACCCGCCCGGGTCCACCAGCACGCGCATACTCCTCGTTAAAAATAACCTGCTGCTCGATCGTCGCGCCTTTGCCGCCCCAG
>CAXPOA010000142.1:0-11375 GCA_964218505.1 Luminiphilus sp.
GCACTCCACTCCCCGCGTAACTGCAGTGGTTATCCAACGAACGCATTCCCACTATGATTACCTTGCACGAGGAAATATTTGTCGCGCGATCCGCCAAGGATTGCTTTCGCTACGTTGCCGACTTTGATCGGGTTTACGAGTGGGATGCCACTGCTCGAACCGCGATAAAAGTCACCGAGGGCCCCCCGGCTAAAGGATCGCAATTTGAGGTCACCTGTGCCGTTGGGCCCACCACAATCAAGATTCACTATGAAATCGTTGATTTCCAACCCTGGCACAGCATTGAACTGAAGGGCGAGTGCGCGCTTTTCTCCGTGACGGATACCATCCTTTTCGAGGAGCACAACGGCCAAACCCGGATCGATTACACCGCCGAGTTCAATTACCGCTGGGGACTTGCAGCACTCGAGAAGCGGTTTTTGAAGGGCATGCAGGCCATGGGAAAGCAAAGTCTCGCCGGGCTGCAGCAAGCACTCGAGGACGCGGCGCTTGAACCCGCCACGCTGGCGAGCTCTGAAGCGGCAGACGCCTGGGTTGTCCCGGGCATTATGATGTTTACCCGCTGGGGTTATCGACGGGGGCAATCCATCTGGTCTCCCATGAGTCGCTTTATGGACCAGCACCATGTCGTGATCACTGGCGCTAATAGTGGGCTCGGACTTGCCACGGCCATTTCCCTCGCTCACGCTGGAGCGGACCTCACCTTGGTAATCAGAAATCCCGATAACGCGCAGTCGCTGCGGGATACCCTATTCAGAGAAACCGGCCGTGAAGACATCGTCATCGAGATTGCAGATCTTTCTCTTATGAGTGAGGTCAGCAGGCTTAGTAACCGACTAGTGAGACAGGGTAAACCTATCGACGTGCTCGTTAACAATGCGGGCGCTTTGTTTAATAACTATGGCGAAACTGCAGAGGGCTTTGAGCGAAGTTTTGCGCTTCTTCTGCTGAGCCCCTACTTGCTCACCACTTCGCTCCATCCACTTCTGGCCGGGCATGCCCAGCCAGCGCGGGTCATCAATGTAGTCTCTGGCGGCATGTACACCGAGAAACTGGTTTGCAAACGATTAATCATGAAGCCGGAACGCTACAACGGACCCAGAGCCTATGCCCGGGCCAAGCGCGCGCTGACTGTTATAACCGAGCTCTGGGCAACAGAGTGGGAAAAGGACAATATCGTGGTGAACGCTATGCACCCGGGCTGGGCCGATACCCCAGGGGTTGCTTCCGCGCTGCCTACCTTCAAAAAGATAACCCAGAAAGTCCTGCGCAATGCACAAGAGGGCGCAGACACTATTGTATGGCTGGCTCGAGCCACTGAGGCGGATAAAGTGAGCGGTAAATTGTTTCTCGACCGAGAATCGAGGACACCCTACTTGCTCAGAAACACCGAGGAAGCACCCTCGGAGCGCAAGCAGCTGGAAGTTTTTCTGCAACACCAGCTCAATACTCTATCTCTAGAAGACGCAACCGAAAACGCCGCATAAACTCATCAAGCGGGATCATCTCTGTTGTTCGCCTCTCACCGACTGAAGCCACCTTCGTGGCGATACGACCGCAACCCCGGTAAGCTTAATCGACTACCTTATACGCGGCTCTTGCCCGTGATTGATCCAAGGGTCATGTTGCTGCCTCCGAGTCGCCACAATGTTCTACCAATGAGCTGTGGTGCCAGCGAGAGCTGCTCCCTGATATGGAGATACGCCTATGACTGGCAAGTCCTACACATCACCATTTTTTGCTGAAGAGATTAGCAACACCAATTCTGAATACTGGCTTGCGCGTCGCAAACTGGCGGCTGCAGTACGAGAACTCATCGAAACGGCCACTATCAGCGACGTACAACCAGCGGAGGCAGAGGCCATCAGCGAAGAACTTCAGAGCATTTCGGCGCGTCTTCGTCAGAACAGGCAGTTGCGCGGGATTATTGCCTACGCAAAAGCACACGGCAGCTTTCCGGTAGCGAACCATGAAATTCTCTGCGTCGGTGGTGCAAGCCATCCTATCGCGCCGGGTCTTCGCTCTTGGGACGACGGTGATATGGTGAGGGGGTCGGTCCAATTTGATTGGGCCTACGAGGGGCCACCAGATCATGTCCACGGTGGCTGGGTTGCAGCCGTGCTCGATCATTTCATGGGAATGGCTCAGATGCGCTCGGGGGCACCGGGCATGACCGGCGGTCTCGATGTTCGGTATGTCAAACCGACACCTATTGGAAAAAAGCTCGACTTAACCGCTACCTTCGAGCGGATATCAACACGTAAAAATCGCGTTAGCGCTGAGATTAGCTGCGAGGGCGAGATCACTGCCACCGCAGAGGCAATCTTCGTTCAGCCCAAATCCGCTATTTTTACTGACGGACTCGGGGGCGTCGACCTGCCAAGCGCTAAGGACTAGTCTGCCGACCAACGTTCAACGGCAGTACCCAACCCTGCGTAATGGGGCTGATCAATCCACAGCGCCTCTATCGCCGAGTAGCGCAAATGATCCCACAATGCATCCTCGTGAAAGTGCGCAGCATTCTCTCCAAGACGCAGGCTCCACTGTTCATCGGTCGCACCCAGCTTTTTTTGGCGATGTTCGGCCCGCTCTCGCAGCACGTCCCCGAGCGCGAGCTCTCGCAACACAATTCCCATCGCATTGTTGGCAACCCGCCCCTCAAAAAGACGATGTTGATCGGCCTCCTCCGCCAGCCGAATTTTGTTCCACTCACGAACAGATGAGAGCAAATCCCGAGCGGTGATAGCCGACTCTTGCAAGTCCACTTTCGGCGGGCTTATGAGGAGTTTATTGGCCGCGCTTTCTCTATGAGGCTCAAGCAACAGCAACAGATCGATGGCGACCTCGGAGATCCGTCGCCCGATAATGGCTCTTTCCATTGTGACCACGCTGCCATCCTTATAACTGCCGGCCATCCGCATGCAAGTCACGCCCCACCACAGAGTGTTGAAGATCAACCACCACGTTAGGTCGACTTTGTTCACCTCTATACCGGCGGTACGCTCATAATCCGCAATCCAGCTTTCCAAAGACGTAAATCCTCCCGCCTCCTGTTGATAACGACCAAAACGCCAGCTGGGTATGCACAGAAAGGCGATGTCCTGCAGTGGATCTCCGATATGAGCAAGCTCCCAATCGAGTACTGAGGTGAGACCATGCCGATCAACCAAGAAATTTCCCAGGCGAAAGTCGCCATGAAGTAGCACCTGATTACTGGCAACGGGAGAGTGCTCTGAAAGCCATGCAAACGCCAGAGAGTAAACCGGGTGGAGCGAGCCGTACGCCCGGTAGAACTGCGCCTGCTCTTCCAGAGCGTCTCTCGGTGTTTGCGCCAGTAACTTAACCGGCATGTGTGCTATCGGTGTAGCGTGGATACGGGCGAGCTCCCGGGCGCAGTGATCGCTCAAATTGGCCAGCGCGTCGGCGTAGGCGGGGTCCCCAAGAAGTCGCTGCGGTAAGGCCTCGCCCTCGACACAGGCCATAATGAATCCATCGCCTATATCGTCATCTTGCTCAAGAATAGCGATCACCCGAGGCACCAGCACGCCCCGACTCAAGACGTGCTGCATCAATACCGCTTGATCCCGAAGCGGTACCGTGGCGACCCCCTCCGGTAAATCGTGCTGCACCGCGAGTCCTGGCAAGCGACGGAGAATGTAGCGATGATCAGCAAAGGAGAATTGCCAGCTTTCCATGCTGGCCCCGCCTGATAGCTGCATGAGGCCTGAGACATTACCCGCGCCCAAGACTCGATGGCATACGGCCTCGATTCGCACAAGCAGCTGTTCTATGTCAGCTTGCGTGTACTCGGCCATCTGAAGTCCCCCATTTGACTATCGACGGCTGAAAACCTCTGCACCACCAATAAAAGTGCGCTCCACCACCAGCTGTCGAACATCTTCTACCTCGAGTGGATTACCCGACAAGATGATCAAATCTGCAAGCTTTCCTCGCTCTATCGATCCAACCTCCTTATCCATAAATACCTGCCAGGCGGCATCAATGGTCACCGCTTTCAAGGCCTGATTAGGTGTTACCCGTTGGTGCGGACCTAACACAGCGCCCGAGGTGGATTCCCGCTTAATCTGACTCCACACAACCTGCAAGGGCAGCATTGGCGTTACCGGAGTGTCGGCGTGAGAGCTGTAGCGCACGCCGGCATCCAAGGCCCAGCGCGCAGGACTCATATTCGCAGCACGCTCAGGACCCATAAAAATACTGGCGTGCCTGTCTCCCCAGTAATAGGTATGACTTGAGAAAAAGCTAGGGGTAATGCCCAGCTGTGCCATTCGCTGAATCTGATCTTCCCGAGTCATCTGTGCGTGGATGAACAGCGGTCGCGCTTCGGGCCATGGCACACGCTGCTGAGCCGCTTCTACGGCATCGATGGCGTCCTCAACCGAGGCATCCCCGTTGACATGAATTGCGTAATGAATCTTTTGTTGATGTAGCCCCTCGACTTGTTCAAAAAGCTTATCCCGAGATACTGAAGGATAGCCGCGATAAGTGGCATCTCCCTGAAAGGGAGTGTAGTAAGGCTCACTGAGGTAGCCGGTGTATCCTTGAATGCTTCCATCGGCAATAATTTTAATTCGTGGCGTTTTAACGCGCCCCCCTGCCACCTCCTCGGGACGCCAACTGCCGCTTAACAACTCCTGCTCCATTTCCTCCATGAGGGGGAAAAGCGCAACCCGCAAGGGAAACACGTTGAAGCGACTCAGCGGTCCGAGAAGCTTCGCAAGTCCCAAAGACATCCCCCCGGCTGAGGCAGTGGTGACACCCACTGAAAGATATTCTCGGGACGCGTGAGTGGTCATTTGCAGGCCTTCCATGAACCCCATATCCAACACTTGATTCATGGCTAGGCGAGCTGCCGTCTCTTCCAAAATACCGTTGGGGCGCAATCCGTCTGGAGAGTCGGCATCTCGCTGAATAATACCCCCCTCCGGATCAGGTGTTTGCTCGTTGATGCCCAGCGCCTCTAGGGCAGCCGTATTGGCCACTGCTAAATGGCCAGAAATATGGGTAATAACAATAGGCCGCTCCGATGAAATTTGATCCAAATCATCGCGCGTGGGATGTCGACCCTCGGCGAGCAGCGTATCGTCGTAGCCAAAGCCCGAGAGCCAACCGTCTGGATTGACCTGATGAGCCTCTGAGAGCTTGCTGAGCAGCGCGCTCATTGTTGTGACTTCGCCTATAGGTGGACTGTTGAGGTCGGTAGAAAACAGCGTCCATCCAGAGCCCGGAAAGTGACCATGGGCGTCGACGAATCCCGGCATCAGGGTCCGACCCCTGAGATCGGTTACGGTGGTTTCGTCCCCAGCTAGCGCCAGAATCTCCTCTGAAGTTCCCAGACTCTCGATGCGATCATGGCGGACGCTTACAGCCTCTGCAACCGGGGCCGCATCATCCATCGTGAGAACGATGCCATTGACGAACACGTGGTGCGGTGGCGCTTCGGGAGGACGGGTCGCTATCTGAAACAGAACTACGACACCGGCCAAGAAGGCTGCCAACACCACCAATCCAACTCGAAAAGACATCAGACACCTCATCTCGTCGCGCAACGTCTAGCTTAAGACGTCACGTGAAAATACTAACGCACCCCAACAGGATCGAATTAATAATGTGGAGGTGGAGGCTCATCCTCCTGCCCCGCCCCATCGGCACGGATGCCGTGCTCCTTCATCTGCTCGTAAAGCAACCTCACCTGATCCTGAAGCGCCAAAATTACCCGCTGTTGGGAGGCGAGCGCGACGTCTAAATTAGCTACGGTGTCTTCAAGAAAAGCCACTTTTGTTTCTAGCGCTTCAAGGGATTCTGACATCTGGCTGGTTTCCCGTTAAATCCGGGGGGATACTACCATTGTGCAGAAATGGAAGGCGCCCTATGAGCAGAAAATTGTCCTCCCGTGCCGTTTATTCAACGGATGGCGGCAGATTGTGTCATCAGTGCCATCGACCAGTCGGCGACTGCGTCTGTAAAGATGCCGCACCGGCGAGTCAGGGAGATGGCATCGTCCGCATTCGCCGGGAATCAAAGGGCCGTGGAGGCAAAACGGTTACCCTCATCCACGGAGTGCCCCTGGCGTCCGCGCCACTCAAGGATCTCGCCAAAAAGCTCAAGCAACGCTGTGGCGTTGGGGGCGCCGTCAAAGAAGGCATCATCGAAATTCAGGGAGACCAACGAGACACCTGCAAGGCAGTCCTAGAGGGACTGGGATTTCAGGTGAAACTGGCAGGAGGCTAGACCACTCACAGCAGACTCAGCGCCAGCGCCAGGGCCAGGGCCAGCGGACCGGCAAAAGATTCATGGTGCTTCAGTCGAGACAGGCCTGCGGATACACCCGCACCCAATCGACCCGCATTTCAGCAGGCATGTCCTCCGGAACCACGTTCCCTCCCAACGTGCCCCCCACCGCGAGGTTGAGGATGAGGTAGAAGGGTAGGTCATCAAATACCCAACGATGGGGGGCGATATCCGCGGGCCGAAGTTCAGCGTGCTGTCGTCCGTTCACCTCCCAGAGGATCTCCCCCGGACGCCACTCAAGCGCTACCGTGTGAAAACCACCAAGCCAACTGTCGGGGCGTCTCAACATTTCCGCGTAATGCACGTTTGCCGGGGCAAGCTCACCAAAGTGGGCTGCGGCAATAACACGGTGGGGCTCGTTACCTGTCCACTCAAGAATGTCGATCTCGCCCGTCAATGGCCAAGGCTTCTCGGAGGCGGGAAGGAGCCAAAACGCGGGCCAGCTGCCTCGAGCATCCGGAAGCGATATTCTTGCTTCAAAGCGTCCGAATTGCTGGTCAAACGTCCCCTCAGTGGTGATCTTGCCGGACACCACCTGACCATCACGCAGGGCCATCTCGATAATCAACTGCCCATCAGCAACCCGCAGTTGTGACCTATCGTAATGCTGCTTTTCACTATTGCCCCAGCCGCACAGATCCTGATCACAGCCGTCTCCGAGGCTAACCTGCCAATGGGGCGCCAAGGATGAGCCTTCAAAATTATCCTCAAATGACGGGGCGCAATTCTCAACGATCCCTGCCCTAACCTGCCCACTCAACAGAATAACAAGTAACATCAAGCTCGGCAGTAGAGGCCGCCTCATAAGCAAAGCTATCGGATGAGGGACTAACATAAACTTGAATTCCTCTCGTGAATTGACAAGGAAGCTCGAAAACCAACGTAACTGAATCGGTTAGAGAGACTGAAAATGTCCCGCCGGGGTTAGCACTCCGACGGGGCAGTAGATCCTGAATTCACCACCAAACGGCATAGAAGAAAATCAGAATCAATGTCACCGCGAGGGTGCTCACGTTGAACGCCGTTGAGGTGCCAAATTCAACGCCGGAAGGCTCTACAAAACCTAGCTGCTCTCTCGGGCGAGCCAGAGACCAGAGCACAGCGATTCCTGCACAGAGCAGGAAGACCACACCCACGCGATCGATGAAGGGAAGCTCGGGCATCCAAATCTTGAAAGACACGGACAGCAAGGCCGAACCCACGGCAGCCATCAGTGCTGCAGAAGCGGTGGTCTTTCGCCAGAACATCCCCAGCAAGAAAATCACGACTATCCCAGGCGTGAAGAACCCTGTGAATTCCTGAATGTATTGGAAGGCCTGATCAAAGTCCCCAAGCAACGGCTTCGCAGTGATCATGGCGATGATCATCGCCACGACAGAAACCGTACGACCGATAATCACTCGGCGGCCCTCCAGAGAGGTTTTATCCATCAGGGTCGGGGCGATATCCACCGTAAAGATCGTCGATATGCTGTTACACATCGATGCCAGTGAGGATACGATTGCCGCCAGCAAGGCCGCAAACACCAGGCCTTTGACGCCCGCAGGTAGCAGGGTCATCGCAGAGGGGTAAGCCTGATCCGGTGATGCTAAATCGGTATTGAGAACAAACATTGCGATTCCAGGAAGCACAACGATCACCGGCATCAGCAGCTTCAGGAAGGCCGCAAAGACTATCCCCTTCTGTGCTTCGTTGATGCTCTTGGCGGCCAGCGCCCGCTGAATAATGTATTGGTTAAAGCCCCAGTAGGACAGGTTCATAATCCACATGCCACCGAGGAGCACCGACAACCCTGGCAGGTCCGCGTAATGGGGATGACCCTCTTCAAAAATCATGTCGAACTTTTCGGGCGCCTGATCCATCAATAACTGAAAACCCGCAATCACACCGGCTCCATCCGACACAAGATTCAATAGGGTGTAGGCTATTAATAGCCCTCCCAAAACCAACAAAACCACTTGAATGATATCGGTGAGCGCAACGGCCTTTAGGCCACCGTAGAGCGAATAGGCCACTGCGAAAGTACCCAGAAGGACAAGCGCATAGGCTAGAGGCACACCCGCTACCGTGTTCATGGCGAGCGCACCCAGCCACAAAATTGACGTTAAGTTAACAAGGACATAGACGCCGAGCCAAAACACCGCCATCACGGTCCTAACACGACCGTCGTAACGCTGCTCGAGGAACTGGGGCATGGTGTATATGCCTGTTTTGAGAAAAACCGGCAGCAAAAACTTACCTACCAGAATCAGCGTAATCGCGGCCATCCACTCGTAAGAGGCAATTGCCAGCCCGATGGCATAACCCGAGCCAGACATGCCGATGATCTGCTCGGCGGAAATATTAGCCGCAATGAGCGATGTGCCAATCGCCCACCAGGGGAGTCCGCGACCTGCGAGAAAGTAATCTGCTGCGTCTTTCTGATGTCCTGTTTGCTCCCGCGATACCCACTGAGCGATCGCAAAAAGGGCAATCGCGTAAATAGCAACGATAGTGAGATCAATACCTGCTAGGGCCATGTGGCCTCCTTATTTTCTTTATTGTTACTTCGCTCGTCGCTGCTAGCATCTCGCTAGCCTTTAACCCTAAGACTATCGCAAGTCTTCAGAGGTCGGCCAATTGGTCGGCGCAGGGCACTTGAACCGTTCCCGCGGTATCCGATGTCAGGATAACTTCCCCAACCTCAACCACCATCGGATGCTCCGTAGCCAACAGAAACGGGGTGTCGATAATGTGCATATCAGCCCCCGCTTCTCTAAAACAGCTAAGCGGTACAGCAACCCGTAGCCACTCCTCGACCGCCATCCCGTGAAGAACACCACTCACCTCAAGTTGACCCGAGCAAGGCCATCCGCAATCCATGCGCAAAGCAACCGGGCCCTCAGGCGGGTTCACAACCTTCATATCAAAAACGAGCGCGCCGTGACCTTGCTCGAGCCCTGACATGTCGATTGCCTCTGCTGCCTGATAAAAGAACTGAGCAAATTCATTTGAGCTATCAGACCACTCTAACCTCCGAGCGTCCTCTTGCACCTTATGGTCGGCAACCGTGACCTGAAGCGCGCCGGTTTTGGTAGTACCGCCGCGAGCCCCTAGCTCTACATCCCACTGCATTATGTCGCCAATGAATCCAACCCAGGGCTCCTGTAAGCCCAGCGAGAAAATCGGCATCGCCTCATCGAAGGGCTGCCACAAGGCGTCCTCAGACAGAGATGCGACCTGCACCCTGCTCTCGCTTGATAAACCATAGCCTCGCGCAAAGGCGAAATCTGCCAGGGGCAAATCATCCTGCTCGCCATTAACGTCGGCACCGGGCCAGGCCATAGGAAGCCGGCCCACAAACTCGTACTGAACGGCTCCGTCTGGCGCCCTCAGCACCACATCCGCCACACCACCTCCCTCACTGCCAGGCAGCCAAGCGACAACGAAAGCGTCTGATGCGTTGATTGCCGCGTTGACCCACAAGGGTCTGCCGGTAACAAAAATCGACACCACCGGAACACCCGCCTCTTGCCACTTCCTTAGGGTGTCCAGCTCCCCCTTGTTGCCAAAGCGCCAATACAGCGCGTCCACGTCGCCAACGCCCTCGGCATAGGGAGTTTCACCGTATACAACGATGACGCCGTCAGGTGCCTTTCCTTCGGGGAGATTTTCCTCGGTAAAAAGCTGGCCTCCCGCCCCTTCAATTTGTGCTGCAAGACCCGCCTGTATCGAGGTGCCGCCGGGAAAATCTTCGTTGTTATTGCCCGTACCCTGCCAGGTGATGGTCCAGCCGCCGGACTGCTGGCCCATATTGTCGGCCGCACTCCCGGTAATGAGGTAAGTTCCTGCAGGATCAAGCGGCAGCAGCTGCTTCTCGTTTTTGAGCATTACCAGAGACCGACGTACAGCGTCCCTCGCAAGCGCCCTATGAGCATCGCTGCCAATGCTGCTGGCAAATTCTACGGCGTAGAGAGAGGGCTTGTCCCGGTCGAACAGTCCCAGCTTAGCTTTGACCCGCAAAATTCGCCGCACTGCGTCATCGATTCTGGTCATCGGAATGACCCCGCTTTTTGCCTGATCAATGAGGTTTTGACGCATGGCCTTCCAGTGCTTCGGCACCATCACCATGTCAATGCCCGCATTGATTGCTTGCGCACAGTCATCTGGACGGCAGTTTTTCACCTGGCCGACGCCATTCCAGTCGCTGACCACAAAGCCGTCAAAACCAAGTCCCTCTTTAAGCACCTCAGTCAACAGCGTTTCGTTGCCGTGTATCTTGTCCCCATTCCAGCTGTTGAAAGAAGCCATCACAGACAGCACTCCAGCCTCTATCGCTTTCGGGTACCCCGCACCATGCTCGGCCATTAAAGCCTCAAGGCTGAGTCGGGTGTCGCCCTGATCATCGCCACGGAAAGTACCGCCGTCGCCTACAAAATGCTTAGCTGTCGCCGCAACCCCGACCGACTGCATGGCCTCCACAAAAGGGCCGGCGTACTCTGCCACCAAACCCTGGTCAGTGCTGAAGGACTCGTAGGTTCTGCCCCAGCGATAATCTGTGGCAACCGCGATAGTCGGACTGAATATCCAATCAATGCCAGTGGCACGAACCTCCCGCGCGGTGGCTGCTGCAATATCACTAACAAGCGCTGGATCCGCTGCCGCACCCAAGCCGATGTTATGAGGAAACAGCGTTGCCCCGATTACATTGTTGTGCCCGTGAACCGCATCAGTACCCCAAATGATGGGGATTCCAGCTCCGCCCCCTGACGTGTCAACCGAGGCCGACCAATAAGCATCAGCAAGCGCGAGCCACTCCTCCACAGTCGCGTGCTTGTTGCCTTGTGGGAAAGACCCTCCGCCATTTAGCACACTGCCCAACCCGTATTGTCGTACATCCTCGGGAGTGACATGAGCGATCTCGCCCTGAATCATCTGTGAGACTTTCTGCTCAAGAGTCAGAGACGCGAGCACCGATTCAACCATGGCCTCCATGGCCACGGTCGTCCCAATACTTAGGCCCGCGTCCTTTGTTGATAGCAGAGTTGATGGCGGATTTTTCGATTCACTACATGCCATCAACG
>CAXPOA010000143.1:0-3340 GCA_964218505.1 Luminiphilus sp.
CAGGAGCAGGTCATGCAGATTGCCCAGGAATTGGCTGGCTACACGCTGGGTGGTGCTGATTTACTCCGGCGTGCCATGGGTAAAAAGAAACCCGAAGAGATGGCTAAACAACGCTCCGTTTTTGAAGAGGGTGCGGTCTCCAAAGGGGTTGATGCCGAACTGGCGATGAAAATTTTCGACCTAGTTGAAAAATTTGCCGGTTACGGATTCAACAAGTCTCACTCTGCTGCTTATGCCCTGGTGTCGTACCAGACCGCTTGGTTAAAAACTCACTATCCAGCGCAGTTTATGGCGGCGGTGATGAGTTCTGAAATGGACAATACCGATAAGCTGCTCACATTCCGTGACGAATGTCGACTGATGAAGCTGGTTCTCAAGTCCCCCGGCGTCAATGAGGGAGAATATGCGTTTACGGTCAACGGGGATGGTGAAATCGTCTACGGATTGGGCGCAATCAAGGGTTTGGGCGAAGGTCCTATCGAAAATCTCATTGCGGCCCGCACAGCGGGCGGATCGTTCAAAGACCTGTTCGATCTGTGCGCTCGAACTGATCCCAAAAAGGTGAATCGACGTGCTTTGGAGGCGCTGATAAAAAGTGGCGCGCTAGATGAGTTCTCGGCCGAGCGTTGGATCCAGCTGGAGGCGCTGGATGATGCACTGCGCGCTGCAGAGCAAGACGCTGCTAACAGTGAAGCGGGTATGACCGATCTCTTTGGTAGCGTTGCGCCCTCGAGTGATGAGGATGATGTTTATGGTGAGCATCGTCGAGCGCGCCCTTGGACTCTCAAGGAAATTCTAAACGGAGAAAAAGAAAGCCTTGGCTGCTTCCTCAGCGGTCATCCGATTCAGGAATACGAGCAGGAGCTTCGCAAGTTCGTGCCCAGACGGATTCGGGATTTGCAGGTAGACACGAGCACAACGGTGGCTGGGATTATCGTCGATATCAGGACGATAAAGACCCAGCGTGGTGTCATGGCAGTGGTCAAACTGGATGACAACACGGGTCAAATTGAATGCACGGTCTATGCTGAAGCCTACAGTGATCACCGAGAGTTGCTGGAGAAGGACCGTATTGTTTTGTTGGAAGGCCGCCTTCAGCACGATGACTACACTGGCGGCCTCTCCATGCGAGTGAGGGAAATAAGATCTTTGGAAGATGCCCGTCAGGGCCAGGTGAGAGAGATAAGGTTACGGGTCAATTACAGCGAGCTCGAGAATGGCCTCAAGACTGCACTCCGAAACGTTCTGGAATCAGATCGTGGGGGGACTTGCCCCATTACGCTCGATTACACCCAGCCAAAAGCGTCCGCACTCATTCGACTCGGCGAGCGCTGGTGCGTGAACCCGAGTGACGAGCTTCTCGAGAAACTGCGCGGCACTGTTGGCGGCGAAGCGGTAGAAGTAATTTATGACAGGTAGATGGCTGGTTCTGGTTGTTGTGCTTGTGACAGGTTGCACGAGGGCGCCTGACTGTGAATTTGAGGGCGATGCCCTATCGGCAAGAAGTGCAGGATGTTTGGTTTATCACAATGACGCCCTCTTACTGGTTTCCTCCCATGATGATGAGTGGGGTCCGCCGGGGGGTAGCGTTGACTCCGGAGAGAGCGCTCAATGTGCCGCCGTAAGAGAGACTTGGGAAGAGACCAGTATCGTTGTCTCTGCCGGGGAGCTCGTGCGTGTTTTCGATAACGGATTTCACCTTTTTTGGTGCTCACCCGATTCAGTGGCCGAGCCGGTTATTCGACGGCCACTAGAGATCAAGGCAACGAACTTTTATCGGTTGGAAAATTTTGACAGCCTAACTTGGCGTTTTCCCGAGCAAGGAGAGGCACTCGCTACGTTAATTGCGGATTATTTGGAGGTAGACCCTAATGCAAAATGATGCGATCGAGGCGGCCGTGTTTCGCCGCTTGTTGGCTCACCTCGACAGTAGGAAAGACGTGCAGAATATCGAGTTAATGACCCTTGCGGGATTTTGTCGTAACTGCCTGTCTAAATGGTATGTCGCGGAAGCTGAAGCTAGGGGGGAGGCAGTAGACATGGAGACGGCCAGGGAACTGGTGTACGGCATGCCCTATCAGACTTGGAAATCTCAGTATCAAACAGAGGCGACGGCCGAGCAGATGGCTGCGTTCGCAGCGTCACAGAAAGCCTCAAGCTAGGGCTGCTAGTACTTCCGCAACCGACAGTACGTCGGCATATTTTGCGTTCAGGTCAAAAAGATTCGCGAGGTGTGCGTCGGGATTGCGATCGCCAGTGGCTTCTCTAGGCACCACCACCCGGTAATCATTCTGCAGACCGTCAACTGCAGTGGCTCTAACGCAGCCGCTTGTGGTTAGGCCCGTAACCACAATGGAGTCGACATTGAGAGATCGCAGGGTTTCGTCGAGATCCGTGCCATGAAAGCAACTGGCATGACGTTTCTCCAGTCTGATGTCGCTGTCGAGTATGGGTAGTCGGGGGTCAAATTCGACCCAGGGGGAGTTGGGCACTAATAGATTCAAATCTGGCAGCCGACTGCGGAAAACTGTGCCTTGCTCAGGGCTCCGGTAGATGACCGTAGTCAAAACAATGGGTAGATTGGCCGCGTGGAACGCATCCATCAGTAGGCAGTTAGCAGCTACCACGTCGTCTGCCTCAGACCCCAGTGGGCAGGCAGGATCAGTGAACCCGTTAACCACATCAACCACGATAAGGGCAGGCCGTACTCCTAGTCCCTGTGGGTAGTGTTCTAGCGTACGTGACACAGTCATGGGACTCCTGCGGGCATGATTAGCGCCCTTTCTATTGCACCAGTGGTGACAGACGCGCCATGATACTACCACCAAACCATACGTCCACGGCATCCGTGCGGTTTATGTGTCATCCCCCCTCAGGACTAGGACAGGAGAGCCCATGAAAATTCGAACAGGGACAGTAATGGCGATGTTCATGGCTCTTGCTTTGGACTCCCTCGGCAATGAGAGCGCAGAGCGGAAGGTTTTTCTGGATGGGTTGATCTACAGCATGGATGACGTAGCGACGCAATATAAAGCGATGGTGATAGAGGGCAATCGGATTGTGCATCTCGGTAATGACGACAGCGCCAGGGCATGGATTCAAGAAGACTCTGACGTGCTCTCCCTAAACGGTAAACCAGTGTTTCCCGGGTTTATAGATACCCACATCCACATTATGGATACCCTGCCTCTTATGGAGGGTGCGATGCTATCTCCCTCTCAGAGTGCCGATGAAGTCATCGCTGCGCTGAAACAGCATGTCCTTGAAAATCCGGATCAGAATCCAGTGCTGGGGGCCGGCTTTCTCGCGCGGGCTTTTGGCATAGACGGCCCCACTGCCG
>CAXPOA010000144.1:0-5100 GCA_964218505.1 Luminiphilus sp.
TAATCGACCCCGAGCCCGCCTCTTTCATGTGCCGGCTGGCATGCTTCATACCGTAAAAAACACCGTGGACCATGATGTCGATGGTGAGCTTCCACTCCTCTGCCGGGGTGGTGGACATGGGTCCTACCGCGCCCACGATACCGGCACAGTTGAACATGACATCGATCTTGCCGAACTCTGACACCGCCGCATTGACCAGCGCCTCAACCTCTGCCTCGCTAGTCACGTTACAATGGCGAAAGATTGCCGTATCAGAGCCTCCAAGTGCCTCTGCCAGTTCAGCACCTGCCTGATCCTGAATATCCCCAAGCACAACTCGAGCGCCCTGCTCGACAAAGGTTTTAGCGGTCGCCGCGCCAATACCGCTGGCCGCTCCGGTAATCACGGCGACTTTCCCTTCCAAGCGCTTACTCATGGTTCACTCCTCAAATTGAAAGCCCGCTATAAAGCGGGCCTATGCTTCATTATGCTCTGGTGATCTCTTGGTCAGGCTCAGTCGCCAAACTCGTATATCGCCTCGATACCAAAGGTGCGGGGTGCACGGACTGCGGCATAGGACCACAGGCCCGCCACATCGTAACCATGGGTGTAACCGTCCTCATCCGAGAGGTTTCGACCAAACACCGCAAATCGCCAATTGGCTGTCTCCAAATTGATTGATGCATCCAAGAGGCCCTGCGTGCCGTTCTCCAACTCAGGGCTGTTGGTCACATTAACCCAATGCTCTCCCAGATAATGATAAGCGCCGCGAACCCACGCTCGCCCAAATGCGGTCTCCCACTCATAGGTTGCATCGAGAGTTGCCGTCATATCGGGCGCTCGCCGAAACTCAAGATAGCTGAGGTCTACGGTTTCCAGCGATACGGCATCGGTGTACTGGAAATTGTCGTACTCGGTATCGAGCCAACCCACATTCGCCCTGATGGAGAGTCCTTCACCAATCAGCGCCTGCAGTTCGAGCTCGAGACCTTGAATGGTCGCCTCCGAAGCGTTGGTTACAACGGTCTTCTGCCCGGTGCCGGTATCGGACGGCAACTGCAGTTCCTCCTGCTTGTCTTCATAATCCATCACGAAATAAGACGCGTTGAATCGAAGACGGTTATCCATCCACTCCGATTTAATACCGAATTCAATGTTATTAACCGTCTCAGGGTCATAGGGTTGTGTGGCTTCCTCGACGGAATTCACGCGGCCGTTAAATCCACCTGCCCGGTAACCTGTTGAGTAGGTCGCAAAGGCCATCAGGCTATCGGAAAACTGATAACGCAATCCGGCCCGAGGCGTAAACTCGCTCCATGATTCGTCATTTGTCGCGTTCACCATGCCGGTCTGCTCCGTCCTCTTATCGTCCTTGGTGTAACGGCCACCAAAGTTAATGGTCAGATTGTCCGTGACCCGCCAGTCCACGTCGGCAAAAACGGCCTGCGATTCATTTTCCTGACGGGTGTTCTGCAGCAGGTCTAAAACCAGTCCAGGCACGACGAAACCTACCCAACTTCGAAGCGGAATTTCGTATTCTGAATCCCACAAGTAGCCGCCGACGACCGCATTGATCGAACCGCCGTTATCCCACGAGAGACGCACCTCATGAGTGGTCTGCTCGTAGGTCGCGGGTCTGTCTGTGCCGTAGAGGAATTCAGGCGTGCCATCCCAGTTCGAAATAATAGTCTCGTCGGACTCGTAGGAACCGAAGATATAGTCAATCTTGATGGAATCCGTTGCCTGCCAGCGCGCCTCAATGATGTGCGTGTCCGCATCGAAGGTCGCGAGCATTTCTGCCTCTCGGGCTTGGTCAGGCGTTGACGCGGCAAAGGCTGCACCGCCGGGGTCGGGTGGAATGTAGCCCACGTTCGCGGTTTTGTAGCGACTTCCCGTGATAGTGGAACTGAGACTCGGTGAACAGTAACCGTAAGACGAACAGAACAGGTGCCGATCTTGTCCGGTATTTAACAGCGGCGGCGTGTCTTGGTCAGTATCTTCAAACTGTCCGGTGTATTCGAGTTCGAGGGAATCCGTGGGCGTCCACAATGCATTGAAACCAAAAGACTGATAGTCGTTCCGGCCCACATCGCGACCCACGTAGTCGTTATCGTAATAACCTTCTTGCTGATCACGTTTTGCTACCGACAATTTGACCGCGAGATTGTCCGTCACACCGAAGTTGAAAATACCGTCGGCATAGTACGTATCGTATTTCTCGTAACCGACGCGGAGCTTGCCCCCAAGCTCGCCCGTCGGTCTGGAGCGAGTGATGTTGATGGCTCCGCCGATGGTGTTGCGTCCAAAAAGCGTTCCCTGCGGCCCGCGCAGCACCTCCATACTCTCGAGGTCGATACTCCTGAGGAGGCTACCCGCGTTAGAGCCAATGAACATATTGTCGACAACAACGGCAACGGCGGGATCAAAATTTTTCTCCACGTCCGCCACCCCGATACCGCGGATAAAAATGGCCGCTACTCCGCCGGGACCCTGCGCCGTGTCGTCTATCACAATGTTCGGCGAGATATTCGCAAGATCCGTAATGTCTCGGGCAAATTGACCTTCAATTTCGCGCTTCGTCAAAGCACTGACGGCGAACCCGACATCCTGCAAGTTTTCGGTACGTTTGCGCGAGGTCACAACAACCTCTTCGAGCACGCCCTGCTGAGCCATAGTGATGGGCACATACGGCATCGCGGCAACTGCCGCCAAGACTGCCGCTCCGATGACACGTTTTTGCGAATGGACTCTCATGGTTTGACCCTCAAATTTAATTGGCAATTATTGTTTTCTCGGTGGTGAAGAACTCAAGACATCGTAGAGACTATTCCTCCGGTGCACTCAGCGTTGTTCCTGAAAATTGGTTGAAATAATGAATCTGTACTTCTCTTAAAGCGATCTTCCAGACCCCGTCGCGACGCTCGTACCGATCTCGATAGGTCGCTCCGACGAAGGTCGCTTCAGAACTATCCGTCAGCAGGCCCATGCAATCGACGTCGCAGATTCCTGTGGCGCTATCGGTCCCGGAGAACTCCAGAACCAGATTCGATGTCACGTGCTGGGATTGCGCCCAAGCCGGCCAGAGCACCTCGTGGATTGCCTCGTGAATGCCCTCGTGACCGGCAAAATCGCCAAAAGGCGGGCCGATTTTCCACACACAGTCATTCCACCAGATCGACAAAAACCGGTCGTAGTCTCGCTTGTCGAAACCATGGCAATAGTTGCTGACCAGCGCCTCGATTTGGTGTCGAGACTCCAGCCGATCCAGGCGGGCAACTAAGTCATCGCTCACCGAAATTTCCCCTCTCAGCAGCGCTAATGCGCTTGTTTTTTTGCAAGATCACTTATTGTTCGCGAGGCTCTGCAAACTCCCTCAGGGCGCTCGCTTTATTTCCCCTTGCTTGTTGCTAGCAAGCCAGATTCACTGCCAAGCGTCAAGCCCCTGCGGATCACGCGCTCTCAATAGTTTTGCATGTTGCCGCCCGTCCTGCGGGCGTCTCGCCAACCCAGCGGATCGCCCCAGGCTGAAGATCAATCGAACGCGTTTGCAGCGGCTCATACCGGGTATTGCGCTGCTGCGGTATACGCCCTGCCCTCACAATGGCCTGCGACATCGCCTCGGGGTGCCACAGTTGTCCGTGGGCCGCACCCGCAGCCCGGGTGATGCTCTCATTAATCAGCACACCGCCCAGATCATTGGCCCCTGCCGACAACATCTCAAGGGCACCCGCGCGGCCTAACTTGACCCAAGAGGCCTGAACGTTGGGAATCAGGTGCCCAACCGTCAGCCGCAGTACCGCGTGCATCAAGCGGGCCTCCCGCCAGGTCGGCCCGGGACGCGACTCACCGCGCCGATACAGCGGAGCGCCCTCGCTCACAAAGGGCAGCGGCACCACCTCGGAAAACCCGCCCGTGCGCCTTTGTAACTCGATGATCCGCTGCCAGTGAGTGACCCAAGCGGGCGCGGAATCGACGTGCCCGAACATGATCGTCGCGGTGCTGAACAGACCTACCTCATGGGCGCACGCCATGACCTCCAGCCAACGGTCACTGGTGACCTTGTCGGGGCAGAGAATGGCTCGCACGTCCTCATCGAGCACTTCCGCAGCCGTACCGGGCAACGAGCCAAGTCCAGCCTCTTTCAAAAGCCTGAGGTATCGCTCCAGAGACAAGCCCAGCGTCTTGGCACCCTGATCAATTTCAAGCGGAGAAAAGGCATGTACGTGAATATCGGGCGCCGCCGCCTTCACCGTCTCGACAATGTCCAGATAAGTCTGCCCCGTATAGTCGGGGTGAATACCCCCCTGCAGACAAACCTCTGTCGCACCCAGTGCCGCCGCCTCCTGGACCCGCCGGTAAAGCTCTGCACCGTCGAGATCATAGGCAGTGCGACCAGACGCCACTTCACCACCCCCCTTTGAAAAGGCGCAGAAGCGACAGCTGTACTGGCACACGTTGGTGTAGTTGATGTTGCGATTGATGACATAGCTGACCACATTGCCGACCTGCGCCTGTCGCAGTTGATCCGCCGCCCCGCAGACCGCCTCAACGTCCGCGCCTCTTGCACTAAATAGAGATAGCATGCCGTCGGCGTCGATCGTCTCACCGCGTAAACAGGCATCAAGCGCTTCCGTCACCGCGGGATCCATTCGCTGTGCAGCGAGCGCAGTGGGTCGAGGTGGTTGCTCAGACACACCCGCTCGCCAGTTGTCATCGCGGACCAGCCCCTCCGCGTCCGCCCACTCGAGAGCATGGCGTCGGACACCCCGATCCAGCCAATGTGGAGCGGCGAGATACTGCGGATACACGGTCAGGCGGGCCAGCAGGTGCTTGTTTTGCTCCGCTGTTGCCATGCGCAGTGCCGACAGGCTGGGCCAGGGCGCCTCGGGATTGACGTAATCTGGAGTGACAGGGGAAACACCACCCCAGTCGTTAATGCCCGCCTCAATGAGACGCCCCAGTTGCCCCGGACTCAGGTTCGGAGGTGCCTGCAGACTGATATCAGGCGGGAGTATTACCCTTGCCTGCGCAATGGTCCAAAGCAACTCTGACAGCGCGGCGTCTTGCGCGTCCGCCATTAAAGTCCCCGGCTTTGCGCAGAAGTTTTGAATGATGACTTCC
>CAXPOA010000145.1:0-20126 GCA_964218505.1 Luminiphilus sp.
GGGGGCGTTCTACTGTCTACCATTATTTCGTTTTATCTCGTGCCGCCGTTTTACCTTCTGACACTGAAACGGGATTACCCGATGAGAGCGCAAGTTGTGGGAGTCACGTCATGAGTGACTCTCAAAATCGCTACCATCATGGCACCCTAAAAGATGCTCTGATCATCGCGGCCGCGGAGCTGATTGAAACTCAAGGAACCACAGACTTCAGTATTACGGATGCGGCAAACCGAGCAGGGGTGAGCAATGCAGCGCCCTACCGACATTTTCGTGATAAGCAAGATTTGCTTGAGCATGTAAAAGAGCTTGCGTTCTTGGGTCTTTATGAAGCCCTTGTTGATGCACGAGAGCCCACTAATACCCATCGGGATAATCAAAAAGCAGTAATCTCCTTGGGGCTTGCTTACCTACGATTTGCTCGGGAAAAGCATCGGTTTTTCTCATTGATGTGGGAGCAGCTCCCGCTGCCCGATGTCACCACAACAAAAGCTGCAGCCTTCTATGTTTTAGTTGATGCAATCGCTGAATTTATTGCCGGCAACGCAAAAGAGACTCATATCGAAAGGAGGAGCCTCGTTCACGAGCGTACCGTATCCGATGCTGGCGAACCTGGCACCGAAGAAACGAGAGCCCTACAGGCAGCCACACAACTGTGGGCACTTGCTCACGGCTTAGCGACGCTGGAGCAACATCAATTACTTAAGCGATTCGATGAAAAGGCAGATGCGGACCTTCTGCTGGTTAACAGTTGTGACGTGCTACTTACAAACCTGGCCGCGAAGGCATCCCGAAAGACTGTCTAAGCAAATAGGGAAACGTGCAATAATCCACCCTAGTATTCTCTTGGGCAGCAAGAATGTTGCTGGCATAATCCGGCCCTTTCATGCAGTAACTAACGCAATATGAAAAAATCATATCCAGAGCACATGTCGGAGGACGATGTTCTCTTTTTTTTACACATACCAAAAACCGGTGGCACGTCACTCACAACGGCACTAGCCGAGCATTGGGGTGATGAACTGACATTAACCCCAAGTCAGCTGAATACAGCCAAGGCACAGCCAAAGGAGACTTTGGCCAAGGCAAAATTTGTCTATGGCCATTTTTCTAGAGCCGTGTGCAGACGCAGATTGCCCACAGCCCCAAACTTCACCATTACATTTCTTCGTGATCCCATAGCTCACTTTGTATCAATTTTTTATCACCTCCGTCGCGATACCAACTTTGCCTACAGCACAAGAATCACGCTGGGCGATAAGGAACGGAGTTTGCAGATATCAGAGCTTGCTCGCGAGCTTTCCTTGGAGGAATTTTTAAAACGACCAGAGGCGGATCTATTCGATAACTTTCAAATTAAATATCTGGTCAGAGGCATGCGCTTCGATCCTGAGGTAAAGGACGTAGAGCGATTGAGGGTACTATCGAAAAAATGTTTGAAGGAACTGGGAGCGTTTGGCATAACCGAACGGTATCAAGAAAGCCTTAAGCTAATCGGCAATGCACTAGGCCTGGGAGCGGCGCTAAAGCACCTGACCAGCAACGCCGCCCCTAATAAACCTGAAGAATCAGAGATAACAAGTGATATACTCAACGCGATCCAGGCGCGAACAGCTCTAGACTTGGAGCTTTACGAGTACGCTAATCAGATTTTTGATCAACGACTGCTCTCAGCAAAAAATTAGCATCTGAATAGATCACCCAACCGCCCGTAGCACAACCGGATAGTGCAACGGCCTTCTAAGCCGTAGGTTGCAGGTTCGAATCCTGCCGGGCGGGCCATCATCCATGTGGCCAAGATCTTGCTACCACGCTTCATCGCGTTGACAGCGGTCATCCCCTAAGCATCCCGACAGCGACATTTACCAACCTAATTTGGGTTGAGTTTAGTTAGAGATCTGGCGCAGGCCGCCACGACCTCTAACAGTCTTTATCTGCCTGTCATGCTGTTTTTGCGATGAAGTCCGAATATCGCCCCCAAGGAAAAAACTCGCCGAGGCAGAGCTTTCCAAAACGTCGTTGTTACCCGTGAGGTCGGTAACAACGGGTAAATTCTGCGATTTTCCGACGACATTCCCAGTAGTGCCATCCCCCAGCGCGATATCCGTATCCGCTGTTGATGAGGAAAAGGCGTTCCCAACAATCGCCCAGCCGTCTACTGTTACAGCTGCTGCACCGTCCGCAGCATCCCCGCTGGACAAATACAGCCAGGTTGCAGCGTAATTCTTAAATACATTTCCGCTGACAAGACCATTTGATGTATCGAGAACAGCAATGCCTGCACCGGCACTGTTATCGGTGTTGCCGGTAAATGTGTTCCCCGAAACCACCATGCCATGGTTGATTGACTTATCGAGCTGCGCAACCAGCAAGGCATAACCCTCAGAGGTTGCCCCTGCGTCGTTGAATTTGTTGTTTTTTATGGTCGTTCCGTTATCGTTCGGTGATGCTCCTGAGCTGCCAATAACAATCGCTGTTGTACCTAGGCCGGTTCCGACGTCGTATGTACCGACATCGTTATAACTAATGTCGTTGCCGAGTATTGTTGTACTCTGCCCGGCGTCAACGATACTGATCGGCAACCCCACTGACGCGATCTCGTTATAGTTAATATCAACTTGCGCACCCCCTCCTAGCGAGGTGATCACGCCGAAATCAATGTTCGACATCGCTGACCGATTTACCTTCAAGGTGCCCAAGATCTTCTCACTCTCTGGGTCACATTCAGGCGCTGCATCCATAACAACCCCATTCACATAGTCATCGCCAGCCGCACCAGCTCCCGTAATGGAAATCCTGTCCACATTTCCGTTACCCGTGCGCTTTGAACAATCCGAGGGATCTGAATAGAAAGCAATGATATTGACGGAGCCCGGAGTGGAGCAGGCAGAGCCAATCTCAAACGCTATCTTTCGAACCGCAACATTGCCGACGTTGAATCGGAGCACCGCACCGGGAGCTGAATCACATGCCAATGCACCCTCTGTCACCGTGATCTTCGTCTTCGACGTTGACCGGCCGGAAAGATCCCCGATATAGCCAGTGACCTCAATGCCGCCAACCTCATATTCCTCCGAGGTGAGGAAAACATTCCTGTAGCCATCGCGTGCTGCAGCGCTCAGTGCGCATTGGATGTTATCGGTATCATCCCCAGAAACCGACTCTACTGTAACGTCTGCGCCATCTAGCGCGACGGCTGTGCCGCACCCCAAATCCTGAGCTTTGGCAGACACTGACAAAACAAACAAAAACACAGTGATTAAGCAGACAAATCGATACACAGAGCGCTCCCCGGCAGAGTTTTAAGATTAGAAAACAAAAGTGACGGGTTGTTCAGCTCCCGTCAAGTCCAGCCCTCCTAAGAATAGCAAAAGTTTTTTGTATTTTCGCTTTACATTGCGTTTTGCATTGCATATTATTACCCCAAGTCAGGATGACAGGGGCGCTTTCAGGCGGGTCACGGACGACCGAAGCGCTACGAGAGTCTGAAAGCATCCCACGTTGGGGCATGGATCGCCCCCTTCTCCCTAAGCAAGGCTCCGGCCAACGGACCGCAGAGCGCCCTGCCAAGAGGAACTTTCCTCACTTTTACCAGGCCAACATCTGAGCCGACCTTCAGTAACCACTTACCAGCCACCCGCCTGGTTCTGCTCGTCTTCACTGGCGGTCTACGAAAAGACTCGATGGAAGGGCTACACCGCCCACCTATGCCTGGCTTTCAAGGGGCAGCTCGGTCGTGTTTTTGATCTCGGTGACCGCCATGTGTGAATGCAACTCTCGGATCATCTCGCTTGCGGTAAGTGTGTTGCGCACAAAATCTTCGTAGTGGCGCATGTCTTTGGTAACAATTTTCAAGATGTAGTCCCAGATGCCCGTCATCGTGTAACACTCGACAACCTCAGGATAGCGCCCCATCTCCGATTCAAAAGCCAGAAGATTTTGCCGCCCGGTTTGGGTTAGGTTGACCGTCGCGAAAACCACGATCTCCATGCCAAGCGCCTGCCGATCCAACAGGGCCACACGGCGCTGAATAAACCCCTCCTCCTCTAGCCTGTTAACCCGCCGCCAGCATGGCGATTGAGAGAGATTCAGTCGCTCGGCCAAGGCCGCTGTGGTAAGGCTTGCATCCTGCTGCAACAGCGACAGCAAGGCGCGATCGACTCTATCCAGCGTCCCTTGCATTATTTTTTCCTCAAATAACCTAAAAATGGATATTTTTTCTATTTTACATTGAAAATCAGTGAAAAAAGCAATTTATGTTCTCAAATTGTGGCAGAGAATGACCCGTATTCCAGCCTCGGGGACATATCAAATGAATGCCCAGCTACCCCCCTCTTTCTATGAGGTGAGCCTCTCGGATAAGTATGCGCTCGATAAGGCACGGGCCTACATGACGGGCATAGAGGCCCTCGTCCGTCTTCCGATGCTTCAGCACCAGCGAGACACGTTGCGGGGCATCAACACGGCAGGCTTTATCTCCGGCTATCGTGGCTCACCCTTAGGAGGCGTTGATCAAGCGATGTGGCAGGCTAAGGCGCACCTCGACAGGCACAATATTCACTTTCAGCCCGGAATCAATGAAGAGCTTGCAGCCACTGCTGTCTGGGGCAGTCAGCAGACACAACTCTTTGATGGTGCCAAATACGATGGCGTGTTTGGTATGTGGTATGGCAAGGGGCCTGGTGTAGATCGCAGTATGGATGTGTTCAAACACGCGAACGCGTTCGGGACAAGTCGCTATGGGGGCGTACTGGCTGTTGCCGGTGATGACCATGCCTGCAAATCCTCAACGTTGCCTCACCAGTCGGAACATAACTTCATCGGCGCTTCAATCCCCGTTCTTGCCCCAGCGAACGTGCAGGAGGTATTGGATCTTGGCATATTCGGTTGGGAGCTTTCCCGATTTACCGGCTGCTGGGTTGCCCTGAAAGCTATAACCGAAAACATGGATTCGGCTATTTCCGCGGACATCGATCCGGAACGAGTGAGCATCACGATTCCCACTGACGTTGAACTGCCTAGTGACGGGGTTCACGCTCGCTGGCCAGACAAGCCTCTTGAACAGGAGCTGCGTCTCAACAAATATAAAATCTATGCCGCTCGCGAATTCGCGCGGGTGAATAACCTCAACTACCTCACCATTGACAGCCCAAGACCACGTTTCGGCATCATATCAACGGGCAAAGCCTACCTTGACGTCCTGCAAGCCTTGGAGGACATGGGTATCGATGAAGCCGCCGCAAACGAGATCGGTGTCAGGGTATACAAGGTGGGCATGCCCTGGCCACTCGAGCCTCAGGCGACTCACGCATTCGCAGAGGGACTGGAAGAAATTCTGGTTGTCGAGGAAAAACGTTCGATCCTCGAAGATCAGCTGACATCCCAACTGTACAACTACCCCGTGGGATCCCGTCCACGAGTAGTCGGCGAGTTCGATGAATTAGGCGCAGATCTACTTCCCAATGCGGGAGAGCTAACTCCCGCCATGATCGCGCTGGCCATCGCGAGCAGAATCCAGCGATTCTATTCATCTCCGACGCTTGAGGAGCGGGTGAAATGGATTCGGGAAAAAGAGCGCTCGCTGGCGGATAAGCATTCTCCGCTAGAGCGTACCCCCCATTTCTGCTCCGGCTGCCCTCACAACACCTCGACGAAAGTACCAGAAGGCAGTCACGCACTCGGCGGAATTGGCTGCCATTACATGGCGACCTGGATGCCAGACCGAAACACCCACACCTTCTCACAAATGGGTGGCGAGGGAGCCACTTGGATTGGGCAAGCTCCCTTCACTGAGAGCAATCATGTGTTTCAAAATCTCGGGGACGGCACCTACTTTCATTCGGGAATCCTCGCGATTCGAGCAGCCATCGCCGCAAAGGTCAACATTACCTACAAGATTTTATACAACGAAGCGGTCGCGATGACCGGCGGGCAACCGATAGACGGACAGCTGTCGATCGACAAGCTCATCGAGCAACTATCTGGCGAGGGAGTTCTGAGAATAGCGCTGGTGTCAGATTTACCCGCTGCGTTTCACGGGCGCTTCAATCATGTGCCTGGATTTTCACTTCATCATCGTGACCAACTCGACGACGTGCAGCGAAGACTCCGGGATACAGAGGGCACCACGATCATTATCTACCAGCAGACATGTGCTGCAGAAAAGCGCCGGAAACGAAAACGCGACCAGTTAGCCACGCCAGACAAACATGTCTTTATCAATCATGCCGTTTGTGAGGGCTGCGGCGACTGCAGTGTCCAAAGCAACTGTCTCTCTGTGCAACCCAGGGAAACGCCTCTGGGTAGGAAACGGCAAATTGACCAGAGCGCCTGCAACAAGGACTTTTCCTGTCTCAAGGGATTCTGCCCCAGCTTCGTCACGGTCGTAGGCGGGGAACGTAAGGCGCGGCAAGGGCAAACCAACTCGACTACGCTCGGCACATCACTTCCTGAGCCCGACCTACCCTACTTGCGACAACCCTGGAATATTGTTGTCGCGGGTATCGGTGGTACCGGCGTGCTCACCATTACCTCCCTTATTGCCATGGCCGCTCATCTCGAGGGCAAAGGCTGCGCCACAATGAATCAGACCGGCTTAGCGCAGAAGTTTGGGGCTGTTACCAGCCACGTAAGAATAGCTGCAAGACAAGACGATATTAAGGCAGTTCGCATTCCCGCAGGCGAAGCAGACCTCCTCATAGGATGTGATCTGGTTGTGGCGGCTAGTCACGATTGTTTAGCCAAAGGGGCCCGGCGACGCACTCACACCTTAATTAACATCGCCGAACAACCCACTGCCGCTTTCATTCACGATCCTGACGCGAAATTCCCCAGAGAAGAGCTCCTCGGACAAATCGCGGCAGAGGCCGATGAAGACAATATGTACACGGTGGATGCCACCAAGATCGCGACCGAACTACTTGGGGATACGATAGGCGCCAATCTATTTTTGTTGGGCATTGCGTGGCAGCGTGGATTGGTGCCGGTCAGCAGCGAGGCTATTAAGCGGGCAATCGAACTTAATAATGTTGCCATCGACTTTAACCAACAGGCCTTCGAACTCGGCCGTTGCTTCGCAAACAATCCTGACGAAGTACTGGCCGAACTAGCCATCTCCCCTGTCACCTCCCACAACCTAGACGATCTGATTGCTGATCGCAGAGCCCGACTCGAGGATTACCAGGGAAAACGGTACGGACAGCGCTACCAAAAGCTAATTGACGGGCTTCGCTCAGTAGACATGCGAGCCGAAGAGAAGCACTCAGTTACTGTAATCGCAGTAAGAGAGCTTTATCGACGGATGGCGATCAAGGATGAATATGAAGTGGCGAGGCTCTATTCGTCTAAAGCGTTCAAAGAAGAGCTCGCAGAGCAATTTTCGGGACATTGGAAACTCCGCTTTCACTTAGCCCCCCCAGTCTTGAGCCCTCGGGACTCAAGAACCGGGAGACAAGAAAAACGCGAATTTGGTGGCTGGATACTGCCTGCTTTCCATGCTCTGGCTGCCCTCAGATTTTTACGAGGCACCCCATTGGATATTTTCGGGATGACAAAAGAGCGACGTCAGGAGCGCGAAGACCTGAATCGATACCAAAACCATATTGAGCTAGTTCAAAAACAGCTGACCCCGGGTAACTATCAGGCGGCTAAAGATCTTCTGGAGCTGAGCGCGCAGTTACGTGGTTTTGGGCACGTCAAAGACAAAAACCGCAAACGGGTTGTGGAACAAGAGGCACACCTTGTTGCCTCCCTGCAGGCGCCCGCAGAAATTGTCAGGGTCATGGAACCCTCACCTATTTAATCAAAGTGATCGATCGCAAGGAGTGCAACGTGAACTTTTTTCAACATCCCGAGTACAACAATCATGAACAAGTCGTCTTTGCCAGTGACCCAGCAACTGGTTTGCGGGCCATCATTGCAATTCACGACGCGACTCTTGGCGCTGCCGTGGGAGGGTGCAGGATGTATCCCTATGCCAACGAGATTCAAGCGCTAACCGATGCACTAAGACTCTCGAGAGGCATGACCTACAAGGCTGCGCTGGCCAACCTGCCCTTCGGCGGTGGTAAATCAGTCATTATGGGAGACCCCAAACGGGACAAAACACCAGATCTCATGCGCGCCATGGGGCGGGCTGTTGAGCAGCTAGGCGGGCGTTACGTGCTGGCAGAGGATTCCGGCACAACCCCAACCGATATGCGCTACGCTGCAGAGGCCACGGCTCATGTGGCCGGAATTGAGAATAACCCTGACGGCGGCGACCCTTCCCCAATGACAGCCGCAGGAGTGTTTGCAGCAATCAAGCAAGCCGCGCTCTATGTTTATGACACCGAAGATCTGCGCGGCTTGCGGATCGCCATTCAGGGTCTGGGACATGTCGGCTACCACCTTGCGAAACTATTGCAGCCAACCGGCGCCATCCTCTACGGGAGCGACCTCCATCAACCAAACCTTGAGCGAGCCGTTGCCGACTTCGGTCTCACCCCAGTCAGGGGTGACGCCATCCTGAGCTTTGACTGCGACATTCTGGCCCCCTGTGCCTTGGGAGGCATCTTGAATGCCAACTCCATCCCGAAAATCAGAGCCCGCGTCATCGCTGGAGCTGCCAACAATCAGCTTGCCACCTCTGATGATGATCAGCGGCTTCTAGAGGAAGGGATCATTTACTGTCCTGACTTTGCCATTAATGCAGGAGGCATCATCGAGGTATTCCATCAGCAACAGGGCTCCTCACTCGCCACCCGGCAGCAAGCCGTGAGTGTTATCCCGCGTACTCTGCTGGCCATCCTTCAAGCAGCAAAAGCAGAATCTAGCGGCACGGAAGCCATCGCCAAACGGTTCGCTGAAGAACAGATCGCAGAGCATTCAGAACAAACTAAGCGGTTGGCAATGTCGGCTTGATGGGGTGGCTGACGGGGATCGAACCCGCGACAACAGGAGTCACAATCCTGTGCTCTACCAACTGAGCTACAGCCACCATAAAGTGGTCGGGGTGGAGGGATTCGAACCCCCGACATCCTGCTCCCAAAGCAGGCGCGCTACCAGACTGCGCTACACCCCGCCGATAGTCGGGGAGGATTTACTCCCCTGCTTACGACATGCGCTCGGGTAGGACCCCAAGCCGGTCGGCATACTACTGGTTAGAAGAAATGGGGTCAATTCACAAGGTTTGTACTTTTCCTCATGGTTGACTTCTGGAAGACTAGCTCGGTCAAAAACCGGGGTATAAAACGCTATGAGCGCTACCGTTCTAGATGGCAAGCATGTCGCTGCTCTAACCGAGGCCGAACTGACCGAGCGGGTGTCCGCACTCAAGCAAAAATCTGGCGGCAGAACGCCTGTTTTAGCCACCATTTTGGTAGGTGACGATCCGGCTTCAGCTACCTATGTGAAAATGAAGGGCAATGCCTGTCGTCGTATTGGCATGGAATCTCTCGCGATAGAACTGCCCGGCTCGACCCGAACCAACGACTTACTTCGGCAAATCGAGGAGCTCAACAACAACCCCGACGTACACGGAATTCTCCTGCAGCACCCAGTGCCCTCGCAGATTGATGAGCGAGCAGCCTTTGACATGATTGCGCTGGAAAAAGACGTCGATGGGGTGACCTGCCTGGGCTTCGGTCGAATGGCGATGGGCGAGGCCGCCTATGGGTGTGCTACACCACAGGGCATTATGCGTCTCTTGGCCCACTATGATATTGCGCTAGAGGGAAAGCACGCCGTGGTCGTGGGGCGCAGTCCGATTTTGGGAAAACCCATGGCTATGATGATGTTGGAAGCCAATGCCACGGTAACCATCTGCCATTCCCGAACCCGGGAACTGCAAGGTCACATTCGCCAGGCTGATGTCATTGTAGGTGCCGTGGGAAGACCTGAATTTATCCGAGCCGAGTGGATCAAGGATGGCGCCGTTGTCGTCGACGCAGGCTATCACCCCGGTGGAGTCGGCGATATCGAGATGACGCCATTGATTGACCGTGTGTGCGCCTATACTCCCGTGCCGGGAGGTGTTGGCCCTATGACGATCAATACGCTCATTCAGCAAACAGTTGAATCTGGCGAAAAAGCACTCGGGTAATCGTTACTAGCCGCGGCGCCAACTGGTGCCGTCTGCACCATCCTCAAGGACGACTCCCATTCCTGATAACTGTTCTCTTATCTCGTCCGCGCGCGCATAGTTCTTGTCGGCCTTGGCTGCTATTCGCTCCGCAATCAGGGCCTCAACAGCGTCGGCATCTATATCGCTAGCATCACCACCGAAAGCAGTAAACCACTGTTCCGGATCTTGAGAGAGCAGGCCGAGAATACGCGCACCGGCAACCAGCTCCCCTTTCGCCTTCGCGGCTAACTGAGAATCCGCCTTATTGAGAGCCTTGGCAGCTGCGTGCAAGGCCGCAATAGCCTTCGGGGTGTTTAGATCATCTTTTAACGACTCAAAAACCTCGGTCTCCCTGAGGTCGATCTCCTCAGGCTCAACATCTTTGCTCTGACGCAAGGCGTTGTAGAGGGTATCAAGACTTGCCCGAGCACCCTCGAGGAGGTCAGAAGAAAAATTTAGGGGCGATCTATAATGAGCAGACAACAGGGCAAAGCGTAGCACCTCACCAGGGTAGTACTCTAAAAGCTCTCGCACGGATCGAACATTACCCAGGGACTTCGACATTTTCTCGCCGTCCATATCGACGTAGGCATTGTGGAGCCAGTACCGAACGAAGTCCCCACCAAAGGCACAGCAGCTCTGAGCACGCTCATTTTCATGATGAGGAAAAATAAGGTCGCGGCCGCCGCCATGGATATCAATGCTCTCCCCCATGTGAGCCCTGATCATCGCTGAGCATTCAAGGTGCCATCCGGGCCGTCCTCGACCCCAAGGGCTATCCCAACCCGGCTCTTCAGTTGATGATGGTTTCCACAGAACAAAATCTCCGGGATGGCGCTTGTAGTCCGCAACCTCAACCCGCGCACCTGCCAGCATGTCTTCAAGCTTTCTACCACTGAGCTCACCGTAGCCCTCCATCGATTCAACCGAAAAGAGAACATGCCCATCGCTCGCATAAGCATGACCAGAGGCAACGAGCTGCTCGGTCAATGCAATCATAGGCTGTATATTTTCGGTGGCATGAGGCTCGATAGTGGGCACCAAGGTCTGAAGCGCCGCCATGTCCTCTCGATATTTCTCAGTGAATTCATCCGTTACCGCCTGGATATCAGTTCCCCGTTCTCGGGCAGCGGCAATTATTTTATCGTCGATATCTGTGATGTTGCGGGCGTATATGACTTTCGGGTAGAGCGCCTGCAGCACACGGTACAACACATCAAAAACCACAACAGGACGGGCGTTACCGATATGCGCCAGGTTATAGACAGTAGGACCACACACATACATGGTGACGCAGGTTGGATCGGCGGGAACAAAGACTTGCTTCTCGCCCCCTTGAGTATTCGTCAGGCGCAGATCAGTCACTCTGCTGTCCCCCAGCTATCACGCAGACCGATGGTCAAATTGAATACTGGCTCTGACGGTGAATGATCATATCGATCGGCCACGAAGTAGCCCTCGCGCTCAAATTGATAGACCGACTCGACTGCTGCATGCACCAAGGAGGGCTCAACGATAGCAATGTTCACTTCTCTCAGCGAGTCTGGGTTGACGACGCTTAAAACATCATCACTTTTTGCGGGATTGGGCACGGTGAAGAGACGGTCATATAGCCTGATGGTGGCCGACACCCCGGTTAATGCGGACACCCAATGGATCACCCCCTTAGGTTTTATGCCATCCTCGGGATCCTCACCCACCGTGTTGGGGATGACTTTGGCATAAACACAGGTCACCTCCCCCTGCTCGTTATGATCGCAGCGCTCCGCCTCGATCACATAAGCGCCGCGCAAGCGCACCCGCTTACCCAGCACAAGTCGTTTGTATTTTTTATTGGCTTCCTCACGAAAATCGTCCGCATCAATCCACAGCTCGGAAGAGAACGTTACCGATCTAGACCCTTTGGATTCATCAGACGGATGATTCGCAATTACTAGGTCCTGATCAGATTCCAGATTGGTGAGAATGAGCTTGAGTGGCGCCATCACACACATGGCTCTTGGGGCATGCTGATTGAGGTGATCTCGCACCGCACTTTCGAGCATGGCGACATCGACAACACTGTCTGAGCGCGAGGTGCCAACCTCTTCGCAAAAGTGGCGAATCGCTGCAGCAGGATATCCCCGACGACGGAGGCCCGCGATCGTTGGCATACGAGGATCGTCCCAGCCCGAAACAGTGCCCGAATCCACAAGCAACTTAAGCGTGCGCTTGCTGGTCACCGTGTAACTAGTATTGAGCCTTGCAAACTCTATCTGGCGTGGCGTATGAGGCACGGGTAGATTTGCCAAAAACCACTCGTATAGCGGCCTGTGATCCTCAAACTCCAGGGTGCATATTGAGTGGGTGACACCTTCGATCGCATCCTCTTGGCCATGGGCAAAGTCGTAAGTCGGGTAAATCGGCCATTCATCACCGGTTTGATGGTGATGAGCACCGCGAATTCTGTACAGGATCGGATCCCGCAGGTTGATATTGGGCGATGACATGTCAATTTTTGCGCGCAACACCCGGGACCCATCTTCAAACAATCCTCCGCGCATTTGCTCAAACAAAGCGCGGTTTTCCTCTGGCGTGCGATCCCTGAAGGGGCTGTCACGACCGGGCTCGGTTAAGGTTCCCCGATAACTGCGCGCGTCCTCTGCCGACAAATCACACACGTAGGCCAACCCCTCATCAATGAGGTGAAGTGCCCATTCATAGAACTGCTGGAAGTAGCTGGAGGCATAACGAACCTCGCCGCTCCACTGGAACCCAAGCCACCTGACATCTTCCTGAATTGAATCAATGTATTCCTGACTCTCCTTTTCAGGGTTTGTATCGTCAAAACGAAGGTGACAACGACCGCCGAATTGTTCAGCGAGGCCAAAATTAACCGTGATTGATTTCGCGTGACCAATATGAAGATAGCCATTTGGCTCTGGCGGAAATCGGGTAACCAATTCCGCGACGACACCCTTTTCAAGATCTGATTGGATCTGGGTTCGAAGGAAGTTACTGCGCAACTCGCTGCTCATGGGGTGTCCGGGCTGAAAAGGGCCGTATGATACCAAGCGACAGCGGGTCGCACATCTCTACATCGATGTACTTTGTGCCGATAAGTGGCTAATTGCACGAGGAATTTCTGCGGATATTGCGATCTCCACTCCACAACATCGCGCCGAGGGCCCAAAAGGTGTAGCATGCGCGCCCTGTATCTATCCCTCAGGAACCACATCATGACAATGACCCACGTAGAAATGAATACCACCTTTGGCTCAATAACGCTTGAGCTAGACGGCGAAAAAGCGCCAAAGACGGTAGAAAACTTTTTGTCCTACGTAAACGACGGCTTCTACAACGGCACCATCTTTCATCGGGTCATCGACAACTTCATGATTCAGGGAGGCGGATTCGACGCCAACATGGCTCAAAAACCAACCGCCGACCCAATTGAAAACGAGGCGGACAATGGTCTCGCCAACGATCGCGGAACCATCGCTATGGCCCGTACAATGGACCCCCATTCGGCCACCGCCCAGTTTTTTATTAATGTAAAAAATAATGACTTCCTCAATCACAGCGGCAAAAACATGCAAGGCTGGGGCTACGCGGTTTTCGGTCGCGTGATTAAAGGCGACGAGGTTCTTGATAAAATCCGCAGTGTCGCGACTGGCAACCTCGCTGGCCATCAGGATGTCCCTACTGAGACGGTAATGATCGAATCTGTTGCGGTTGTAGACGCCTAACCATGACAGCAACGCTGTTCGTTAGCGATCTCCATCTCAGCGACAGCACGCCAGCCATCGAGACTGGGTTTTACACCCTCCTTGAACGCAACAGGAATCTCGATCGCCTGTTTATCCTTGGTGATTTTTTTGAGTACTGGATCGGTGATGACGACGACACGCCGCTGCATCGCAGAATCATCGAGTGTTTGGCGTCGGCACGCGCCTGCGGCACTGAGATTTTTATCGTGCGGGGCAACAGAGACTTCATGCTAGGTGACCGCTTCGCCGAAGCAGCGGGCGCCACCCTCCTCGGAGACACCACTGTTGTCGATGTGGCCGGTGTGCCAACACTGATCCTGCACGGGGATACCTTATGCACTGATGACACCGAGTATCAGAATCTGCGAAAAGTGATGCACGATCCTGATTGGAAAGCCAACATCCTCACACAATCTTTGGAAGACCGACGAGCATTTGCGGAGAGTCTTCGTGCAGCGAGCCGGGAAAAGGCAGAAAACGACCCAACCAATATTATCGATGTGAATCCGGAAGCTGTCGAAAGCGCCATGGCAGAGGCCTCTGTAAGACGCATGATTCACGGCCATACCCACCGTCCAAATAGACACCAGAGCAACGCTGGGGAGCGCATTGTGTTGGGAGACTGGACCAACCAGCAAGGGTGGTACCTTAAGGAATCAAATGGGGACCTTCGCTTGGAGTCTTTTGAACTAGCCTAAGCAGACCATGGCCTAAGCACCTGGCGCTATTGAAGACAGGCTAGTCTCGTGGCACACCACTGTGAAAGCGCATCTCGGAATCAGCAGATTCAATGAGCTCCTGCTCCCTAGCTCGAAACACCTGCAACCTGGCCTCTAACTCCGTCTCGTCAGACTGGTCCGCTGCAAGTTTCAGGTAATCCTGAAAGTGACGGGACTCACTTTTCAGTAGTGACGCGTAAAACTCGCCAAGCTCTCCATCGAGGTGAGGGACGAGGGTCGCGAATCGCTCGCAGGAGCGCGCTTCAATCAGCGCGCCAATTAATAGTGTATCCACCAACCTGCCGGGATCTTTTTTTCTGACTAAATCTCGCAAACCGGCTGCGTAACGCGAGGCAGTAACAAGGGTATAGTCGATCCCTCGACGCTGCATGAGCTTCATGACCTGCTCAAAATGTCTCAGCTCCTCTCGAGCCAGACGGGACATCTTGTTGAGCAAAACCGGGTTTTCCGTGTGCCTATGCATCAGGCTCATTGCAGTAGCAGCCGCTTTTTTTTCGCAGTTGGCGTGGTCAACAAGAAGGGTCGGCAAATCCCGAAGAGCGGCGTCTACCCAGGCCTTTGGAGTTGCGCAGGGCAAAAATGCATTCACCGCATCGAGATTAATGGACTGGGGCACGAGTTCCTCAGGAAGAAAACAAGTCAGCGGTTGCAAGGTAACGCTCATGATGGGCAACCGACAACTCCCAAAATTCACGGTCTACCTGCTCAAGAAGTTCCCGCAATCCGCCCTCTCGCCAGGGCACTGTGACCAAAAAACCAAATCTCTCGGGTTCCTGAATCTGGCTGGCACCGGCCTTTAACAGCGCAAACAGCCCACAGTACTCGTCATGATCCGGTCTAAACCGAACCTGCTGGGTCTCCAACTGCCAGCGCAGCAGACCGGGGTCGGTCACTTTGAATCGATTTCGCATACACAAACTAAGAAATTCCGCCAGGCGCTGGTCAACAATGCGCTTTTCCTCCTCGGAATAGGCGTTCCAGTCGATAACCTCATGGCTAAAACGTTTGCAGCCGCGGCAAACAGCATCCCCAATGCCGGTGGAGCAGACACCAATGCAAGGGGTCCGGACCCGCGGGAGTGCTGAATTGCGTGACTGGGATGGATGCGATGACATGGGCTAAGTCTAGGATATGGACCCCGTGAATGCACACCATTGAACGATTTTGACTGCCATTCAACCGGGTCGAAAGGTATACTCCGCGCAGCTCAAATCATCGAAATATCACCGGGGGAGTGACACCGTGCTTGAAGCCTACCGCGCTCATGTCGCAGAACGTGCAGAACTGAACATTCCGGCGAAGCCGCTCAATGCGGAACAGGTCGCTGGACTCATCGAGTTGATCAAAAATCCACCAGAGGGAGAGGCAGACTTTCTGTTGGAACTGCTCAGCAATCGAGTGCCCCCTGGCGTTGATGAGGCGGCATACGTCAAGGCCGGGTTCCTCTCCGCCATCGCCAAGGACGAGCTTACCTGCGCCCTCATTCCTCGTCAGGACGCCGTGGCGCTGCTGGGCAATATGCATGGTGGCTATAACATTGAGACTTTAGTCGGCTTGCTGTCAGACAGCGCACTGGCTGTCGAGGCGGCCGAGCAGTTGAAGCACACACTGCTAATGTTCGAGGCATTTCATGATGTGGCCGATCTGGCCAAGCAAGGGAACGAGCACGCACAATTGGTCTTGGAAAGCTGGGCCGCTGCCGATTGGTTCACCAGCCGGGATGCTGTCCCGGAATCGATAAAGATGGTGGTATTTAAGGTCACTGGCGAGACAAATACTGACGACCTGTCTCCAGCACCCGACGCCTGGTCACGGCCCGATATTCCTCTTCACGCCAACGCCATGTACAAAATGGCCCGGGAGGGCCTAAGCCCCGATGAGCCCGGGGTGACAGGGCCGATGGCGCAAATTGCGGACATACAGTCAAAGGAGCTGCCAGTCGCTTTCGTGGGCGATGTGGTAGGGACAGGCTCCTCGCGCAAATCCGCGACCAACTCGGTGCTCTGGTTCTTCGGTGATGATATGCCGGGGGTACCCAACAAGCGGTCTGGCGGTGTGTGTATTGGTGGAAAAGTTGCACCGATTTTTTACAACACCATGGAAGATGCAGGCGCATTGGTATTCGAAGCGCCGGTTGATGATCTACATATGGGTGATGTGATCGAAATCCGGCCTTACGACGGAAAAATACTTGACCAGAGTGGCGTCGTCATCTCTGAATTCTCACTCAAATCCGATGTTTTGCTCGACGAGGTTCAGGCCGGCGGTCGCATCAATTTGATTATCGGCAGAGGCTTGACGGCAAAAGCCCGTGAAGCCCTCGGACTTGGTGAAAGCGAGCTCTTCAGAAAGCCCGAACAACCTGCGGATAGCGGCAAAGGTTTTACGCTAGCGCAGAAAATGGTGGGCCGTGCCTGCGGCATGGATGGGATTCGTCCCGGTACCTACTGCGAACCACGCATGACGACAGTCGGATCACAGGACACCACTGGACCCATGACCAGGGATGAGCTCAAGGACCTGGCCTGCCTCGGTTTCTCCGCGGACCTGACCATGCAGTCCTTTTGCCATACAGCCGCCTATCCAAAACCCGTTGATATCGACACGCAGCATACCCTGCCCGACTTCATCATGACTCGAGGCGGCGTTTCCCTGCGACCGGGCGACGGTATCATTCATAGCTGGCTGAATCGTATGCTACTACCCGATACCGTGGGCACAGGTGGCGATTCACACACCCGCTTTCCCATCGGCATTTCCTTCCCCGCGGGGTCAGGTCTTGTTGCCTTTGCAGCTGCGACAGGCGTCATGCCTCTCGACATGCCAGAATCCGTTCTTGTCCGCTTTAAGGGTGAAATGCAACCGGGCATAACGCTCCGGGATCTGGTTCATGCAATTCCCTATTACGCCATTCAACAGGGTTTGCTGACGGTAGAGAAAAAAGGCAAGAAGAACATTTTCTCCGGACGAATTCTTGAGATTGAAGGCCTGGATTCACTGACGGTCGAGCAAGCCTTCGAGCTCTCAGACGCCTCCGCCGAAAGATCAGCTGCGGGCTGCACCATCAAATTGGGCGAGGAGACGATTGCCGAATACTTACGCTCCAACATCGTGCTCCTGCGCGCAATGATTGCTGAGGGTTACGGAGACCCACGCACCCTTGAGCGCAGAGCTCGCAGCATGGAAGCCTGGCTCCAAGACCCCGCTCTGCTAGCAGCCGACCCCGATGCGGAATATGCAGCAGTCATTGAAATTGATCTGGCTGAGGTCAAGGAACCCGTGGTCTGTGCACCCAACGACCCGGATGACGCCCGTCTACTATCGCAGGTTGCAGGCGATGACGTTGATGAGGTCTTTATCGGTAGCTGTATGACCAACATCGGACACTTTCGAGCCGCCGGCAAGTTACTCGAGGCTCATGGCAAGCCTGTATCCACCCGGATGTGGATCTGTCCGCCCACGCGCATGGATGAACACCAGCTTATGGAAGAGGGATATTTTTCCATATTTGGCAAAGCCGGGGCGCGGACCGAAATGCCCGGTTGCTCCCTCTGCATGGGCAATCAGGCACGGGTAGAGCCAAATTCAACCGTTCTTTCCACCTCGACACGGAATTTTCCAAACCGACTGGGAGATGGCGCCAATGTGTATCTCACCTCGGCAGAACTGGCAGCGGTGGGCGCCCTTCTCGGCAAGCTGCCCACGCCTGCGGAATATCTGGAGTTCGCAAATAAAATCGACTCAATGGCCGACGAGATATATCGGTACATGAACTTTGATCAGGTGGTCGAATTTCAGAAGCTGGCTGATGACGGAGCCCGCATTGCGGCGACCATCATCGATCAGGTTGCCTGACACTCAGGCAGCAAAGAACAGGCTCGTACGGAAGCGCAGCCGGTCAGTCCTGCGCTTCGTCCTCCCCCGCTAAATCACCAAACGCGGGGGTCGGATCGGACAGGGACGTAACCAAAGCTTGTAGCATGTCGTAAAGAGCGGTCAGGTTATCCCTGCCGAACTGTTTCTCGATATAGGCGTACCGCGCCTCTGATTCGGGCGCGATGAGATCGATCAAATTGCGTCCCTCCGGGGTGATGCTAACCAACGACCGCCTACTATCCCTGCCACAGGGCTGCCGCATTACAATGCCTCTCCCCTCGAGGTTTTGCACGATCCGACTAACGCTTGGTCTCAACAGGGAGCAAGCCTCGGCCAACTCACTCACATCATAGGCCTCGACCTCGGCAAGCGCTCGCATCACACGCCACTGCTGTGTTGACAGGTCATGGGCTCGCAAATGAGGGATAAAGGTCCTCAACACGGACTCGTGTGCACGCAGCAGGGTCATGGGAAGCGACTTGTCGAAAGTCCGCAGCGCCTGAGTAGAGGGGTTCGCTGGAAGGCCATCTCCCACACTCGATTTATTTGCCATTTTCGCTCTATTCATACCCGCCCAACCGCTCTCTGCAGCCGCTCTGTTGATCTCATCATAGCGCACCACGTCCTTGCTGACGGCACCGATAACGCAGCCTTGTTAAGGTTATGGCCGCTAATGTCAACGAAGAGCGTCATCAATGAGGTAGGCTCTGCTCATGATTCGCCGTAGAGTCATTCTAGCGAGGACAGGCCCCCGTGGCTCGCTCCTCCGAAGGAGTGCCGCCTCATGATAACAAGCCAACCCAGGTCAGACGGGTTTCTTGGGGACTTACCCCGAGCCATTGATGTTTTGGCCGCCCTCGAAAGTAAGCAGATGAGTGCTCGGGAACTGCTACTGCAGACTTACCGGATAATTGAAGAGCGAAATCCAGACATCAATGCCATCTGCACGCTTGTGGATCTAGAGAAGACATTGAAAGAGGCCGATCAAGTTGATAACGCAAGAGCGCAGAACAAGCCGCTGGGGGCTCTAGCCGGACTCCCGATTGCAGCAAAGGATCTGGCAGCAACCCGCGGAATTCTGACGACTCATGGATCAACCCTGTTCAAGAATCATATTCCAGACGCTGACTGCCTGCTTGTGGAGCGACTCAAGCAAGCTGGCGCCATTATTATTGGAAAAACCAACACGCCAGAATTCGGCGCAGGCTCTCACACCTTCAATGAAATTTTCGGCGCCACGCGCAACCCATATAATCTCTCATTGACAGCTGGGGGCAGCAGTGGCGGTGCTGCAGCGGCACTAAGTGCCGGGCTACTTCATCTCGCGGACGGAAGCGATATGGGTGGTTCACTCAGAAATCCGGCGGCTTTCTGTAATGTAGTCGGTATGCGACCTTCAATGGGACGAGTACCAACACATCCGTTGGTACCACTACCCTGCTCTCGCATGTCTGTCGAAGGGCCCATGGCGCGAACCGTCGAGGATTGCGCGTATTTCCTGCGTGTTTTAGCGGGCCCCGACCCTCGCGATTCGCTCTCAGTTGATTGCGAGACACTCCATGGGACGACAGATAGCTTGACTCCCCTCACGGTATCTAACACCTCATTGCGGATTGGATGGGCACCAAACCCAGCTGGACTGCCGATAGCCAATGAGGTCGC
>CAXPOA010000146.1:0-17989 GCA_964218505.1 Luminiphilus sp.
GCCCACCGCCACTTTTTTGGTGCCATGCACCCCTACTCCTTCGAGTACTAGATAACGCTAGCGATAATTCTGGTCACGGATGGGGGTTGATCGCGCTTCACTAACCAAGCGGTCAATCGAAGTCGAGGTCAGGGATTCAAGAAAAGCCACCAAGGCATCCTGCTCCTTGTTTACCAGGCCAAGAGGGCGCACCCGTACATCCTGATCGGGATCCCCGCCACCACCTTCATTATAGAAGGCTACTACGTCACGCAGGGTGGGTATTGATCCATCGTGCATGTAAGGCGAGGTTACGCCAACGTTTCTGAGAGACGGCGTTCGATAACGCCATTTATCCTCGGCGTGCGAGGTGATTTCCTCCCGTCCCGCATCAGCGAGGCGCTCAACCTCAACCGACACGGTGGGCGCTACAAAAACACCGGGTGCTAGCTGTACGGTAGAAGGCTGTAACGCCCGGTAGGCCCGAAGAAATCCAGTGCCGGTATTATGGAAATGCCCATCGCTAAACAACGCATGGGTCTGATTGAGTGTGTGGCAAGAAGAGCAACCAACACGCTGAAAAATTTCGAACCCGGTGATAGCCAGATCTTCCAATGGAATCTGATCAGCAGAGACTGCTGCAACCCCAAGCCCACATGCGTCAGTATCGCAGTACTCGGTCTGGACCATATTCTGCTCGCCAAAAAACCAGCGATCAAAGCGCGAGTCTGCAGCAATCAGGGAGCGCTGGTAAGCCGCAAGGGCCTTACCCAGGGTTTCTTCCGTAATCCCTTCTGCATAAAGAAGTGAGAACCGCTGATCGTAGTCGTCAAGTCCGTTGATTCTGCCCAAGACAGCTTCCTTTGACGTGTTTGCCATCTCATTTTCTGCGAGAAGCGGTGACCACACCTGTGCAACAAGGGACTCCTCTCGACCATCCAGAAAGAGCATTGACCGGAACACTACGTTGTAAAGTGAAGGAGCATTTCTTCGAACAGATCGCCCCTCGTGACCCACTGGAGTGGCAAGTTCCTGCTGGGTAAATCCTTGCTCCGGTATGTGGCACATCCCACAGGACAAAGTGCCATTGGCTGAGAGACGCCGATCAAAAAACAGGTCACGACCTAATGCTACCTCCTCAGGATTCAGCGAGAGAGCCGGCCCCGGCAAGCCAAGCCACGCCGCTTCACGATCATAAATCTCAGCACGGTGCGACCCCTCAACGCCTGTGCCCGAACCTATGGGCAATATGGCCTCAGATTGGGTGGTGTAGGTCTCCAGCTCATACTGATCCCGATGATCACCAAGACCAACCCGGTGTCCCCTTGTCTCGCTGTACTCCAGTGACGCCGAAAAACCAGTGACCGACACAACGAGCAGCGTTACTGGAATCAGGGAATTGGGTCTCGACATTGACTGATAGAGTGCTAGCATGGGTTGAACCATAATACGTAATTCAGGGGTTATCGTCATGGCCATGCGACTCGTCTTCGCCTTTTTGCTTTCCTTTGGGTTTTGTCTACCACTACAAGCTGATGAAACCTGCATGTCGCCATACATGGCCAAGATCGTTGGTCAGGAGGACTACGTCTATATTTGGACTCTGGGTATGGAGGGAGTCGGTGACGGGGAGGATAAGCTCGTCACCGTTGACGTTAATCCCGAGTCTCCCAACTACGCAAAGGTAGTTCACAGCATCTCGATGGGCGGTCGACATGAGGCCCATCATTCCGGGCTAACCGACGATCGCCGCTACCTATGGGCATCGGGTTTAGACACGAGCAAGATTTTTATATTCGACGTGCACTCCGATCCCAGCAAGCCGCGCTTGCATCGTACTATCGATGATTTTGTAGCTACCACTGACGGTATTGTTGGACCTCACACCAACTACGCCCTCCCCGGCCGTATGCTGATTACAGGCCTATCCAATAATCGCGATCACGGTGGCCGGACCGGTATGGCCGAATACACCAACGCCGGCGATTTCATCTCAAGCGTCTGGATGCCTACCGACGACAACCTTCAGGGCGCCGTCAAAAGCGGTAACTACGCAGATGGCTACGGCTATGATGCCCGAGCATTACCTAGGCGTAACGTGCTCGTTACCTCGTCATTTACCGGCTGGAACAACTACATGATGAACCTGGGCAAGATGATGGGTGATGCAGAAGCGATGAAGCGCTTCGGCAACACCGTCGTCATTTGGGATCTACACGCCAGGACCCCCAAGAAAATTCTTGATGTGCCGGGGGCCCCGCTCGAAATTCGGTGTGCCTGGGGATCTAAATCCAACTACTGTTTTACTACAACAGCACTGACATCAAAAATCTGGCTGATCTACGAGGACGATGCGGGTGAATGGCAAGCAAAGGCCGTCGCCGACATTGGAGACGCAAGCAAGATTCCCCTACCGGTTGATATTTCGATATCGGCGGATGACGATCATCTGTGGGTAAATACCTGGAACGATGGCAAGGTTCGATTATTTGACATCTCCGATCCTCACAGCCCCAGTCAGGTGTTTGAACAGCAAATTGGAGAGCAGATCAACATGGTCTCTCAAAGCTGGGATGGTGAACGGGTGTATTTCACCTCGTCGCTGCTCGCCAACTGGGATAAAACCAGTTCGGCGGACGGCAATGACCTCCAGTACTTCAAATTGTTTTCGTGGGATGGTGACAAGCTGACGCCCCAGTTCAGCCTCGATTTTGTAGAAATGGGCCTGGGTGCACCACACCAGATGCGCTTCGGAGCCCATGCCCTTTATGCGAGCAAGCCGCTGCCAAGTAAGACCATCGCACAACAAGAGCACTAAAACTTGAGAGGGGTACTTTTCGGGCCTGCATTGACCCTCTTCGCAGGCCTCTCGCTTCTATCTGCCTTCAGTAGCGCGATGGACCCCGATACTCATCCGATGGGTAGACAAAGTGCAACGTCGATGCACGAGACCATGCATGCGCCAGTTTCCAAAGAGCCGGTCATCCTCGCGCCGGGTTATGGCCCCCTCTCTTTCGTAGCACCCGAAGCAGGGAGTTATCGATTACCCAGCTTTGGACAGGCGCCCGATGGCCGAATCCTGCAGGAGGATGGCAGCCTGTCGACCCTCCATGATATCTATGGGGATAAAGTCACCGTTCTCAGCTTTATCTTTACCACCTGCCATGATGTAAACGGCTGCCCATTGGCCTCCTATGTCATGCAGCAAGTGCAGATAAAACTCGAGAGTGAATCCGACATCGCAGGCCACGTACGTTTGATCAGCTTCAGTTTTGACCCCGAATTGGATACGCCAGAGGTCATCTCTGCCTATGGAGACCACTTTAGGTCCTTAGACGCCGACTGGCTTTTCCTCACAACCAACGGTGACGCCATGCTGCAGCCGACGCTGGATGCCTACGGGCAGTGGGTCATTCGTGACTATGATGAAGATGGCAACTACATGGGCACCATGTCGCATATCCTCCGGGTATTTCTTATCGATAAGAGCAAGAGAATCCGAAATATCTACAGTACTTCTTTCCTCCACGCAGATACGGTTTTCAACGACATTAAAACCGTCTTAGTGCAACCCGATCCCTGAAGTCTGACGGCCAGCCCATCCCCTGATTCTTGCAATGGAAATCTTTCTTCGCCGGGCTCGAATGCCCTGCCGCTACCGTTTCGCCCCTGACCCAACAGAACATGCTACCCTCCGGCACCTCACGCTGGTGCATACCTAACATTCCGCTCATGAGGAAGCTACGATGTATATAGATGGTCGTTGGATCACGGGGCGAGATCTCTTTTCGGTCTACAACCCTGCAACCGGCGAGCAAATTGGCGAGGCGGTGGACGGTAATGAGGCAGACGCCCGAAGCGCTATCGACGCGGCGAGTCGAGCGGGCGCTAGCTGGTCCGCAACCACGGCCTATGAGCGCTCCCATATCTTATACCGCGCCCACCAACTCATGATGGATCAGCAACCTGCTCTTGCTGAACTCATGACCACCGAACAGGGCAAGCCCCTGAAAGCAGCACGCAATGAGGTGAAGTACGCAGGAGATTTCTTGCTCTGGTTCGCGGAAGAGGCAAAACGCATTTATGGTGAGACTATTCCCTCGGCTCGTGCTGATCAGCGTTTTCTGGTGCACAAACAGCCCGTCGGCGTGGTCGCGGCCATTACCCCCTGGAATTATCCGGTTTCAATGATTACCCGAAAACTTGCGCCGGCTCTGGCTGCGGGATGCACAATTGTGCTTAAACCAGCCGAATCGACCCCTCTCTGCGCTATCGCGGTAATCAAGCTGCTTGAGGACGCCGGCCTACCCCCTGGGGTGGTCAACCTCGTTACCGCGAGCGATCCAAAGCCCATTGGGGAGGAATTCTGCACCAATCCAAAGGTTAAGAAGCTTACGTTCACCGGTTCTACTGCCGTAGGAAAAGCCCTCGCGCAAAAATGCGCTCCCCAGATGAAACGGGTTTCTATGGAACTCGGTGGGCATGCACCCTTTATCGTGTTCGATGACGCCGATCCGGTGCACGCTGCTAAAGGCGTTTCTCTGGTGAAGTTTTTAAATACCGGGCAAGCGTGCATTAGCCCGAACCGGATCTTTGTTCAACGCTCAATTCTCGATCCTTTTCTGGACACCCTAAAAAAACGGGTGTCAGCACTGAAGGCCGGCAATGGCATGAATCCAGAAAACAGCATTGGCCCGCTGATTAATGAGCGCGCTATCGAAAAGGTTGAAAAGCAGGTTGATGACGCGATCGCGAAAGGAGCAACCCTTCTCGCTGGTGGTGCTCGAGAGACCGGTGATGGGTTAGATGCCGGGTTTTTTTACGGCGCGACGCTCCTGAGCAATGTCAGCCCGGAGATGATCATCTATCGCGAGGAGACCTTTGGACCAGTCGCCGCAGTCATCCCCTTCGATGACGAAAGTGAAGTGATTGAAATGGCCAACGATACTCATTACGGACTTGCTGCGTACGTCTACACCACGAATCTCTCGCGGGGACTGCGGGTTTTTGAACGACTCAACTTCGGTATCATAGGGATCAATGATATCAACCCCACAAGCGCAGCGGCGCCTTTTGGGGGGATGAATGAAAGTGGACTTGGTCGAGAAGGTGCGCGAGAAGGCATAGAGGAATACCTTGAGACCAAGCTAGGTGGGTTCAGCATTTAAGCTGGCCCAGCCGCAAGGAGAAAAGCATGGCAGGACCCGACTACCCAAAACTTGACACCCTTGCACTCCATGCGGGGGCACAACCGGATCCGGCGACCGGAGCCCGTGCGACACCCATTTACCAATCCGCGTCGTTCTGTTTCCCGGACTCGGATTATGCCGCTTCTCTCTTCAATATTGAGCGCGCGGGGCATGTTTACTCACGCTTGAGTAACCCCACAAATGCGGTGCTTGAAGAGCGAATTGCGGCGCTCGAGGATGGAGTCGGCGCCATCGCGACGGCCAGTGGCCAAGCCGCTCTCCATCTGGCCATCATGACGCTGATGGGTACGGGATCCCATATTGTCGCATCCGCGGCTCTTTACGGTGGCAGTCATAACCTGATGGCATACACCCTCCCCCGGTTCGGCATTGAAACGACATTTGTAGATCCCAGAGATCCTCAGGCGTTTAAGGGCGCAATACGAGACAACACCCGCTTAGTATTCGCAGAGACAGTTGGCAACCCAGGACTTGATGTTCTTGATATCCCGGCCGTCGCGGAGGTAGCCCATGAGGCGGGTTTACCGCTCATGGTGGACTCAACCTTTACAACGCCCTACCTGATTCAACCCTTCCTATTGGGTGCAGACATCATCATGCACTCCGCCACTAAATTTTTAAGCGGCCACGGCATTGTTATTGGGGGCCTCTTGGTCGATGGCGGACGCTTTGATTGGGATGCATCCGGCAAGTTCCCGACTCTGACAGAGCCTTACGCGGGATTCCATAACCTTGTCTTTAGCGAGGAGTTTGGCCCTGCCGCGTTTATCCAGCGGGCGCGAAAAGAGGGGCTGCGAGATATGGGCGCCTGTATGAGCCCTACAACCGCCTTTCACATCATGCAAGGCATTGAGACCCTTGGTGTAAGAATGGCGCGGCACGTTGAAAACACCCGAAAAATCGTCGACTTTCTCGCCGCTCATGAAATGGTGGCACGCGTGGGGTATCCAGAGCTCCCGGACCACCCCGATAAATCCCTGGCAGAACAGCTATTACCTAAAGGCTGCGGTGCGGTGTTTAGCTTTGATCTGGCGGGCGACAGGGATGCTGGTATTGCCTTTGTTGACGGGCTAAATCTCTTCTCGCACCTCGCCAATGTCGGGGATGCCAAGTCCCTTGTGATTCACCCGGCTAGCACAACGCACCACCGCATGAGTGCTGACGCACTTGCCGCCGGAGGCATCGGTGAAGGCACAATTAGACTCTCCATTGGCCTCGAGGATGTCGACGACCTGATTGACGATCTAAAGCAGGGGTTACGCGCGGCCTCAAAAAGCATGCAGAAAAAGGGGTGAGACAATGAAACTCACCGTTAACAACGAGAGCGTCTACGGCTATACCAATTCGAAAGCCCTCGATCCATCCCTACCGACGATTATCTTCGTTCACGGCTCGGGCATGGATCATACGGTGTGGACACTGGCGTCCCGCCACTTTGCTCGCCACAAGAATAATGTTCTTGCGGTTGATCTGCCGGGACACGGACGTTCTGCGGGAAACCCATTAAGCTCTGTGGAATTGATGGCCGAATGGCTCGACGCGGTCATGAAGGAGGCTGGTATCGCGAAGGCTAAAGTTGTTGGCCATAGCCTTGGTAGTCTTGTCGCGTTGGAGCTGGCAGCACGGCAGCCGGAAAAGATAATGGCCATCGCGATGGTAGGGACAACACTACCCATGCCGGTTTCTGACGCCATTCTCAATGCTGCTCAAGCGGATGATCACGCTGCCTTCGACATGCTGACCCAGTGGGGATTTAGCAAGCGTCATCAGTACGGGGGCAATCGGAACTCCGGCCTGTGGATGGTTGGCAATACCTTGCGACTCTATGAGCGTTCAAAGCCAGGCGTTCTGTTTCACGATATGAGCGCGTGCAATAACTATAGCGGTGGGATAGCGAGTGCTGCCAAGATTCAATGTCCGGCACTTCTTCTGTTGGGTGCGGAGGACCGACTCACCCCGGTTAGATCGACCAAAGCGCTCAGAGAAGCCCTGCCTTCGGCAGATGTATGTATTCTGGATGGGGCCGGTCATACCATCATGGTAGAAGCGCCCAACGCCATGCTCGACGCGTTGCACCGGATTTTATAAAACCGCGACAGGCCGGTATTAGACGCACGCGAACACTCAGCCGGTAATCCGAGATAGCCAGCTCGCGTATCAAGCCCTCAGCCCGAGAGATCGATCCCTATGCCGACCCGATTTATCCACGTTGGCGTTGCAGTTCTTGCTTCCGCCCTCCACTGTAATTCTGTGGTTGCTGAGACTGAAGAGCCTCGGTTTGAGCTGATCGATCAATGGCCCGAGAAAAATATAGAGCTACGTGACTATGGCGCTAGCATCCTCGCCGTAACCTCAATGGGTGCCAACGGGAATGGTGGATTCTCGACCTTGGCCGGCTATATTTTCGGGGGTAACACCGCTGAGCAGAAGATCGCCATGACGGCCCCTGTGCGAACCTCGATGGCTGGCAGTGAAACGCAGGAAATGGCGTTCTTTATGCCTTCAAAGTTTGACGAGAACACCCTTCCCGAACCTAACAATCCGGATATTAAGCTACGACCCATTAATGAGTATGCCGCAGCCGTTATCATCTTTAGCGGAAAAGCATCTCCCGAAAAAGCCGAAAAACAATGGGCGGTGTTACAAGAATTTCTTGGTGCGTCAGAAATTAAGCTCTTGGGGCCACCGACGTTAAATCAGTACAACCCTCCCTGGACTCTTCCTTTTCTCCGACGAAATGAAATCATTGTTCCCATAGATAGAGCGTCTATTCCTGAAGAATAAGGCCGATGCCAGAAAGCACTTCCTAGTCGTGCTCGCTAGGCGTACTCGGCCTGCGCACTGGTAAGGCTGCGTCCATTCTCCAACGCCGCGCTGAAGGAACGCTGCACGAGGGATGGCACCTCACTCTCATTAAGCCATTCGGAGAGCAAGTGCAACGCATAATAGGCAGCGGCTTTTTCGCAAAAGTCGATAGGTAACGCGACTGACCGATAGCATTCATAACGATCTCTGGTTTGGCGCTCGATGTCAGCCCAATCGCCCTGAGATTTACAGTCCTCAACGTGCTCTAGAAAACCCGCGATCAGCTCTTTTCGCTCCAATAAAAGCTCAGCTGGCGCCGCACAGATGCAGGTCAGTAAATCCAGCATTAGTTTTTCAAGTTTCCAGTCTAACTGCATAGCGGGCACTCCTTTGTCTGTAGAGACTCGGGACAAGTGTCCTACTTCGCTATCTACTTGAATTGGCGAGACGCGCCAATGGCTTGGCATCCAGCGACGGATAGCTCGCTAAGCTACCGATCGCCCGGGCCTCTGTCGGCGGCTAGTTATCTGTCTTCCAACCCCAGTCACTGAGATCACTATTCGCCGCTAGCCATGTAAACACGGCATAAGCAGCAACACTTTGGTCTAGGTCTTCCGCTCTGACTTTATCGAGAGTGTCATCCGGCGTGTGGTGCAGATCAAAGTAATCGCGCCCATCCTGAACAAATCTGAAAGCTGGCATACCGCGCTCTATCATGGGCGTGAGATCTGGGCCGGAGCTTTCGACGGAATTAGCACCCGGCGCTATACCCAGAGGCTCAACGAGCCGACCAATTAACTTGACGAGGGGCAGTGCCCTATCATCAACGCGGCTTGTTATCTTCCAAACACGACCAGCGCCAAAATCGCTTTCAGAACCGATGACATGCTTTGTCAGGTCTTTCTCATGACGTTCCACATACGCCTTGCCACCCAAAAGACCCACCTCCTCGGCACCCCAGAAAATGAGCCGGATGGTCCGCCTGGGTCGCAGACCGCTTGCAAGGATCATTCGGGCAGTCTCCAGCGTGATGGCGACACCCGCACCGTCATCAATCGCGCCTGTGCCGAGATCCCAGGAATCCAGATGACCGCCGATGATCACAACCTCGTCAGGGAACTCAGATCCAACAATGTCAGCGATGACATTCCCCGATTCCACATTACCTAAAAACCGAGGCTGCAAATCCAGAACCACCGAGATGGTCTTACCCCGGGAGAGCATTCTTTCGATTTGATCTGCATCGGGGTTGGATAGCGCCGCGGCAGGGATCTTTTCGATACCTTTCGCATAGGTCATTGAACCCGTATGGGGCATTCGGTGGCTGTCCGTGCCAATGGATCGAATTAGCAAAGCGGTGGCTCCTTTCGCGGCCGCAATACTTGCGCCCTCGCGACGTAAGCGGCCGAAATAGCCATAGTGAGAGCCATCCTGCGTAGAACGCATCGCGTGACCCACATACACGATCTCGCCACGAAGGGATCCGTCGGGCACTTGCTCCAGCTCTTTCAGTGTCGCAAAACCGCGAACGTTTCCAGTTATTCCACCCGCGGGCGTAGCGACTGACCCGCCCAGTGCGGTTACTGCCAAAGGCTGGGGAAAAGGGTCTAAAACATAAGCTGTCTCGGAACCTCGCTCCCAGCCGGGAATAGTGAACGGTTCCACCCTGACTCGCTCAAAACCTAACGATTCGAGCTTGGTCACCGCCCATTCTCGAGCTCGGGCTTCCTGTACCGAACCCGCCAGCCTGGGGCCCACCTCTGTGGTCAACCCCTCCAACCACTCGTAGGCTTGAGAGCCTTTGATTGCGGCGTCTCGAAATGCCTCCGCCTGCTTTATCATCGCCAGCCCAACTCCTGCGTCCTCAGCCGCCCGAGCCGGCAACAGAAATAAATTACTACATATAAAACAGAAGGTTATGATTCTTTTGACAGCTAAAATCGACATGGCAATGGCCCAATAAGCATCGGTGGCGCAGTGTGCGATCTCTCGGGATTGTTCGCAAGATGTATGCGGTATTTGAGCGTACTTACACACCTATTTTGGAGGGCGGTTCTCGGACAGCCAGTCGAAAGGTACCTCTACATGGCACTTTGTCGCCCATAGGGAACTTTCAGCCCCCCTAACGTCTCCTAACCACTGTGATTAAACTCCGACATACTCCATTCACCTGGATATAAGCTAGGACATCCAATTATGAACATAGCCATGGAGACCGCTGACACAGTGAGTTCGCTGAGAACTCAGAAAGGCACGCGACAAAGTAGAGCGCTTGAATTACTTGCCTTCGTGCTCGTCTGGTTCTTATTGTCTGGCCTTTCCTTCGCTGGCGAGTCGGCGACTCTGACCATTGAAGGCTCTGGAGAGGTCGCGGTGGTGCCTGACCAAGCCGATATCACTGTCTCGTTCCAAGAGCGGGGTTGGGACGTGTCCAAGCTTGAATCGCAAATGAATGGCAAGGTCGACAAATTAATCGCCGCCTTGCTAAAAACAGGAATCGGGCAGAATTCAATCGACAGCACACAGGTTCGAATCATGCCGGTGTCTCGTTATGATCAGGTCACCAAACGACAGATTCCAGAAGGTTTTGAACTTACACGCAGCGTTACCATCAGAGTTGTCAACATCGACAGCCTCGGGACTACCCTCGCGGTCGTCACAGATCAGCAAATCAGCCAAGTCAGCTCCCCCCGCCTATCATTTTCAGAGCACGAGATGGCTTATCAGCAGGCGCTCGCCAAGGCAGTCGAACAGGCGCAAGCAAGAGCTGCTGTCATTGCTGAAGCCAGTGGACTTGAGCTTGGAGCGATCGTGAAAATAGCCACACCGGTTAACCCGCTTGGCCCAATGCCAGAAGGTAGGTTGGCGATGGCCGCCTCGGATGTGGGCAACTACACCCCTGGTGAAATGCTTATAACCGCGTCGCTGAGCATCACATTTTCCCTCGACAGCCCCTGAACGTTGCTGGCTCCCAGCGCATTGGAAAGCAACAACGCCGCCCCAACCCGCAAAAATTCTTGCGTAAGGGCCACTTGGAAACTGCCTCCAGTGACCCTATTATTGAGATATCGGCCAATTCTCGAGGAGGCACTAGCCAATGAGTGATAAGCAGGCATATTCAGCCCAACTTGCAGCTGGAGCGGCACAAGGCGTTGTTAGCACCAACAAGGTGTTGAAGAACACTTATATGCTACTCGGCATGACCTTGGCGTTCAGCGCCGTCACCGCAGGCGGAGCCATGGCGCTCGGACTTTCCCATGGTGTCGCCCTCGTACTTATGCTGGTGGGTTTTGGTTTGCTGTTTGTAGTCAACCGAATGGCAGATACCGCCAAGGGACTTCCTGCTATTTTTGCGTTTACCGGTGTCATGGGCGCAGCTTTGGGCCCCACACTTAATTACTATCTGGCGTTGCCGAGTGGTCCAAGCATGGTTATGCAGGCGCTTGGGGGCACTGCACTGGTATTCTTCGGCCTGTCGGCCTACGCACTGAACAGCCGCAAAGATTTCTCATATATGGGCGGGTTCCTGATTACAGGCCTGATCGTTGCAATAGCGGCCAGCATCGCCAACATTTTCCTGGGGATACCCGCGTTGTCGCTGACCGTGTCCGCTGCGATCATCATGATCATGTCGGGACTGATCCTGTTTGACACAAGCCGAATCGTAAACGGTGGCGAGACAAACTACATCAGGGCAACAGTGGCGTTGTACCTGAACATTTACAACCTATTCATCAACCTGCTTCACCTCATTGGTGCATTTTCAGGTGGCGACGATTAAGGCGCGCAGCAGCCACGGAACCCCGGCTCTGCCGGGGTTTTTTATGGAAGGTGGCCCTTGAAGTACGCGCTCGTTGTCATGCATCCACCAAGGGACCTCGAGAGCCAAAGTCGCACCATCCGCTTCGGCCGCGCGCTCTTAGAAAATGGCCATGAGTTAACCCGGGTGTTTTTCTATGGCGATGGAACACAGATTGGATGTCCAGATGCGAGCGAACCAAGAGAGCAATGGATAGACCTCAAATCAACTTTCGCCACCGAATTAGCGATATGTAGTGCCTCTGCGGAGAAAAATGGAGTCGTTAAGGCTCCGCATCATTTTGTCCTTGCGGGGTTGGGAGCCTTAATGGAGTCAGGCTTCGATTGTGATCGAGTGATAACCTGTGCCTAATCAAACGACCTGGCTCGTGCAATTAGCTAGCCCCCCGACGGAAAGTGTAATGCTAGGGCTAGGGCTCGACTGTATTCTCGCTTGCGGCGCCTTTGGTCAGTCGGTCAGCGTGGTGCTGCGCGATGGTGCAATGGCGCTATTAGACAAAAACCCAGCCTCACTTGATGTTGACCGAGATATATCCCGGGAGCTTCACACGCTGCCCCTTTACGACATTGATTGTCTTTACATTGTCGATGACGACACCAATGCCTGCAATGACGACATTCCGGAGGATCTTCAGGTTTACTACATTGATCATGGACAGTTTCACGAGCTACTCTCCAATGCGAGACATGTTCTCTCTTTCTGATGGCCCTTCATCTTCTCTTCACGCCTGAGCGGCTATCAAGCTGTATCGCATCCTGCCACCAATCCGATGCAGTTCTTATCATGACCGAAAGCTTTAACGAGGAAGCCATTAAGACATTGATGAGCGAGTCGCCCTGCCCGCTCTACCAGCTCTACCAGCGCACCGACACCCCAGGCTTAATTGATTCAGATCCATCCGAGCTCACCAGGGTAAGCGACGCCCAGTGGGTCGAATTAACCGCTCAGCACCAACAGATTATCTCCTGGCATGGGCGCGGATGATGGCAGAGTTAGAGCCTCTTTGTGACGCCAACGGTTATTTGCGGGATTGGTCCGACTGGAACGATGCAGTCGCCTTGGCCTTTGCGCAAGAGGAAGGGATAGACCTGACCCCCGCTCACTGGGAGGTCCTCTCGCTACTGCGAGACTACTACGACAAATATCGCGCCTCTCCTGCCAACAGGGCATTGGTAAACTGGGTTAAAAAACAAACGAATCCTGACAAAGGAAACTCCCTCTATCTAATGAGCCTTTTTCCGGGCAGTCCAACCCGAAGCGCGTCCCGTATTGCGGGCTTACCAAAACCGAAAAACTGTCTCTGACTCGATCATGCCCCTGCAAAAAGTTTGCCCAGAAGATTATGACCAACTACTGGCTGAGAAGACGGACAGGTGGCAGCCGGTTTTTACAGCGCTAGGGGGGCCGACTGCCTGCGTATTTGCTTCACCCAAAACCGGCTATCGTCTCCGCGCGGAATTTCGCATTTGGCATCAGGGTCATAATATCCACTATGTGATGTTTGATTCCGAGCATCCAAAAGACCCCATCGTCATTTCCGACTTCCCGGTCGCGAGCCAAATCATTCAAGAGATCATGGAACCCCTTCGTAAATGTCTCGAAGAGAATCAAATCCTGCGCCGCAAGTTGTTTCAAGTCGAATTCTTGAGCACCCTCTCTGGCGATCTATTGATCACCCTGATTTATCACCGACCGTTAGATGACCCGTGGCAGAAAGAGGCTACCGTTCTTGCAGAAAAAATGGATATACCGATCATTGGTCGCAGTCGTAAACAGAAAATCATCATAGGGCGCGACGGGGTCAAGGAAACACTGAGCGTCCATGGATCGGCGTTCCATTTCAAACAGCCCGAGGGTGCATTTACCCAGCCAAACGGCTGCGTCAATCAGCACATGCTTGAATGGGCCACATCCCGCCAACTAGATAGCCAACGGGATCTACTTGAGCTGTATTGTGGTGTGGGCAATTTCACCCTGCCACTCTCAACCCATTTCAACCATGTCCTCGCTACCGAACTTTCGAAGACCGCGACCTATGCCGCGATCGAGAATCTTGCGCTAAACGGTACCAAGAACATTAAATTCGCACGCCTCTCAGCCGAGGAAATGACACAAGCCCTCAACGGTGATCGCGCTTTTCGGCGTCTGGCACACCTGCCGCGTCCGCTCGAAGAATATCAGCTGGGGACACTGCTGGTAGATCCGCCCCGCGCAGGTCTTGATCCAGCGACCCTGTCGCTCGCCGAGGGCTTTGACCATCTGCTGTATATTTCCTGTAATCCCGACACGCTGACCAGAGACTTGAAAGCACTGTCCTCAACCCACGAGCTGACAGATCTAGCTTTTTTCGATCAATTCCCCTACACCCCCCATTTAGAAATAGGGACGGTACTAAGGAGGCGACTGCCATGACCCTGCTTACAGAGAATGAAATTGCTGATTGGATAGAGGCGAACAGCGCTTGGCGGCTTGAGGACGAAAAGCTGATGCTGAGCCTTAAATTTGAAAATTTCAGTATGGCTTGGGGGTTTATGTCACGGGTGGCCCTACTAGCCGAGCAGCAAGACCACCACCCCGAGTGGGTGAACGTCTACAATCGGGTAGACATCGCACTGGAGACTCACGACGCCGGGGGTATCACAAAAAAAGACCTCGATCTCGCTAGCGCTATAACGCGGCTGTTGGGCTGACTACTTGTTGATGAACTCGCATATCGCGTCAGCCACCCCGGGTTCGTCTAACATCGGAGCATGCCCGACGCCAGGCACTTCTAAATAGGTCATATTGGGGTGTCGAGCACGCATCTCGGCGGCGCAAGCCGCGTCTAGTAGGTCACTGGCCCCACCTCTGATCAACATAACCGGAAGGTTTTGAAGGCCGTCATAAAGAGGCCAGAGGTTCGCTAACTCAGCCTCTCCCTCGGGTTGCCTCATAGGAGCGGAAATCAAGGGATCGTAGTCAAGCGAGACCCCGCCCTCTTTTTCAGTACACATTCGGCGTGTGAAGGCAGCCCAATCTTTTTGGGTATAGTGCGGGAACACCGCCGCGTTGGCCTGACTTATATAGGCAGTGGCCAATTCCCAGCTGGGAAAGGACGTGGTGGATCCAACGTATTGCTTGATCCGATCGAAACCTTCTTGGGCCAGTACGGGCCCAATATCATTAATAACAATATGGCTGAGAAGACTCGGAGAGAGTGCATGTATCCCGAAGCTCATCAGCCCACCCATGGACGTTCCTATCAACCCGCAGCGGCTTACCGATAACTGATCAAGTAATGTCAGCATATCCCCAATATAGATTGTTGGCGTGTAACGTTCAGGCTGAGGGTCCCATTCAGACCTCCCTCTTCCCCGCTGATCCGGCACAATGACCCGGTGCGTTCGCTGCAGCAGGGGCGCCAAATCACCAAAGTCACGACTATTACGACTGAGACCATGGAGACACAGGACTATGGGCGAGTCGGCGCCGGGGCCAGCATAGTCGCGGGCGTACAGCGTTAGCCCATCGGGAACGGTGTAAAAGACGTCGGTAAACGACTCAGTCAAGGTATCTCACCTCTTGCGCTGGCAATCGCCTTTACTAAAGGTCCGGCTTATCGCCGGGGTATCGTTCGGCCAAACCCTGATAAACCTCATCTGGAAAACTTTTTGACCCCGGATCAAGGGCGGCCAGGAGCTCACTCAAGTGCTCGTTGTCCTCACGTCCTTCCCAGGTTTTTACGTAAGAGCCCTCTTTGTAACCATGATCTTGACGAAAAAAATTAAGGACGTTTTTTCCTACGTAATGACGGTAGAGGTCATCAAAACTCAGGTCACAAGCGAACATCAGCTGCGCAAACAGCGCCACGGAAAAGGATTTTGTCTCGAGCGCATGTTGCGCTAGTGCCTCCGTTGCCAATCGGATGTCCGTGTATTCCGGCTCGGCGTGATACAAGTCCAGCTCAATAGTTTTTGCCAAGGACGCCAGATCAGGGGCCGTATCGAACAGCGCCGACATCCCAAAATGCCAGATGTCGACGACCTCCAGACGCACCTGCTCCAGATCGGACTCCTGCTTTTTCCACCACTTATAGCCTGCGTGGTCGATTAATTCACCACATTCAATCCATACGGCCCGGTACCACTCGAATCGCTGATTGATCCAGTCGTCATGGACTCGGCTGTTCATGCGATTTTGCATGTTCAACATTGTTTCAATCGCGATTTGCATTCTGCTGTTACCTAAACTAATGATCAGTGCCTTAAAGATGGGCCCAAAGCGGCATTAGCGCCTAACTCACTGAAGGCTTGGGCGTCAAAAATAAAGTGGCACCAAGTACCAAATCCACCCTGCGATAGCACTACAATACTATGGCTAGCCACCCAAACCAATGGTATCGGCGGACGAGCCGCCGGATACGGATAAACCATCGAATCGTTAGTCAGCCCCCGGGGTGACCAGTAGCAAGTCCACCCACGTAGGCCTCAAACAGCGCAGATGCAAAACCAAGACATCATTGATCATTTGAATCAGCAAAAGCCTGGCTTTCTAACACTGCTGGGTGGTGAGATCACCGGGTTCGACAAGGAGCAACAGACCTGCACGTTCACTTTCAAAGTGCCCTTTGACTATTGCCATACCGGGGATGTCGTGCAAGGCGGGTTTGTGACGGCGATGCTGGACGCTGCGATGGCCCACGCAATCTTTGGCTCTGACCCATCTATAGTAAGGCTGTCGAGCCTCGAGATCAGTACTCGTTACGAGAATGCAACCCGGGGACAGACTCCCCTTACGGTGAGGGGATGGGTTACCAAAGCGACAAAAAGTATCGCCTTTATGTCAGGGGAAATTAGAGCTTTGGATGGGAGTCTCTGCGCATCGGCTCAGTCTGTTGCTAAGATCACTCGACGAAGTGATAGGCCCTCTTGATGAATGCCATGAATAGCTTTTTCTACAATACGGACGAGGCACACACCTAGCGTATGGCAAGCCTGAGTAACAGCGGCAATCAAGGTTCCTTCTCATCAGAAGTCCCGGACGTCACCCGCCAACTACTGACCCCAAGAAAGAATCCTGGCGCCGGGGACGTTTACGTTTGCGAATTCCCAAAATCTGGCATTACCTACCTCACCGTGTTACTGGCTAATGCCCTGCTGATCGCAAACGGATACCGGAGCCGCGCCACATTTTCTTCTGTGAGGAATTACATTGTTGACTTGTGCGTTGCCGAACACGCTGAGTCTCATCAATTTGCTGACCCACCAATCCGTCTCTACAAAACCCATTCGGTTTTTTCCCCTCAGTTTATTCATACCCTCTACTTGGTCAGGCATCCAGCAGATGTCATGGTTAGTGGCTACCGATACGCTCAGGGCCGTGGCTGGTGGGATGAGCGACCCATCGAGGAATTTATCGAGCACCCCTTATTGGGCTTGGAGCGCTGGAGACAACACATAAACTCGTGGTTAGTTGACCACCGTTACGCTTCCGACGTTACTTTCCTGCATCTAATGCGTTATGAGGATCTCGTGGAAAACCCGCTAAAAGAGTTAACAGCAATCAGTAACAACTTAGGCTGGCACCTCCCGGAGGCGGCCTTACAGGAAGCGGTTGAAACTGGTGCGCGAGCTCATATGGTGGAGCAGGAATCTACGTATCGTCTTCACAATCCAAACCATGATTTCACTTTCGTATCGACAAGCGTCCATGCGACACCCCAAAGTCTCTCTGAGATAATCGAACCCAGATGCCGACCTGAACTCGAGCTTTTGGGGTACTGAAGCGCCACAGGCGCTCACTGATCCGATGAGCGTCTTAGAAAATCCAGTCCTTTAAAGCGCCCGTCACAGCCTGATTTTGTCCTAGTAAAAGTCCTGCTTGTCTCAAGTTTGTTACTACTTAACCACCCCCCTAGGTTAATCTATCGCGTGCATTTCGAGGCCCTTAGGCCGACCTCAAAAAAATAACGGAGAATATCCATGCGACTTTTTAAGCGATCCTCCAAGCGATCCTCCATTCGGGCAGCTACCGCCCTCCTCACTGTATCGTTGAGTTCAGCCGCCTGGGCTCAAACAGAATGTGGTAGCGCTGTAACCATTGGCGGAAGCAAAATCTCTGTGGCAAGCGAAGCAGGAAACGACACAGCAAACCTGCAGTGTGCTCTCGACGCAGCCACCGAACAGGGCATCTCAAG
>CAXPOA010000147.1:0-4773 GCA_964218505.1 Luminiphilus sp.
GGTCTGATCAGTTTGCTCGCGTACACCCCAGATATCTATGTGCCAATGGTGCAATCCTGGGCGCTGGCAAACTGGAGTGGCCAACAAGGTTTCCAGATCTACTATGGCCTTTTCGGGGCAAGCAGCCTTTTGGGGTTTGTCGCGGCAAGACAGCTGACACGCCTGAATAAAGCATAATCAGAATTGAGGCCCGGCATTGAAATTCACGGATGCCTCTCTTACCGCTCAACTGTCAAACAGTAAATTGGCTGACCGGGCTGAAGGAGCCATAGAGTCATCTGGCTGCATCCCTCAGATTAAATAAACTGATAGTCGTCAGGATTGACCCGCAGGGTGCGTCTTTTGTATTCAAGCCAAGGGCCCGGCCAATTATTGGTATTGATTCCATCTTTCGTCACATACCAGGTCTGACATCCACCCTGTGTCCATACACTTTTTGCGCTGCGCTCTGCCATTTCTTCACGCCACTGGCTGAGCACTTCAGCTTTCAAATCCAGATAGCGGTGGCCGCCCTCTTGGATTCGCGTCATAGCATCAAGGATGTAGTTGTACTGACACTCGTTAGAGTAAGGAACGGAACCAGCGCCATGGTTGGTGTTGGGGCCATACATGATGAACATGTTCGGAAACCCCGACACCGTTGTGCCCAAATAAGCCTCCGGCCTGCCGGCCCATGCCTCACTGAGTTCACTGCCCCCTAGGCCATACACCTCCATCGGTGCCACAAAATCCAGAGGCTTAAAACCGGTGCCCCATATGATCACATCAGCGGGGCGCTCTCGACCCTCGCCATCAATGAGGCCGGTTTTGGAAACGCGGGGAGCGTCACCATGCACTAGCTCAACATTTGAGCGCTTCAGCGTGGGGTACCAATCGTTGGTGAATAGCGCACGCTTGCAACCAATGTCATAGTCAGGCGTCGCCTTGGCGTGTAGCTCGGGGTGATCACCCAACTCCTTTTTCCTGTAAGCATTGGCCGCCTTCATCATGGGTTTCAGCAACCAATGCCGGCCGGTGAAGCCGTAGGTCAGTAACTCAAAAACCGAAAAGAAAAATCGCCGACTTAAGGCAACCCGCGTTGGGAAGCGACGAAAAAAACGCTTCTCCCATTCTGGGTACTCCCGATCAAACTTATGCAAAATCCAAGGGGCTGATCGCTGATAAATATCCAACTGGGCAGCCTGTTTCGCCACCTCAGGAACAAATTGGATTGCGCTAGCACCCGTACCGACCACGGCGACCCGTTTACCGTTGAGATCATAGGAATGGTCCCAATCTGCCGAGTGGAAGCTGGGGCCTTCAAAATCAGCAAGGCCCTCAAGGTCAGGGATCGAAGGGTTCGATAGCTGGCCGCAGGCAGAAATTAAAAAGTCGAAATCCCGAACTTGTCCGTCGCTGCTCGCAATCCGCCATGTTCCTGTATCGGGATCAAAGTGTGCGCTCTCTACTGCAGTGTTTAGCTTTAGATATGGACGAACATTAAAGTCATCAACGAGCCTGTTGAGATACTGCTCGATATCAGCCTGTGGGGCGTAGCGTCGTGTCCATTCAGTCCCAGGAGCAAAAGAAAAAGAGTAGAGATGAGAGGGCACATCACAAGCAGCTCCGGGATAATGATTAGAGTGCCAGACTCCGCCTACACCCTCGCTGCGCTCGAACAGAGTAATGTCGGTAACGCCCTCCTGTAAGAGGCGAATCGCGGCTCCCACTCCCCCGAACCCTCCTCCGACAATCGCTACCGAGAATGCTTCATCAGAAAGACTCACCATGAATGCCCCCATAACGCTCGGCAGAAAAAGTATTGTTTTTGACGCGACACACGCTGGCGCATCAATCAATAGAGCACAACTGCGGCTGCTAAGTAACTTCCCAAGCCGCCATGCTCACTAGGAGTGGATAACAATTCCGTTGCATCTCCAAAAGTCACCCCACGATACGGCGAAACGCCCGCTCCTGCTTATCCAGAAAACGGTGTTTCAGAGCGCCCAGAATGTGCGCGCCCAATAAGATGTATAAGACGAACGGGAGCAGGTACTTGTGGAAAAGCCCCCAGGCAATCGTCGCCGAATTACTAGGCTCCCAAAACGGTCCGAACTCCCAGGCAAAGAAAAAAGTGGGATAGCCGTGAAAGCTCGTCATCACGAAACCGGTAATGGGCATCGCCACCATCATGGCGTAGAGCGCAAAATGAGCGACCTTGGCGACCTTATGCTCGCGGGCGGTGAGCGACTCATCCAACGCCGGTCGCGCGGAGACCCGATTCCATATTAGGCGGATACAGACTAATGCGATGACGATCACGCCAATGGTCTTGTGCACCACGTAGTAAGCGTTCCGAAAAGCAGTATCTTCAGGGATGATCGATGTGAAGATGCCCATCGGCACCAGCGCCATAAACAGTATGGCGATACTCCAGTGTAGATAGCGGGATGCTCTGCCATATCGCGCGCTTTCGTTCCCTAACCCTAATGCAAGCGATTCAGAACTCGCAAACTGCCGCAGCGCCACAATCAGGAGCCAAACGGCAGCTCCCGCTGCGACAATCGCCTGCCCGAAAAGCAGGGCCGGCTTGGCGGAGTCGAGCGGTGTCTGGTTGGGCTTGGGATTCTCGAGAAATCCTGTGTCGACCACAAAAAGGAAAAACCATCCTGCCACTGCCGCGCAGCACAGCGCTGAAAATGCGGTGCCCAACGCCCGCAACCTGCCCTCTTTGACATTTAACAGCCAAGCGACCGTCATTGCGCTGGCGACAATGACGAGCGCTGCCCAGCTATCGAGGTGACCCGCTATGCGTTGTGTCTCGCCAGACGCGCCCGCGGCCAGATTGACGGTTTCTGCCATGCCAGACCCAGGTTGCAGGGTCAGCATTGCGGAAAAGACCTTTAGCAGCGTGCGCATAAGCCGCGCCTCCTAAACATAGCGTTGAACGACACAGATTTTCGAATGCTCATAAACAGCGCGCGGCTGATTAGAGCTTCACGATGAGCTTGCCGCGATTGCCTCCGGTAAAGAAAAGATTGAGCCCGTCTATGGCCGACTCGAGCCCCTCAAGCACGTGGCTGCGGTACTTCACCTTGCCCGACATCACATAGGGTGTGAGTTGCTCAAGAAGACTGGGAATCTCGTCGTAATGATCAGGAACGGTGAAACCGCGAACCGTCAGGCGTTTCTTGATCATTGGGATCCAATTAGGCCCGGCTGAGGGCTCGGCGGCCGTGTAGTCGGCAATCATGCCGCACACGATAATCCTGCCGTGCGCGTTCATGCGGTCAAAGACCGCTTGCTGGATTGCCCCACCGGTATTCTCAAAATAGATATCAATACCATCGGGCGTCAGCTCCGCGAGCTTGGTGGCAATATCGTCTGATTTGTAATTGATCGCGCCGTCAAAACCCAATTCATCAACGATCCAACTGCACTTCTCGTCATCGCCCGCGACACCAATAACACGGAGCCCATCTGCCTTACCCAGCTGCCCGACCAGCGAGCCCACAGACCCGGCCGCACCACTGACCACCAGCGTCTCGCCGGCTTTCGGGTCGCCGAAGCCATAAAGACCTTTCATGGCGGTGACACCGGGCAGCGCAAACACCGAGAGCAGCGTCTCTTCGTCGACGCCCTCTGGCACTTTGCTGAGACCCTCGCCGTCACTCAGACAATATTCTGTCCAACCCATCATCCCCCTAACTCTGTCCCCTACTTCGAAACCCGGGTGCTGACTGTCGACGACTTCGCCAATACCGGAGGAACGCATTACCTCGCCAAGCCCCACGGGCGGCACATAGCTTTCGGTATCGGGGCTCATCCATCCGATCATCGCGGGATCAAGCGACATATAGGTCTGCTTGATCAGCACCTGCCCTGATTCCACGGCAGGCACGTCATCAGTCACTACCTCAAAGAGGGCGCTGGTAATGGGTCCAGGCTCGGGTCTCGCGGCAAGATTGATCTTGGTGTATTGGCTCATTGGCTTTCCCCAGAAAACAAAGTAATCAGTCGACGCAGAGTATTAGTTATCAATAATGATCGAAATACCGGCCCAAATCGCTTTTAATTTTGCTTATTAGACAAAATTAGCTGCTCTGGGAGCATGGAATGGACCAATTATTGGCACTGAAGTACTTCTGCAAGGTGGCAGAAACGGGCAGCTTTACGAGTGCGGCAAAATCGTTTTCTGTCCCGCCGTCATCCATATCGCGCCGCGTTTCTGACCTTGAAGCCAGCCTGGGAACCAATCTGCTCAAACGCAGCACCCGGGTGGTGAAGCTCTCTGAGATCGGCGAAATCTACTTTTCGCAGGTCAGCGACATCCTGCTTCAGCTCGAGCAAAGCAACGAGTCCGTTCGCCTGTATCAGTCGACCCCTATGGGGCAGCTCAAGATCAGCAGCCAGGTGAGCTTTGGTGAACAGGTATTGTTCCCACTCCTAGAGGAATTCCGCACGCGCTACCCCGAAATCATTCTGGATATCAGCCTGAGTGACGCCTTGTCTTCACTGAGTCACGACGATGTCGACGTGGCGATCAGAGGCGGCTATGCGCCTGACGAACGCGTGCACGCGCTTCGCCTCATGGCGAACGACTTCGTCCCGGTTGCGGCACCGTCGTATCTCCGCGCGAGTGGCACACCCGAGGATGGGTTCCAACTGCGCAGCCACCAGGGGTTATTTTTTCGAACGCCCCGAGGCCCCTCACCGTGGCTCTATAAACCGGATGACCAATGGCATGACGTATCCGGGCATCCGGCCGCCATCTCCAATAATGCCCAGTGGCTT
>CAXPOA010000148.1:0-13887 GCA_964218505.1 Luminiphilus sp.
TCTCACGATTCTATACAACAGGGATATCTACAGTAACGAGGCGCTGAACAATCTACTACCAAGTCTCGCAGCACATGATATTACGCTACTTTACTCCTGCCGGGTTGGGGCTAACACCCGACGAGATTCTCGATTAGATTCCCTGGCTTTTTTTGAGCAAGGGTTTTTCACTAACTATCTTTTCCCCATGGTGGATAAGGCGTCACCTACCGGGGAACGCCTGACTTTTAAAGAATTGGCAAGACGGTGCGGCACCGCCGAGGTACCCGTTGAAAATATCAATTCAACGGAGGGTATTGCCTTACTAAAGAGCAGTGCCCCCGACTTAATCCTGAGCATCCGCTTCGGTCAGATTCTCAAAGATATCGCCATCGCAGTCCCTCGGCTGGGCGTCATAAACCTCCATTCAGGCCTGCTCCCAAACTACCGGGGCGTGATGGCAACCTTCCGGGCCATGCAGGCCTCCGATAGCGAGATAGGTCTCACGGTTCATTGGATAGATAGTCCTGCTATTGACCAAGGGGGAATCATTGAAACCGTCGCGATACCGATTGACCCTACCGCCTCTTATCTAGCCAACGTACATCAACTCTACGCTCCCGGGGCAGAGCTACTCACTAACTGTGTTGACCGATTAAGTCAGGGCGAATCATTACCATCGGAAGCGGCGAAAGGAGAGGATGCCTATTTCTCCTTCCCGAATACCGATGATTTGAATGCCTTCCAGAACCGAGGACATCGGTTATTCGACGATGCGGACATACAGAAAATAGGCAGTCGGTTCCTAACCGATCTGTAAAGATGAGAACACCCCTCACCGACTTCTGGTGAATTTCGAGCCGCTGGCTAGTTCGAATCAGGAGCCTCTTTCTCATACACCCAGCGCCCACCGACCATGGTTTTAAGCACCTTGGTTTCACGAATCTGTGACTCAGGCACTTGCAAAATATCCTGAGACAGCACCACCAAGTCAGCATATTTGCCCGGTGCCAAGGTACCCTTCACCTGTTCCTCAAAAGCTGCGAATGCACCCGCCGCGGTCATGGCCTGAAGTGCCTGTTCTCGGGACAATTTCTCGGCAGCTTCAAAACCCGACTCCGGCAGCCCGTTCAGCTGCTTGCGAGTGACCGCAGCATAGAAATTATCAATAGCACTCACCGGCTCTACAGGGGCGTCCGTGCCAGATGCCACCACCACACCGGATGCGAGCATACTCTGCCAAAGATAAGCGCCCTCCTCGATTCTTTTGCTACCGAGCCGATCGATCGCCCAAGGCCTGTCGGAACTCAAATGAATGGGTTGCATCGAGGCGATGACATTGAGATTTGCGAATCGGCGTAGCTCCGGCGCCAAAATATGCTGGGCGTGTTCAATACGAAACCGGCTGTCATTGCCGGTATTCAGGTACTTGCCAAACACATCGAGCACCTGTGAATTGGCCTTATCTCCAATCGCATGCACATTGATCTGCCACCCGCCGTCTCGGGTATCCGCTATCAAGCTATCAAGTTGTTCCATCGGAAACGTGGAAACCCCGGAGATTTCCGGGTCGTCCGAATAGGGTTCGTGTAACCACGCGGTTCTCGAGCCAAGCGCCCCATCCGCTACCACCTTAATGGACCTGACGGTCAGTCGTTGGGATTCGCTTGCCACCAACAGACCATGCTTGCGCCATTCGTTCATCGCCACCGTATCGGAGGCATCAATCATGGAATACAAACGCACCTGTAAGTCCCCAGCCTCTGCGAGCGCGACCTGCGCGTCCAAATCGACCTTTCGTACGCCCGCATCATGAGCGCTCGTCACGCCCTCGCTGACCAGGTGATCCTGCGCTATCTCCAGCAAATACTTAGCGCGCTCGGGTCCATACGCCTCCAGGCGTCGCGCCAATCCCGTTGCGGTTTCGTGGAGGACCCCGGTGGGTCGGCCCTCGGAATCTTTAAGAATGACGCCCCCCTCGGGCGTGGGTGTGGCTTGGTCAATACCGGACAGCGCCATGGCCTGAGCATTCAACAAAACGGTATGGCCGTTAGCATGTTCCAGAAGCACCGGGTGCTCTGGCACGGCCTCAGATAGCAAGTGGTGCGTGGGAAAGCCCGAGATCGAACCATCGGGTAGCTGCTGCCACTTCGATTGGTGCCAGCCACGCCCTATCACCACGGATCCTGCGGGCGTATTTTCGGCTCTAGCCACTACCCGTTCGATCAACTCCTCGAAACTGTTGACCGACATCAGGTCGACATTAACCAGTGCCGATCCAACACCTGCAACATGGAGGTGGGCGTCAATAAAGCCGGGCACGATAACGCCATTCTCGATCCTGATGATCTCGGTCTCCGGCTGCGCCAGCGCCGAGATTTCCTCAATCGTCCCAACTTTCTCGATGTGGCCACCGCTGATGGCAAGCGCTTGAACTTCCGGATGTTCCGAGTCGGCGGTATAAATTTTGCCCACCAAAATAGTGTCAATGTCGTCACTTGCAGCCTGTGAAGTGATGCCCACGAAAAGAGCCAGACAAAAAACAGCACGAACCGCGTATTGCATGATGGAGACACCAGAAAATGGAGGGGATTCAAGGATAAGACGACGGAATGCCGAATCACAGAGTTGACAGCCGGCGCACAGTTTTGCAAACTTCGCGGCCTTCTAGTTGGCTCCCTCGCCGCTAGACAGCACTTTGTGGCTACGTAGCTCAGCTGGTTAGAGCACAGCATTCATAATGCTGGGGTCGGTGGTTCAAGTCCACCCGTAGCTACCATATCCCCTTTTGAAGCAAGCAATAAAAAACCCGAGCGGCCACTAACTGCAACTCGGGTTTTCAGGATCATCCCAGAGCCTAAATCCTCAAGAACTTAGCCTCTGGGTTGATAAAAGGGCACTCTCGCTTAGAAAGCGTATCGACCCTGTACGTACCAGGTACCGCCGTTAAATCCAAAAGGACTGTCTTCGGGGTAAAGCTGGCCCAAACCACCTGGGTTTGGTGTTTCATCTGGGTACTCGTCGAACAGGTTGTCTACACCAGCTGTCAACTCAAGGTTGTCAGTAACCTGATAGGAAACCTGTGCGTCAACCAAGGTCGCCGCATCCACATCGTAGCCGTTGCCGGTTGATCTCCAGTCGCCGTAGTAGTTGGCGCGCAGAACCGTACGCCACTTACCCTGAGTATGCGACCAGGAAACGTTACCCTTGATGTTGGGCAGCAACTCTTCCAGAGCTTCTACACGACCGTCACTGATCGGGTTGATGGTACCCCGGTCGGTGACTTCTGTGTCGTTGTAGTTGAACGCAACGGTAATCGTCGAGCTTCCGCTCATGAAGTCGAAGTTCATGTTACCAACCACATCAACACCCTTGGTGCGAGTGTCAAAGCTGTTAGAGAAGAAGCGGAACTCAGCCAGATCATCCAATCCGAGGTACTCAGAACGGTTGATAACGCCTGCCTGATCAAGACCAGTCAGCGCTTCACCTACAGTGCCGTAGTTAGTACCGCCGCCTGCGTAGTTCAGTGCAGCCAGGAAGTCGACGTTGGCGCCCAAAGCAATACGATCTTCTACGTCAATGTCGTAGTAATCGATAGTCCAGGTTGAGTTACCGATGTCGAAGCCAATACCAACAGAGAAGTTCTCAGCTTCCTCTGGGCCCAGCTCTGGACGGCCTGCACCACCGTTGGTCGCATCAATGTAGGCAGCACCAAGCTGACCTGCGGGTGAGAACAGTGGCAGGGTGCCCTGATCTACCAGCGTACCATTAACGTTCTGTGTGGTTACGTTAGTGATGCTAGCCTGACCTGCAGTCGGGGCGTGGAAACCTGTCGAGAACGCAGCGCGCACGCGGAGGTTGTCAGTTACATGGAACAGACCCGCCAGCTTGTAGTTGGTGGTGTCGTCAAAGTTACTGAAATCCTCATAGCGAACAGCGGCCTGAACCGTCAGACGATCAGTGATGTCAGTTTCAACATCAATGTAGAACGACGTGTTGTCCTGCTCTGCGGAGGTGTTGTTAGGGAAGCCACCGAAGCCGTTTGAGCTTGAGGAGAATCCCTGTGACGCCAATGGACCAAGCGCGTAGGAAGCCGGATCACCCGCGAACAGGTCAAACTCTTCTTCACGGTACTCAGCACCAACAGCAACGTTCAGCTCGGACGCCAGTCCAACCTCAAACCCGTAAGACAGGTCCAGGTTGTAAACCGTCTCGGTCTGCTCCTGACCGCCGGGGACAAACTCCCGTGGCGTGTTGGGGCCCAATGAGGCATTGATGGTATTTCTGATGTAGAACATGGTCTTGTTCGACCCGCGCTGCGCGCTCAAGTCATACATCAAGCCGTTACCTACATTGAACGATCCGCGAGCACCAACGGCGAAGGCTGAATCTTCGTTGTCACCGCCAAACCGTGGGACAAAGCCAGCCGGAATGGTCTCGATGAAAGAGAAACAGTTAGCATCCGCCGCGACTGACGCAAGGAGGCCTGCATCGGGAATGACACCGCCAGATCCGCCGAGCGGAATACCGTCGATACAGCTGTTACCACCGTCCATGTCCCCCACAAGAACGGATGGTACGCCGTTGGGGTCGGCCATACCTGTTGCTGGATCTACCGTTGGACCCTTGTAAACGCCGCCGCGCTGGCCGCTTGGACCGCCAACAACGTTACGGTAGAAAAAGCCACCGGTAACTGAACGCTCGGCGTAGTTACCAAAGGCGTAGAGTTCCAGGTTGTCGTTTACTTCGAACGCAGCGTTCAGGAATATCTTCGCATCATCCTCGACATCCGGCTGACCCCAGTATTGAGGTACTTCGCTGGTGTACGTATTGATCGCCTGGAAATCGGACACTGGCGAGTAGCCGTTGGCAGCTGCATACGCAGTGTCGTTTCTGTTAACCGATCGCACTGTGCCCTCAACATCCCGAACTTCACCGGTGATGTTGACGAAACCGCGGTCGCCCAAAGGCAGGCCGAGGTTAGCAGCGACCATGTAGTTGTCACCATCGCTGTCGTAGGTAGAGCCGTAGCGAGCAACAACTTCAAAACCCTCTGCGTCATCGCGCAGGATAAAGTTAAGAACCCCTGCGATCGCGTCAGAACCGTACTGTGAAGAGGCGCCATCACGCAGCACTTCCACTTGCTTAAGCGCAAGAGAAGGAATTGATGCCATATCAACACCCTGTGCACCGTCTGAGATACCGCCGCCTAGGAACGAAATGATTGATCCGCGATGACGACGCTTGCCGTTCACAAGCACCAAGACGTTATCGGGTGACAGACCGCGAAGGTTTGGTGGTCGTGTAATCGTCGCCGCATCACTAATGGGCTGGGTGTTTACGTCAAACGAAGGTACCTGAGTACGGAGCATGTCCTGCAAGTCCGTAGAACCTTGGGAGCGCATGTCATTACCGCTGATTACGTCCACGGGAACCGGTGAATCGGAGGCAGAGCGGTCCGCTAGGCGGGTACCGGTGACAATTACTTCTTCCAGACCTTCGTCCTGAGCGACGGCACCTTGTGCCAACGCTACAGCCAACGCAAGGCCTGAAACGCGCCACATTGGGCGATTTTTCATGGATCTCATTTAAAAGCTCCTGTTTTGGGGGATTAGCATTTTCCATAGCTCAATCGAGTCGCACGGGAACGGCGGTCGATTGACACAACGCCTGGCAAGACCCACTTGCTCGGCGACCGCGGATAATAGCCCTTTTTAAGGTCTAAAGTGGCGCCAAAATGGCCTTTTTTTATGACAACAGCACCGAAAACCGGTGAAATGTCACAGATTTAAGCGCTGTTGGGCGCCATAGCCCCTGAAAGGGCTTTTCTTCAGAGCTGTGGAATGCTTGCCAGATCGATAGGCAGGGACGCCTGCCCGATCCGTTTAGCCCGATCCATCAGGGTGTGCTCCGCTTCTTCAAGGCCGATCATGATGACAAAATCGCCCTTTCGGATCCCCGCGAGGGCAAATTCCGCCAGCTCATCCAGATCCTGAAATTGGAGTTCCATGCCCGCCGCTTTCGCGGCGTCTGCAAAGTCGTGAATCGTCGGAATCGGGTCGGTCGGTCGCTCACGAGCAAGCGACTCGGGACGGTTACGATCAGTGGTCCATATCCCGGTATCGAGCAGACCGCCAGAGGGATAGAACACCGAGGCTGCCAGTTTTGTGCCCTCACTTTGTAACTGAGCCGCCAGACATTCGCTAATGATGGATACGGCCGCCTTGGATGATGCGTACACCGACTGATAAGGCAGCGGCGAGATACCACCGTCGCCCGAGGATGTATTGATGATGTGGCCTTCCTCCCCACCTGCAATCATGCGCGGAACAAAGGATCTAATGCCGTGCATGACGCCCATGACGTTGACCCCGTGAACCCAGGTCCAGTCGTTGGGTGTGGTTTCCCAGATGTTCGCCGAGGGGGCCGCCACTCCCGCATTGTTAAACAGCAAATGGCAAACACCATGCTTGGCATAGACGCTCTCCGCCAGAGCTTCGACCGAGTGAGGGTCTGATACATCGGTTACTACCCCCGTCACGTTGCCTCCTGACTCGGCAAAAGCGGTTACTGCGGTGTCCAATGCAGCTGCTTCAACGTCGGCTACCACCACAGTAGCACCCGCTTTCAGAAGGCTTCGAACCAAGCCTGCGCCAATGCCGCTTGCGCCACCGGTGACTACAGCGACCTTACCGTTAAAATCTTGCATCTTGTTTACCTATCCTAATGTTTGCTTTTATGGAACGTAATTGAATGGGCATTCAGCCTAACCCAGAGACCCTGCGCGAGGCCATCAATCTGAACCTTTGGTGTGGCGTTGGCCCGGCGGCGGCGGCTCCGATGGGCCGCCCGCAAAGCATTGAGCGTGTTGCATCCAAAGGGCGGCGACCTCTCCCTCACAAACCAACTCTGTATCCGCCACATTTCGAGTTTGGGTAACGACCTGAGCAAACTCGTGGGCAGCTCCGCGAATGATCTGTCCGCTATCCGGGGAGCCGAACTCCCAGCGCTCTCCCGAGGGAGAGATCAGGGCGAGAAAGGGTTGCTCCTCAGGCACCGGCAGCTGCTTGACAGTGAAGGTCCACCCGAAGGTATTCACCCCAAGAACAACGATATTGCGGATACGGTCATCCTCCTCGCGCACCATCCCAAGCTCATCGAAGATTGCCTGCCCATGGGCCCAGGTTTCCATCTGTCGCGCTGTTACCGACGAACGCGCACTCATGCTCGGACCCGCCCAGGCCACTCGCTCAGAGGGATCGGCCTGGCTAAAGGCGTCAAATACCTCTTGATAACCCATTCGCCATTCATCGAGCAGTGCCAGACCAGTAGCGGGAAACCTCGCCACCTCAATTTCGGGCAGAGCCGTCCCCGCCATCATCCCTTCCATCACCGGTGCGAACGCCTCCTGAAAGTCATTCGGGGCCGTCAGGGACACATGCGCCATGGCGTTCCAAAAATGGAGATGTCTCAGAATGGTTTCAAAGGTCCAGGCTTTAAATCCTGTCTCTCGCCCGAAATCCTCTTCCCCCAGAGACGAAAGCACTCGCTCCAGCGCCTCGGATTCAGCGAGAAAATCACTTGCTTGCTGCATACCTGCTCCTTTGAGATATTCCCACCGACTTTAATACTAGAGAAAATGACCTAACAGTGCTTAGTCACCGCTCAGCTCGTCAATAACGAGTATCGTATCCCCAGCAGCCAATTGTTGTCCTACCTGCGCGTTTAGCTCCTGAACTACCCCTGTGACAGATGCCAGGATTTCATGCTGCATTTTCATGGCCTCGAAGACCCCCAGCCGCTGATCTTTTTCCACAGACTGGTTTGGCTCCACCAAGAGAGATACCAGTTGACCGTGCATCGGGGCCACTATTCTGCCACCCAACGCCTCTTCCTGAGTCTCAGGGGGAATCAAATCCTTATTGATCAGCGCAAAGTCGAAGGTGTCGCTGCAAACATGCACCGTTGCCTGATTATTGACTTGATATCCCAAAAGGGCTCTGCAGCCATCGATAAGCAACGTGGCTACACCATCTTTCAGGGCTTCGATCTCGACCTGATAACTACTGTCTGAAAGGTCCACTGTAAAAGAACTGGCTTTGCTCGAGCTAACTACCGCACTGAAATCCTGGTCCCCCACTTGGTAGGTGTGACGGCGTACGGCGCCCCCAGTCGATACCCACCCCAATAGCTCAGAACTCACCGATAACGAACTCTCATAGCTAGCTTCAGCGGCCAGCCCTTGTTGCAGAGAGATCGCCCCAGCGAGAATTTCGGTTGGTACTGGCGCGGAAACATAACCCTCAGGGTAGCGACGATCGATAAAGTCGGTGGTTGTTTCGCCGTTGATAAAGGACGCTTGATCGAGCAGTTCAAGCAGGAACCCACGATTGTGGGTGACTCCCATTAGCGCCGTTCCCTGCAGCGCGGCGCGCAGGCGAAGCCTAGCCGTCTCCCGGGTCTCCCCCCACGCAATGATCTTCGCCACCATCGAATCGTAAAACGGCGAGACGCTGTCACCCGTCTCGATCCCCGTATCGATGCGAAGGCCCTCGCGCTCAGGAACATAAAATCGGTTAATCGATCCTGCACTTGGCAGGAAGCCCGCGGCTGGATCCTCGGCGCAGAGCCTGACTTCAATCGCGTGTCCAAAGAGATCGACGTCATCCTGCTGCACAGGTAGGACCTCCCCCTGAGCTACGCGAATTTGCCACTCCACTAAATCAAAGCCGGTAACGTACTCCGTCACCGGGTGTTCAACCTGCAATCGAGTATTCATCTCAAGAAAGAAGAAGTCCCCATTCGCATCCAGCAAAAACTCGACAGTGCCGGCACCCACATAGCCGACAGCACGAGCCGCGTTGACCGCAGCAGCTCCCATCGCATCACGAAGCGCAGGGGTCATGATTGGGCAAGGAGACTCCTCTACTACTTTTTGATGGCGGCGCTGTAGGGAGCAATCACGCTCTCCAAGGTGAACCACATTGCTGTGTGTATCAGCAAAGACCTGGATTTCAACATGGCGCGCACCCTCGACCAGCCGCTCCAAGATCAGATCCCCATTACCAAAGGCACTTTCGGCCTCGGAGCGGGCCAACTCAATACCCTGTCGCAGGTCGTCAATTGCGGCCACTCGACGCATACCGCGCCCGCCACCACCAGCGGCCGCCTTGATCATCACCGGCATCCCCATGGCCTCTGCCTCCCGGTACAGGGCATCGTCTGACTGGTCATCTCCCTGATAGCCGGGTATGCACGGCACATCGGCGCTCAACATGGCTCTTTTGGCGAGCGCCTTGTCTCCCATCACCTCCACAGCCGCCGCAGGCGGACCAATAAAGATAACCCCAGCATCCGTGCATGCCGCAGCAAATGCCGTGTTCTCCGAGAGAAAGCCGTAACCCGGGTGAATGGCATCAGCACCCGCGTTAAGAGCAGCTTGAAGAATGGCATCGCTATTTAGGTAAGACTCAGCGGGGGTATTCCCGCCCAGCGGCATCGCCATATCCGCTTGGCGCACATGCATCGCGTGGGTATCGGCGTCTGAATAAACGGCGACCGTTCTCAAGCCCATGGCTTTTGCCGTCCGCATGACGCGCACCGCAATCTCGCCGCGATTGGCCACCAAAATTGTCTCAATAGACGTCATGACCTATCCCTCCTGATGCCACTTCGGCTTGCGTTTTTCGAGGAAAGAGGCCACCCCCTCGACACCCTCCTCGCTTTTGAGGCATTGGGTAAAATTCTCTGCCGCAACTGCAATTTTCTGCCCATCCGAAAGCGAGGGAAGCGCCTTTAAAAGGCGCTTCGTCGCCGACACCGCCCCGGGTGCGCAGGCCAGAACGTCAGCACGAATCTTGGCTTCCGCCTCAGCGAGCGTGTTGGCATCTGGAACAACAATATCCAAAACCCCCAGCGCCGCGGCCTCCGTTCCGTTAAACCGGGCCGCGCTTAGCATCAGTCGCCTGCCTGTAGAGTCGCCGCATTTTTGCATGACGTAGCGGGCAATCTGTGCAGGGGAGATACCAATGCGGGTCTCGGAAAACGCAAACCGCGCGTCTGAGGTACCAATAGTGACATCGCAGCAGCAGGCCACCCCCAACCCACCAGCCATTGCAGCGCCTTCGATCAGAGCAATCGTGACGAATGGCAGCCCATCAAGGCTCTGAAGCAGACGGCCAATGGTCGAACTCATCTCAATAACCTCGTGCTCAGAGGCCTTGGCCATGGTCTGGAATCCTTTTAAATCCCCGCCGGCGCAGAAAAAACCTCCCCTGCCCCGTAGGGTCATGCCTCGGATATCTCGATCATCCTGCAGGGCATCACAGAGTCGCTGCAGATCTGCTACCACATCATCGGTCAGGGGGTTTCGCTTTTCTGGCTGGTTAAACCAAACGGTTAACCAACCAGCTTCGAGATCACATTCAACGGATTGTGTGTCGGGTAAGGTCGTCATGCTCACATCCTCCCTACGCCAAAACTGTTGGAGGTCAAGGTGCGCCGTTTGGCCTCCAGCACCGTCTCCAAACAGAAGGTCAACACCTTACGGGTATCCCGTGGATCAATGACCCCGTGGTCCAATACTCGACCGGAGGTATAAAACGCATCTTCCTGCGCATCGAAGTGCGCCTGAATCGCCGCCTCTTGCTGGGCAAGCTGTTTTTCATCAATGCTTATGCCTTTGCGCGCCGCGCCGACTTTTGCCACCTCGCTCATCGTGGTAGCGGCACTCTGCCCGGACATAACACCTGTGCGCGCGCTAGGCCAGGCAAACAAAAAGTCAGGCTCATAAGACCAGCCGCACATACCGTAGTTACCCGCACCAAAACTAGCACCCACATATAAGCTGATCTTGGGCACTCGCGCGTTGCTCACCGCCTGCACCATTTTTGAGCCGTGCTTAATCATCCCCGCCTGCTCGTATTCGGTACCCACCATGTAGCCAGTCGTGTTCTGAAAAAAGATGATCGGAAGATCTGCCTGATCACAGAGCTGGATAAACTGAGCCGCTTTGGTTGCTCCATTTGGATCAATGGGGCCGTTATTGCCAATCACGGCGCAGGCAATACCGGTAATGCTCGTGTAAGCACACACCGTGGATAGCCCGTACCGAGGTTTGAATTCTTCGATGTCGGAACCGTCAACCACCCGGGCGAAAACTTCACGGCAGTCATAAGGCACCTTGGGATCGGTGGGAACGGCACCGGCCAGCTGATCGGCATCGTAACGAGGAGGGTGATAGGTCCGCCGGGGAATCGGCGTAGCACGGCGATTCCAATCAAGCCGCTCGAAAACCTCTCGTGCTTTTAACAATCCATGGGCATCATCTTCAACCAGGTACTCCACCAAACCGGAGACACTGGCATGCATCTCGCTGCCACCCAGCTCCCGATCATTAGCCACCTCCCCCGTTGCAGCCCTCACCAGGGCGGCACCCCCAAGGGCCGCCATCCCGTTTTCTTTGACGCCAATAACATAGTCCGACATGCCGGGCATGTAAGCGCCTCCCGCAGTAGAACCCCCATGAAGCACTACCAGCGTCGGCAAGCCCATCGCTGACATTTGAGCTAAATTGCGGAAGATGGCGCCGAAGTTAGCCCACAGCTCAACGGTGTACTGAAGCAGATTGGCCCCTGCGCTCTCCACCAAATGAATCAGGGGGAGCTTCTGCCGCTTACAAATGCTTTGCAGTGACAGCGCCACATCACCGGTCTTTGCTGTCATAGCACCGGCAGCAATGCCCGAGTCATCGACCCACACCATGCACCGCACACCGCCAACAAATCCAATCCCCACGATCACCGAGGCGCCCGGTATGCTGCTCTCCCGATCAGCATTATCTACCGCGTAGTTGGCCAACGTATGTAAACGCAGGAACGGCATGCCGGGATCGAGTAGGCGATTGAGCCTATCACTCGGCAGTAACTGTCCACGCTTTTCAAAGGTTGCCCGCCGTTTAGCAGACGCCTCCTCGCTTCGGGCCTCAAGTGATCGTAATCGCTCAACAAATTGCATCATGCTCGCCCGATTGGCGGCGAAGGTTTCCGAGTTGGCATCTACTTGTGATGTCACCGCGACCATGTCAGTTCTCCATCAGTGAGGCCGGTATCGCTACCGGCGTATCCAGTAAGATTTGGGCATACCCCTTCGCTTGTGGGTCGTTACGCAAACTCGCTACGCCGCCGCCCGCGAGCACGTTGTGCAATACGAAGTTGAGGGCCGGCAGACCGGGCAATTCAAACCGATCGATCGCCGGACTCGCCATAAAGTGCGCAAAGCGACTGGCTACATAGGGCGAGGTAAGTACAGCGGAAATCCATGGCAAGTACTCAGCTTTCCGTGCCATCACGCCAATATTGGCCTTGTCGCCTTTGTCTCCCGAGCGCGCCCAAGCCAATCGCTCGAGCGCCACCTCGATTAGCTCTACCCCGTTGTCGTTAGCAGTGACGCTCGCTTCATGCGACCTGTCGGAGGGAGTGCCGTTGGCGCTTGAGATGCCAGCATCATCAGCCGACGCTATACCAACTGCTGCAGCATCATCAAAGGGTCGGACCTGACCCTCGACATGAATGCAGATCTCGGGGAGATCGCGGTCAACGAGAATCGAAAACAAGCGGATGACGGGCGAAGACTTTGGGCGGGTACCTGCAAACGAGCAAAAACCTGGGGGCGCTCCCAACGCTGCGCCCGAGATTTCACGCATCAGTAAATCAGTCGCCCGTCGATCCTGATGGCGACAGGCAATTTTGACCGCTACTTCCCTGCTCCTCACATAGCGCGCCGCATCGCCCCAATGACTTTCATCACCCACAATCTCAACCGACACGTCGACATAATCCGGCGCCCCCATCGCAGTCAGTTTTCTGCGCGCCCGCTGAATAGCCTCATCGGCAAAAATACGCGCTTTCTCAGCCGCCTTGGCTCCCACATAAAAGCAAATCATGCCGGCGCGCCACCCATCTGCCCAGGTAACAGAGGCCTTATAGTGCGATGGCACTCCTGCCCCCCGCGCACCCCGAACCAACACGCGGTCGGTATCGATCTCCTCGAGTGTCACTCTCGTGAAGTCACAAATTACGTCTGGGAGGCGGTAATCACCAGGGTCACCAATTTCATACAGCAATTGCTCACCCACGCTTCCTCTGGTGACACAGCCCCCAGTTCCCGCGGGCTTGGTAATAACAACGCTGCCATCCGCAGAGATTTCTGCGATGGGATACCCGACCTCATGCAAGCTGTCCGCGACCTCTTCCCAGTCGGTGTAGTTACCTCCCGTCACCTGAGGTCCACACTCGATCAAGTGCCCTGCGAGGGAACCCGCTGCCAGCGAATCCAGATCGCTGCGCTGCCAACCGAAGCGGTGAATGCAGGCACCCAAGGTAACAGCGCTGTCGACACAGCGACCGGTGACCACAATATCCGCACCCTGATCCAGGGCTTCAGCGATAGGAAAGGCCCCTAGATAAGCATTGGCACTGGCAATTGCCTCTGGGGGTGGCGGGGCCTCCCCTGTAAACATTTCTTGGGACTTCGCTGCCAACAGCTGATCTACTTTAGGCATGAGATCATCCCCCGTGATCACCGCCACTTTGAGAGACAGACCCGCGTCATCGATCAGTTGCCTGATGGCGCGACCACACGCCTCGGGATTTACGCCCCCCGCGTTACTAATCAGTTTCACACCTGACTCAGCGATACGCTGTAAATGGGGCGCAACGATAGCGGTCACAAAATCGGTGGCATAGCCTTTCTCTGGATCAGACGCTTTGGCCCGAGCCATGATCGACATGGTGATTTCGGCCAGATAGTCGAACACGATGAAATCCATGCGCTCCTCAGCCAAAAATTGCGGTAAAGCAAGGTCTGCCTCTCCCCAATACCCGGTAGCTCCGCCAATCCTGATCATTA
>CAXPOA010000149.1:0-5084 GCA_964218505.1 Luminiphilus sp.
TGGAAAAGGCGGCTATTGTCTGCGTGCTGACGCGTCAAGACGAGCCCGCCAATAATGGACCCTATCCCGGCACTCCCGGTCAGTGTGGCAAGCTCGCTTGAGCCGGCGGCGAGTAAAAATCCGTTTAAGGCTGGGAGCAGTTCTATGGCGGTGCGACCCAGCAACCCATTCACCACGGTCAGCGCAAAGATCAGGCGAAGGCCTTCGCTGTGGCGCACATAGCGTAAACCCGCTCGAAATTGTGCAGTCAGGGGCTCTCGCTCACGGGGTGTGCGGCTCCCGACGCCACGCAGACCGATAAGAATCGCGGCGGAAATGACAAACATCAGCATGCCTATAAAAAACGCATCAGCCACGTTGCGAACTTCCAGCAACCAGGCGCCGGCTGCAGGGCCCAAGATTCGCGCTGTGTTAAACGTCATAGCAGACAGGCCCACGGCGCTTGGCAGCGCCTCCCGACAAACCAGCACGGGGATCAGGGCAAGACGCATAGGGGTATGCCAGGAGGTGGCCGCACCCAGGGCCAGTGCCAACGCCATGAGTAAGGGGAGATCAAAGACACCGACCAGCATCGAGACACCACCGGCAAGTGCAATGCCCGCGTGGACAAACATTGAAACCACCAGACCGTGACGCGGATTCATGCGATCCGACACGATTCCAAAGAGCGGGGACAAGATGAACACAGGTCCAAGCATCAGCGCCGCGGTCAGGCCAACCCAGCTCGCGGAATGGGTGATTTCCCAAGCGCTCCAGCCAAGCAGAAATCGAACCATCCAAGAGCCTAGGCTAGAGAACCAACTGGCGGGAAAATAGCGCAAAAAGACAGGCTCTTTCAGAGCTGACCGGCGTACCTGTCGCTTTTCACTACCCACCAATCACCTGCCTCTTGCTTTTAGACGCCATTAAGAATACTGTTTTTTTATACAGTACTTTTGTCGCCGCCTGAAATAGCCACCCTGGCGGCCTTTAAGGCGACACCGATCTGATAATCCCGGAGTAGCTCATGCACGATTCACTGAAGCCCATTATAAATCGGCCCGACACCTGGCGGGGAATGGACCTTGGCAACCCCCTGCACACACTGCCATTGTCCGCCAATAGCGACTGGCATGCACTCGACGCACTACCCACCGGCTTCAAAGCTCTTGATGATCAACTTGCTCTCAGAGGATGGCCGATGATGGGTTGTGTAGAAATTCTCACCGATGGCAATGGCATGGGAGCCATGGGGCTATTGCTACCCACCATGGAAAAGCTTGGGTCACAGCCTCGCTGGCTTACTTTTATTGCGCCACCCAATACACCTTATGCACCCCTCTTGGCAGCACGGGGCATACCCACAGAACAAATTCTTATTGTTCATCCAAAAAGCAGAGAAGAACTACTCTGGGCAACCGAGCAGGCTATTCGCAGTACTACATGCAGTGCCGTATTCAGCTGGCTTGGGGCTGGAGATTATCGCTACGTCGAATTACGCCGACTCCAGTTAGCAGCCACAGAAAACGACACCTTGAGTATTATTTTTCGCCACAGGGAGGCAGAGTATCAACATACACCGGCTTGCTTGCGTCTCGTATCCCGAGGCTATCGCCAAATCGATATTCTCAAGCAACGAGGTGGAAAACCAGCTACCAATCTTGTTCTTGAGGCTGAGGATGATCTCCCGAGTCAACCCCAGTTATGGGAACTCCCAAGCGAAACCTTTACTACCAGTACTGGGAAATGCCTCAATCCTGTTGCTTGAGCCCTTGATTACATGCCCTCCAAACAGCGGGGCGGTAACGCCTGCGTTATACTGGGCGGCCCTAGCTTACTGGAACAATCCCCATGGACGCCCTACCGCATCACTACACAGCAGTAGCTAGCTGTAGCGCTGCCCGCTCCGGTGTTATTGTTGCCGCAGAGGGCGTACCCGATCTGGAAAGCGATGCTCCCACCCAATTTGGTGGGCCGGGTAACCAGTGGAGTCCCGAAGAATTACTCATGGCGGCTGTGGCAGATTGCTTTGTCTTGACCTTCCGCGCCATTTCGACAGCCTCTGACGTAAGTTGGACTACCATTGAATGTAGCGCGACCGGGACACTTGATCGGGTTGAGCGAAACAATCTGTTTACCGAGATTGCACTTACGGTCTCTGTAACTGCAGGGGCTGATGTTAATAACAAGCTACTAGAACGATTGCTTCATAAAGCGGAAGAAGCCTGTCTAATCACAAACTCACTATCAGCTCCTGTCTCGCTTTCCGTAACCATACATCAGGGCTAGGGAATAGCTTTAAGAGCGAGTTTCCTCACTGAACCGCCTCGCTCTTGATCTCCAAGACCTAACACACGAGAAAACAGCACCCCTCCTCGTCACCACAGGATTAGTTTGACGAATCCCGTGGATGCGCCGCCACCATGGCCTTAATATTGGCCTCCAGCACATCCAAGGGTACGGGACCACTACCCAGCACCACATCATGGAATTGCCGAATATCGAACCGATCGCCCAGTGCCGTGCGGGCGTCCTCACGAAGCGCCAAAATCTTAATCTTGCCAATCATGTACGCAGTCGCCTGCCCGGGCATCGCGATATAGCGCTCAATCGCTTTGACACAGTCAGATTCCGCATTGGGTGTATTTTCGAGTAGATATCCAATCGCCTCCTCTCGAGTCCACCGCTTGTGGTGAATACCGGTATCCACCACCAGGCGTGCGGCACGCCAAAGCTCCATCGCAAGACGACCAAATTCAGAGTACGGATCGGTGTAAAAACCCATCTCCTTCGCGAGGTACTCTGAGTACAAGCCCCAGCCCTCAGTAAAGGCCGTGAACGATAGATAACGCTGAAAGTCTGGGATATCACCTAGCTCGGTGGTGAGTGCCCGCTGCAGGTGATGGCCCGGGACCCCCTCGTGAAACGCGAGGGCCTCAAGATCTGTCTTGGGCATCGCACTCATGTCATAAAGATTTGCATAGTAAATTCCCGGTCGAGAACCATCCATGGGCGGTCCCTGATAGAAGGCTTTACCCGCGCTTTGTTCGCGAAAGGCCTCGACGCGCTTCACTATCAAATCCGCCTTGGGCAGCCGCCCAAAATAATCGGGAAGTCGCGACTTCATCGCGTCAATAGCGGCTCCAGCCTCTGACAAATACTGCTCCCGTCCCTTATCTGTGTTTGGAAATCGCAAAGTTTGGCTCTGTCTCACAGACACAAAAAAATCAGTCAAAGATCCCTCAAATTCTAGTGCTTTCATAAGCGCCTGCATATCTTTTTGTAAGCGCTCTACATTTGCCAAACCCAACTCATGCACTTGATCAGCGGTTAATTCGGTCGTGGTGTACCACTTGAGAAGGGCCTGGTAATAATCAGCACCGCGCTCAAATCGCCACACTCCATCATCACCTGAAGCTGCCGTGCTCTGAACAGCCAGCGTATCGATCAAGCGCTGATAGGCCGGCTTGAGACTTTCGACTAAGGCAACTTTACCCTCGGCTAATAACCGCTGCTTTTCCGCCGACTCAATAGAGAGTGCATCGACCTTGGCTTTGAAGTCTGCCCATATAATTGAATCCTGCTCGCTGTCATCGAAAGGGGATCCACTGATAACGTTGCCAGCCGCCTCGATCATTTGGGGGTACATCCAGTCGACCAATAGCAACCCTTTTTCGGCTCGCACGTTGAGCTGTTCGATTACCCCATCAAAGTAGGTAGCAACATTATTAAGTCTGCCGATATATGACTCAGCATCTTCGATCCCGTCGACACGATGAACGTTAATGAGCGCACTTGGAACCCGAGTGTGCGGCCCGCGAAACTGATGAATGACATAGCGCTCGTGACGGAAATCATCCAACGCTAACTCCCGCTCACCACTTCGGATAAATAGATCTAGGGACAAGGCATCGCTTGGCGAGAGCTCGGCGTTGTCAAACTCTCGAGCACGCACTAAATCATCACGCAACAGCGCGAGAGATTCCTCTTCAAACGCCTCAGTCACTGTATTCCACTGGTCCTTGTGGGTCTCTCGCCCCACATAGCTGGCGGTTAGGGGATTGCGCTCAAGACCGCGATCAAAGTAAGCCGTAAAAAAGTCAGCGAGCTGCTCACTGGCATGTGCCACCGGCAAGCCGGAATTTACCGGCGCCTCTGATGCGGCTTCCGTTCCGTCTACAGTGTCGCGGGAACACCCACTGACCGCAGCGGCCAAAAAAACCAATAACACCCATACCCATCCGCGCCCAGCGCTGCTTTTAATCATGATTGCGTCCCTAATAAGTAGACCTTTTTATACATCGCTGGCTGATGGAGATCATCCTAGGACCAGCGTGACCCTTAACGCGGGAGAGGATAGTAACCATTAAATCTCTGTGGCACAGCCACATGAAGCGCTCTGTTTGAGACTTGCCCATTTCATGGTCGTGTCATAGCCGCGGATTCGGAATTTTTGGTTGGTCTGATAATCGAGCTCATCTATAATACTGTATATTTATACAGCATTATAGATAATGTCTCTCTGGCTCTGCTTACGCTTCCCTCTACTACCGCTCGAATGTTTACCACCGGACACAGAGCGGCCAGTCGCTGTTGTGGAGTCACAACGGATTGTTGCCGCCAATGAGCTTGCCCTGTCAGCTGGAATAAAACCGGGACACAGCAGTAGTACTGCCCGAGCACTGATAGAGGACGGCGAACTTCGTTTACTTAATCGTGATCGCAATCGGGAAGCACAGGTTATTGAGCAATTACTCTGCTGGGCCTACGGATTTACGCCAACCCTAGAAGCATGGCACGGCAACACACTGCAACTGGAAGTCGGCAGCTGTTTGAAGCTTTACCGCGATGTTAATCGTCTCAACGACGCACTCAAGAGAAAGCTGACTTATCGGGGCTTTACTGTCGCTAGCGGTCTGGCCCCCAACCGCTGGTCCGCCTGGCTCCTGAGTCATACCAATAGTAGAAACTCAACAGGCGATGACGTAAATAGACAGGCCGCACTTACCGCAATACCACTACGCATACTTTTATCGATACCCGGCAACGACTTTCAGCAATCTGTCGAACGACTTGAAAAAGCTGGAATAAAAACACTGGGGCAG
>CAXPOA010000150.1:0-3279 GCA_964218505.1 Luminiphilus sp.
GGTCATTTTCAAAATATCCCATACTGGCGTCATGGGTAGAGAAGCCCCCAATAGCAACGGTGGAGAAGGCGTGGCAGATCGCATCAAACACAGGCATACCCACGATGGCATAACTCAGGGCACACAGCGCCGTAAGGCCAACATAGATTTGAAATAGCGCTTTAGCGGTCCCCGTGATGCGAGGGGTTAGTTTGGTATCTTTTGCGGGTCCCGCACTCTCGGCACGATAAAGTTGCATGCCGCCAACGCCGAGCATCGGCAGGATAGCGACCGCGAGAACAATAATGCCGATTCCCCCTAGCCATTGGAGCAGTTGTCGGTAGAGAAGAAGTGAGCGAGGTAGATCGTCTAGCCCAAGGATGACAGTGGCGCCAGTGGTTGTAAGCCCCGAAATCGACTCAAACACCGCGCCCGCAATTGACAGCTGTAGGGCCTCACTTGTGTAAAAAGGGATGGCCCCGAAGCAGCCTAATACAATCCAGAAAAGCGCAGTCACCAGGAAGCCGTCGCGGATGCGCAAATCTCTTCGAGCGCGCCGACAAGGGAGCCATATTGCGAGGCCGGCAAGAATATTGATGCTGAAGGCGATTGCGAAAGGTCTTGTCGAGCTGTCGTTGTCGTAGAGGGCAAGACATAGGGATGGCAACATCGCGGCGCTGAAAATTATCAGCAGCACCCCGGTAATGCGAAGCGATACCGCTAGATGCATCAGAAGAATCCAAGTCCCACAGCAAACAACCGCTCCACTTCAGCAACCTTATTGCGATCAGAGAGGAATAGAATTACGTGATCGTCGCTCTCGACGACAATGTGGCTGTGAGCGATTAGCACTTCTTCGCCTCGCAAAATAGCGCCCACGGTCACTCCAGAGGGTAGACGCAATTCGTCCAGCCGTTTTCCAACGACCTTTGAGGATTTGGCGTCCCCGTGAGCGGTAAGCTCAATAGCCTCTGCCGCCCCTCGACGCAGTGAATGAACGTTTCCGATGTCGCCGCGACGGACGTGGGTAAGTAAGCTACTGACGGTAATTTGCTGAGGTGAGATTGCGATATCAATATCCGAGCCAACCAGGTCTGCATAAGCTGAATTGGTGATGAGCGTAATGACCTTTTTCGCCCCAAGACGCTTTGCGAGCATGGACATCATGATGTTTGATTCATCGTTATTGGTAAGCGCACAAAAGACATCAGTTTGTTCAATATTCTCCTGCATTAGCAGGGCTGGTTCGTTTGCTTTTCCATGCAGGACAACAGATTTTTCAAGCATTTCTGAAAGCACGCGACAGCGATCGTAGGACAGCTCGATTACCTTGACCTGGTACTGATGTTCGAGACGAGAGGCGAGAGTGGCTCCGATATTGCCGCCTCCGGCAATCATGACGCGCTTGTAGGGTTCGTCGATGGTTCGAAGTTCCGCGGTGACAGCCCGGATATTTTGTCGCGCAGCGATAAAGAAGACCTCGTCATCGGGCTCAACCACGGTCGTCCCTTCGGGGATAATTGGCGGTGCATTTTCTCTGAAAATAGCTGCCACACGGGTGTCCGTATTCGGCATGTGTTGGCGGATTTCTTGAAGCTGTCGCCCAACAATGGGGCCCCCTTCGATAGCTCGCACAGCCACCAACCGTATGCGGCCCTCCGCAAAATCCAAGACTTGCAGCGAGCCCGGGTTGGCAATTAACTGCTCGATGTTGTTGGTTACCAATTGTTCCGGGCCGATGATCACATCTACCGCAATGGCGCCGCTTTCAAATAGCGCCTGAGATTTTTCAAGGTAATCGGAGGCCCGAACTCGAGATATCTTGGTGGGGGTGCGGAAGAGGGTAAAGGCGATCTGGCAGGCCAACATATTCATCTCATCAGAGTTAGTGACCGCGATCAGCATCTCGGCGTGTTCTGCGCCCGCATTGAATAGGGTTGTTGGATGAGCAGCATCACCGAGCACGGTTTTGATGTCTAATCGCTCTTGGAGAGCACGAAGGGTTGATGCCTCACTGTCCACGACAGTGATTTCGTTTTGCTCATTAGCGAGGTGTTCGGCCAGCGTTCCGCCAACCTGGCCTGCGCCCAAAATAATAATCTTCACGGGTTTAGCTTCCCTCCCGATAAAGTTGCCCAGACCTTAAACCCGAAAGCAGATATTTTCATGGGGAATTTCACCGCAATACGCCGATTAGTGGGTGCTTTTGGCGGTCAAGCCAGCGAAAAAGAGCCCATCTCCACCGTGCACTTGAGGCAACACCTGATAACCATGTTTGGTTTTGATGGCGCCAGGAATATTCAGACTCATGGTTTTACAGTTGTTCAGGTGCTCCAATCCATACCCAATCACAGCGTCGTTTTCTTCCTGCAGTAACGAGCATGTTACATAGAAAAGCCGGCCCCCCGGTCGAAGCAACGGCCAAAGGTTTTTGAGGATTGCCTCCTGCTGCGACCGAAATTTAAGGGCGTCCCCGGGGCGGCGCAGAAGCTTAATGTCAGGATTGCGACGAATCACACCTGTGGCGGAGCACGGTACATCTGCCAGGATGATGTCGTAGTTCTCTTCCTTAGAGGCATCGAAGGTTTGGCTGGCATCGCGGCACATGATCGACACGTCCAGCTTGAGACGTGAGCAATTTTCTTCAATTCGCTTCAGGCGTTCGCTGCTGATATCTGCTGCTAGCACAAAGGCCTCAGGTGCCAGTTCCTTGAGGTGGCAAGCCTTTCCTCCCGGTGCAGCACAGGCATCCAGAATTCGATCATCGGCTCCGGGGCGGATGACGTGGCCGGTGAGCTGGGCGGTTTCATCTTGAACGCTGCACATTCCGTCGACAAAGCCGGGCAATGAAAAAACATCGACCGGCTCTTTCAACATGACTCCATTCGAGGCGGTCACACAGGGTGAGGCGGCAATTCCTGACGCCTCTAGCTGCTCCAGATAGGTCTCGCGAGTTATCTGGTTTTGATTCACCCTCAGGGTCATCGGCGGATGGCCCCGCGCGGCCGCAGCTATCTGGTCAACATGGTCCGGCCAGTCCTCCCGGAAACGGTCATAAAGCCATTCGGGTAGAGCCAGTGACTCTGCTTGACTCAAAGAACTCTCGAGCAGGGCTGACTGGCGCTGGTAATTTCGCAGCACACCGTTAACAAGTCCTTTGGCCCAGGGTTTGCCTAGTCCACGAGTTGCGGACACGGTTTCAGAAAGGGCGGCATGGGCGGGTATTCGCATGCCAGATAGTTGATGGATACCCAGTGCCATTAAAGCCATCACATCAGCGTCTTTATCTTTGAGCGGCGT
>CAXPOA010000151.1:0-3612 GCA_964218505.1 Luminiphilus sp.
TGGTGAGGTCACGGCGGGCCAGATCCTCCTCCAGCGTGACCGAAGGATCCGCGTGAACCACAAACCCGTGATAGCCCTGACCACTTTTTCGCTCGGTGCGCGCCAGCGCATATTCTTCTTTAGTCTCAGGATGCAAAAATACGGGGAAGTCCCGCCCAACCTGTGAGTAACCCTGAGACAGCAGGTCCTCAGGGGTTGCGCCCACCACCACCCAGTCGGTCTCCGCGGAGGGGTAGCCAAGGAGGTGATCCCGCACGGCGCCGCCAACTCGATAAACCTTCATGTGCCCTTCGCCACTTTATTTTTCTTGGACGTATTCTTTGCCTGATACCGCTCACCAGTGTCGCGATTGACAAGGGTCAGTGCGCCCCCCCAAACACATCCGGTATCGAGACCAATGAACTGGCTATCGTCCGTTTTGCCACCCAGCGATGCCCAGTGGCCAAAAAACACCCGCTCTTTATTAGTGAGTTGTGAAGGGTGGTCAAACCAGGGGGCGACACGCTGGCCGTTCAGCTTCTTTTTGTCAGGGGTTGAACCTTTACTCTTAAAGTCCAGCCCACCTGAGGCAGTACAATAGCGCATTCGAGTCAGGTAGTTGGTAATGACGCGAAGTCGTGCCAGCCCCTTTAGATGGGGCGACCAGCACCAAGGCTCATTGCCGTACATGGCGCCGAGGTAGCGGTCACACGAAGGCCCTTGCAGGGCTTGCTCTACTTCGGCTGCGTAGGCAGCGGCCTCCTTTGCCGACCAGCAAGGGGGAATGCCTGCATGACTCATCAGGTTGTTTTTATGCCGGTGAAACAGGGGTCTATGGCGAAGCCACTCCACCAGCTCATCGGCGTCTGGTGCCTTAAGAATGTCCTCTAGATTATCTGAGCGACTAAGTCTTCCCCTCCCAAGGTGTGCAGCGATGAGGTGCAGATCATGATTCCCAAGCACCGTTACCACGCTTTCTCTATGACGATAAAACCAGCGCAAAGTCGACAGGTTATCGGAGCCTCGATTCACCACGTCACCGACCGACCACAAACAATCCTTATTGGGGTCAAAGGAAACTTTTTTTAACAGGCGTTTAAAGGCGGTGAAGCAACCTTGAATATCGCCTATCACGTATGTGGTCATGACTTTTCCATCGCTAGCAGGATGCGCTTGGGTCGCTTGGACATTCTCCACACAACGCCCTGCAGTGCAATCTCACTGGGGTGGGTCTCCGCTAGGTCTCCGACAAGAGGGCAGAGAGCACCACGAACTGATTGATACCTAGAGTTTCTGCTCGAGCATCGGGGGAGATATCCACCGACTGTAGCTCGTTGTCTGTAAACACCCCTTTGAAATTATTACGCAGGGTCTTTCGTCGTTGCGAGAAGGCTAGCTGTACGATTTTAGCAAGCTTCGTCTTGTCGCAATTAGGATAAAGCGACTCTGCGCGTGGTACCAAACGAACAATCGCCGATTGCACTTTAGGGGGTGGGTAAAAAGCCTCGGGCGGCACGTCAAACAGGTGAGTCACTTCACAGTCGAACTGCGCCATGATCCCCAGCCGTCCCCACTCCTTATTACCCGGATGTGCTGCCAGCCGATCAACCACTTCTTTTTGCAGCATAAAGTGCATGTCGGCGATGTGGGGCGTCAGCTCGAGGAGCTTGAACAAGAGAGGTGTCGAAATGTTATAGGGCAAATTACCGACCACACGCAACTTCTTGTCCCCGGAAATTAACTGCTTGAAATCAAAGGCCAACGCATCGGCGCTGTGCAGCTTGAAGCCCGGATAAACGCTAAATGCTGCAAGAAGGCGAGCAGTGAGATCCCGATCGAGCTCGATGGCATCCAGCCGGCAGTCACTGTTTATCAGTGCCTTGGTCAGGGCACCCTGTCCGGGGCCTATCTCAACAACATGGTCGTCAGCAGTCGCCCGAATGGCCCGCGCAATGGACTGAATGACCGATTCATCTTGCAGAAAGTTCTGCCCGAACCGTTTTCGCGGTTGGTGCTTGCTTTTGGGCTTTGCCATGGAGAATCAATGTGCACGTTTACGACAAGTCTCTGATAGCATCGCATGATTAACGGGTAGGCGCCGGATTTTTTCCCGGCCCCCATAAGCCAAAGAGATCACTGAATCTCAGGACCTTGATCATTACCGTGACGAACAGTCAGTACTTCAGCCTTATCGACACGATGGCGCGAATGTCTCTAAAAGCGGAGGCCCAGCGCTATTATTTAGGTTATCTCTGGTGGATTCTGGAACCCCTGTTGTGGGTCGGGGTCTTCTATCTCGTTTTTTACGAGCTCCTCGGCACGCGCACCCCGGATTTTTTGATGTTTCTCGCGGTTGGCAAGCTGATGTTCATTTGGTTTTCCAAAACCGTCAATTACGCCAGTAATAGTCTGATGAGTCATGCAGGGCTTATTGGTCGTATGGACCTCCCAAAGAGTTTATTTCCCCTGGCCGTGATTTTGGAGTGCTGCTATCGCCAGGTTGCAGTGTTTTTTTTATTGGGTGTGTTACTGATCTACCAAAATTATCTGCCAACGATGCTCTGGTTATGGCTGCTGCCCCTCGTGCTGATTCAGGCGCTCATTATTATTGTATGCGGCTGCGTTGCATCGATGCTCGTTGCATTCAAGCGGGATTTTGGATTACTGATTAACCTTGGCATGGTCTTCATGATGTTTGTCTCGGGTATTTTTTGGGACATCAGGGATATCCCCAACACCGACGCGGCAGATGCGCTACTGACCTGGAATCCGGTTGCCTTCCTGCTTCATAGCTATCGACAGATTTTATTGTGGCAGGAGCCGCCCGACGGCCTCCATTTGCTAAATCTTGGAGCCGTCGCAGTGATTGGCATTTTGGTTGTATTACGGTTTATGAATCGGTACAGCGCCCATTTGGCGCGGCGCGTGGTGAGCGCATGACCCCAGTACTCACTCTCGAGGGCATTGCCATGTCCTTTGGTATGGCGGCGAATAGCGATAGTCATCAGGTGCTTGATGATCTTGATCTCTGCATCAATCAAGGCGAGAGAGTTGGGCTTGTAGGCCGAAATGGTGCAGGCAAGTCCACCTTGTTGCGCATCATTGCAGGTATCTATCCCCCGATGGCGGGCAAGGTGTGGCGCCATCCAGAGAAAACCATAGCTTTGTTGTCTTTGGGTCTCGGCTTTCAAGGTGATTTGTCGGGGCGGGATAATGCCCTCCTTGCCGCGATGCTTCAGGGTATGCCGAGGAAGGAGGCGTTGAGCCATTTGCAGGCAATCGGTGACTTTACGGAGCTTGGTGATTATTACGACCAGCCCGTTAAAACCTATTCCTCCGGTATGCGATCACGGCTGGGGTTTGCGACGGCGCTTTTATTGGAGACCGATATTTTGCTGATCGACGAGATTCTGGCGGTGGGGGATAACGTCTTTCGTAAAAAGGCGCGGCAGGCTTTGTCTCAAAAGCTGGCCAGCGATAAAACCGTGGTGCTGGTGCACCACGCGGAACAAGCCATCAAAGAAGTTTGTACGCGGGCGATCTGGCTAGAAAACGGTCGCGTGAGAATGGACGGACCGGTTCAGGACGTGTTGGAGAGCTACAACAGTACCAACTAGATCAGGAGCCTTAAGT
>CAXPOA010000152.1:0-8529 GCA_964218505.1 Luminiphilus sp.
TGCTGGCCTTCATTGTGGCTGGTGTCATCCGTCGATCGCCCGCCTGGCCGCGATTCGGGCTGGTTCTTGCCCTGTGTTATCTGAGTGTGGGGTACGTACAGCGCGAGCGTGCAGAGGCGGTGGGTGAGCTACTGGCCGCGAACAGAGGGCATCACGACGCGGCGGTTTCAGCAAAACCCACCCTCGGCAATATCCTGTTGTGGAAAATCATTTACCGTCATGAGGGGCGTTTTTGGGTGGATGCGGTGCGCGTCAGTGTGATGGGGGGAGAGGCGCAGGTTTATCCCGGCGGCTCAGTGGCCGTGCTCGATCGAGCCAGCCAATTTCCCTGGTTGGAAGACGATTCCCAACAGGCGAAAGACCTTGCGCGCTTTGATTGGTTCTCTAGCGGCTACTTGGCGCTAGATGGCGGTGACCCCAATAGAGTTATCGACATGCGCTATTCGATGTTGCCCAACGAGATTGACGGGCTCTGGGGAATTCGGCTGAACAAGACGGCAGGGCCCTCCACCCATGTCACCTATGAAGTAAAGCGCAGCGTGGATAAAACACGTTTCGACAACTTACTCGTGATGCTGAAAGGCCAGGATGCATCCTCAATCAGCGGTGTCGACGCTGATTGAGGTACCACTGTTAAACAGCTTCAGCCATTTTCTGATTGGTAGTGCGCCATAAGAATTTCAGCGACTTCGGGTCGAGAAAACTCGGGGGGTGGTGCGATTCCTTCACTCAGCATCTCGCGCACCTTGGTACCCGATAGCAGAATGAAATCCTCCTTGTCGTGGTCGGGGGCCTCGTTCATCATTACCACACGACCAAGCTTCTTCGACCATGCGGTGTGATCTGCCTTGAATATATCGATTTCAATGGCGTCATCCGGGACCTCATTATCAAAGATTGTCTGCGCGTCGAAGGGGCCGTAAAAATCGCCAACCCCCGCGTGATCCCGTCCTACGATGAGATGAGTTGCCCCCATGTTCTGACGGAAGACGGCGTGCAGCACCGCCTCTCTGGGTCCGGCATAGAGCATGTCAAAACCATAGCCGCTCACCATGACGCTGTTAGGGGGGAAGTAAACGTCTACCATCTTGCGAATACAGGCATCGCGGACATCCGCTGGAATGTCCCCGGCTTTCAGCTTTCCAAGGAGCATGTGCACGATACAGCCATCCGCTTCAAGCCGCTCCATGGCCATCCGGCACAATTCCTCGTGTGCTAAATGCATGGGGTTACGGGTCTGAAAGGCGACGACTTTTTCCCAGCCCCGCTCTTCAATTTCTGCACGAATATCGTAGGCAGTTTGAAATGTGTCTGGAAAATCGGTCGCAAAGTAGCTGAAGCTCAGCACGTCGATGGGCCCAGATAAGAGAGTTTTGCCAAAAGAGGTAAATGTGGTGACTCCCGGGTGACTTGGCTCTTGTGTACCGAAAATACAACCTGCCATGCGCTGAATTTCTTCATCCGAGACGGTCTCAACGGTCTCAACTTGCATGATCGCTATGACGGGTTCGCCATCAACGTTGGGATCCCGGAGGGCGATACGGTCACCCGGTTTGGCGGTTGTACTCTCGACCAAGTTCACGACGGGGACGGGCCAAAACAGGCCATCGCTGGTCCTCATAGTCTCGGCTACCGACATGGCATCCTCAAGGTTCATATAACCGGTAAGGGGATTGAAGTAGCCTGCACCTAACATGACGGCGTTCGCCGCCGCTGCAGAACTCAGCAACAACGAGGGAAGGGTTTGAGCTTCAGCGATTAACGCGGCTCTGGCGGTCTCTTCGCGGACATAAAGAGGATGTAGCTTGTCGGATCCATGGGGGCTTATCACAAAGGTTTCTCCGGGTTAGGCAGGAAGGATGTTCTGTTTTGTGAGGTACTCGAGTAGGAGATCAACCTCTTCTTGTAGCGTCATCTGATCGGTGTGCAGATGTATTTCGGCATTCTCAGGAGCCTCGTAAGGATCATCGATACCGGTAAAATTTTTGATCTCCCCAGCGCGTGCTTTTTTATACAAGCCTTTTGGGTCGCGCTTTTCTGCCTCATCGAGTGAGCAGTCAACAAACACCTCGATAAAGGGCATGCCAGCCTCTTCATGGAGTGCCCGGACCTTATCGCGGTCCTCTCGATAGGGGCTGATAAAGCTGGTCAGCGCGATAACGCTGGAGTCCACAAAGAGCTTTGCGATTTCGCCAATGCGGCGGATATTTTCCGTGCGATCTTCCGCAGAGAACCCGAGGTTCTTGTTGATACCCAAGCGAATATTGTCCCCATCGAGGCGATAGCTCAGATGGCCTCGCTCAAACAGGGCCTCTTCAAGCGCAACGGCAATCGTGCTCTTCCCGCTGCCGGAGAGCCCCGTAAACCAGAGGGTGGCGCCCCTCTGATTCATCAGTCGATCGCGATCGTCGCGACTGATTTCTCCGTCGTGCCAATGTACGTTGGTTGCTTTTTGCTCGGTCATGGAAGTGTTCCCGTTGTAGATGGCGGACCAGTGCACCCGATCTTCTGGTGCAGCTGAGCTAGGGCCCGAAGTGTAGTGGGTTTATAGTTACCTTTAAAACGGGTTTAATTGATATAAATGACCAAATAAATAGGTTAGTTAAAGACAATGAATCGACGCGCTACTCAAGATCGGCCAAGGTTTACTCTCAGACAGCTGGAGATCGTACTGGCTGTCGTGAGCGAGGGAAGCACGGCGGCGGCGGCGGAAAAACTGTTTCTTTCCCAATCTGCGGTAAGTGCAGCATTGAAAACCCTCGAGGATACCTATGGTGTCGCGCTGTTTGATCGAGTGGGGCGGCGCCTAATGCTGAACGCGGTGGGTGAGCGAATGCGGGAGGGTGCCTCGGCGCTGCTTGATCATGCGCGGGAGTTTGAGCAACTCATATCTGGGCATCAGGATATTGGTGATATCACCATTGGTGCCAGCTACACGATTGCCAATCATTTAGCGGTCGACTATCTGGCACGCTGGCTTGAGATGCATCCCCAAGCTCGTGTGGACATTGTGCCGGGCAATTCTCCAGACATCGTTAATAGACTGATAGAGCAGCAGGTTGATATTGGTCTCATCGAGGAGGAAATCAGCCACCCTATGCTGAGCCTCACCCCCTGGCTGGAAGATGAGCTGGTCGTGTTTTGTAGTCCAGAACATCGGTTGGCGGCAAAGGAAAAACTTTCGGAGAAAGATCTTTTGAGCGAACGATGGATTCTTCGAGAGAAAGGTTCTGGTGCGCGGCAGCGCTATGATCAGACCTTTTCAAAGTTGCTGCCAAAGCTTCAGCTATTTCTTGAATTTCGCCACAACGAACCGATACGCCGCGCTGTGGAGCAAGGGATTGGAATCGGCTGTCTTTCGGAAAAGGTCTTGGCGTCACATTTTGAGAGCGGAACCCTAGTCCCGTTGCGGCTGCCGTCAGGTTATCGAATGCAACGGCGATTCTTTGTCTGCACACGCCGTGAGGGGTTTAAACGGGCCGCGGTCGCCTCTTTCGCAGAGGTGTGCTTGGCCACTTAAGTCCAGAGCAGGCGACTTATGTGCCTTGTCTTTAAATGATGGGAAAGCAGCCGATAGCTGTGTCGAACTAGGCGCCAATAGAAGGCATACTGCTGGGCAAATTCAATCACCATGAGGAGAGAGTGAATGGGGGATCTCTATGAGGAGCTGCGGACCCGTCTATCTCACGATCTGATGCAGGTGGCGCTGCGGGCCTTGTTGCTCATCCTAATGCTTTGGGTGTGTGCCAAACTCTTTCTGCCTTTTGCGCCGCTGCTTGTTTGGTCGTTGATTCTTGCCGTCACCCTGTATCCCCTGCAGCAACGTTTAACAATCCAGCTCGGCGATAGTCCCCGTTTATCTGGTGCTGTTATCGCACTGCTTGGTCTGGCGTTACTCGGTGTGCCATCGATTATGTTGGGAGTCTCTTTGATTGAGCATTTGACCGGATCGCTGGCGGACTGGCGTGCCCAGGGCGCTTCAATCCCGGCGCCAGATCCATCGGTACAGGACTGGCCGGTCATTGGATCAGCGATTTATGAAGCCTGGTCGGCGATATCTGACAACCTTCAGGGTTACCTTCAAGCCCATGCCGATGAGGTTCGTGCAGCGCTGCGACGCCTTGTGAGCGGAACAGGTGGGGTGATTACGACGGTGCTTACTTTTGCAGGCGCGTTGATTATTGCGGTGATCATCATGATTCATGGGCAGCAAGGCAGCGCCGCCGCTCGCCGTATTGCAGTTGCATTGGTGGGTGGTCAGCGAGGCGCCAATTTTCAGGGACTGGCAGTATCGACCATTCGCTCGGTGGCCGCTGGAGTTATCGGGGTGGCCTTTGTTCAGGCGTTACTCTTGGGCTTTGGTTTTCTTTGGGCGGAAATTCCGGGAGCGGGGGTCTGGGCGCTTCTGGCCCTGATACTCGGCATTATCCAACTGCCCGCGATCGTGGTCGTTCTCCCGGTGCTGGGATGGCTTTGGGGATTTACTGAAGGCGACGTAGTCGGCAATACCGTCCTCACTATCTATTTTGTTGTGGCAGGGCTGGCCGATAACATCATGAAGCCACTGCTGTTGGGTCGCGGCGTCGATATTCCAATGCCCGTTGTCTTGCTGGGTGCTCTTGGGGGTATGATTTGGATGGGCCTGATTGGCCTCTTTCTCGGATCGGTCATTCTTTCCGTGGGGTATCAGCTTTTTTGGGCGTGGGTGGAGCGTGAATCAGCGCCATTTGATCAGCCAGAGGGTCTTAGAGATGACAGCTAGTCAGGAGCTTATAAGCCCGTTGCTGAAGGCGAGCAGTAAATACGAGGTACTGTGACTCATGACACTGGTTGCTGTTGCCGTTGGCTTTTTCGCGATGATGGGGTGTCTTGTCGTTCAGGGGGCCCTGTTGATGGTCGCGACCCGGCATTATTATGACCATACCAACATTATAGAAAACTCTACACGACTCCGGTCTATGTTATTGATTTCACAGGTAATGATAATGCTCGTGCTTGGCAATCTATTACAGGGCGCCCTGTGGGCGCTACTGTTCATGGGTCTCGGCGAGTTCAGTCACTTTCGTGAAGCGTTCTACCATTCGTTGGTCAATTTCGCGACTCTGGGCTACGGGGATATTGTGATGAGCGATCGCTGGCGCCTGCTCGGTCCGATACAGGCCATCAATGGAGTGCTCATGATTGGCGTCAGCACGGCAGCAATCACGACGGTGGTGCAGGATGCGCTTGAGCGGCGCGCGCATCTCCGATCAGGCGACAAGCCCGAGTAGGTAGCCAACTATTGCAGCGGCTGATGGCCCGGCAGCCCCGTTGGATGCCCTAATGCTCTCGATAAATGCCCTTAGGGCTGGCGATGAACTGGCCCCCCGGTAGAGTCGTACAAGAACCAGTAAACTCGTTCAAAAACCAGTGAACACCGGTTACCTCCGATACAGAGACAGGCAATGAACAACCTTCAACGAATGCTGGCCTTGGTCAGCTTAGCCGCCGGCACCTTGCTGTTTGCAGCTGTCATTAGCAGCTGCTCAGCTCCACCCCTGCGTCCTGTAGTGGGAGCGGCGGTCGCCACTGACGCCGGAATTGTTCAGGGTGTGGCTACGGAGGGCCATCCCGTCATTCGTTGGCTTGATATTCCGTACGCGGAGCCGCCGGTCGGAGAGCTCCGCTGGAAGGCACCGCGGCCTGTGACCGAGAGTAATCAGCCGATAGCAGCGCGCGGCGGGGCTATGTGTGTGCAGATTTCGGGAGAGATTTCGGACACCGGGGGCGAAGAGAGACCCGTTGGGGAGGAGGATTGTCTCTATCTGGATGTGGTCGCTCCTGACGACTTCTCAACCAAAGCTTATCCGGTGATGTTCTGGATTCACGGGGGCGGTAACACCTCTGGGACCAAGGATACCTATGATTTTAGTGCGCTGGCGGCCCGGGAGCAGGTGGTCGTGGTATCCGTGAACTATCGGCTGGGACCTTTTGGGTGGTTTACCCACCCCTCCATTCAGGCTGAGGCCGAAGGACTCGATCGAACATCAAATTTTGGTCACCTCGATCTCATCGCGGCCCTCAAGTGGGTGCAACGTAATATTGCAGCTTTTGGAGGCGATCCCGACAACGTGACGATATTTGGCGAGAGCGCTGGTGGTCACAATGTCTATGCCTTGCTGGTCACTCCACTGGCCGATGGCCTTTTCCACAAGGCGATATCCCAATCTGGCTATACCACCAGTGTATCGCCGAGACAGGCGATCAATGCGAATGCGGAGTTCCCGGAAATTGATCGCGGAGCCTGGTCTCTAATCGGTGAGGTGGGCTTGGATCCAGCGACCGCTGACGGTAATGCACTTCGCCAGCTTGCTGCCCACGACCTGCTTGCCGCCTACTACCGACTGGATAAGGATCATATCGCTCCCTTAACCACAGCAGATGATGTGGTGATTCCTAGCGTGGGTCTCGCGACAGCCCTTGCGGATCCGGCGTTGGCCAAACGCGTGCCTGTTATCGCGGGGTCTAATCGGGATGAGGTGACGCTCTGGCTCGGACTCAATCGCTATTTTGTTGATGGTCAATCGCTGTTGTTTGGTTTGGGGCCGCCCAAAATGCGTCTTCGGGACCCGGCAAAATACAAGCACTGGATTGATTTGCGATCACGGGGCTGGAAGGCACGGGGTGTCGATGCGCCCCTAGTCAGCCTGCGCAATGCCGGATATACCGCTACGTGGGCATACCGTTTTGATTGGGATGAAACCGCCGACAATTGGTTAGTGCCGTTTTCTTCAATTCTAGGTGCGGCCCATGCGGCAGAGATTGCTTTTGTTATGGGTGCACCCATGTACGGATCAATCGGACGTTACATGTACCCCGAATCAGATTCCGCCAGGGAGTTAACAGCGGTCATGATGGCTGCGTGGGGCAACTTTGCTCGTACCGGTAATCCTGGGCAGGTGCGGGGCAATCCCTGGCCGCTGTTTACTGACATGGCACCCCACACCATTATCTTCGACAGTCCCGACGAGGACTGGCTCACGGTAGCAAGCCCGACGTTGGAGGGTTTGCTGCGGGAGGCCGCGGAGCCCTCAATGCTCACCGACCTGGAGAGGTGTCTTTTGGTATGGGAGCTTGTGACTAACATTGGAAACCCCGCATATAGCGAATACGACCGTTGGGACAACGGAGCCTGCCAGCAAACCACGCCCCGGGTGGAGAAAGCGCGTATTACAGCAGAGCTTATTGAGACCTATGGTTCTGCTAGCTTGCCATAGGCATTTAGCCCTATGCACATAATAGGGCTTACAGGTGCGTCGGGATCCGGCAAATCCACGATCGCCGCAGCGTTTAGTCGGCTTTGCCAAGGGGACGACCACACTCCGCTGGTTACCGTGCTGTCGGTCGATGCTTACTACCGAGATCTTTCTCACTTAACGCTGGCCCAGCGAGAGCAAGTTGATTTTGATCATCCTTCGGCAATTGAGTTCGAATTACTGGCAGAACACTTGGCGGCACTCAGGCGCGGGCTCTCCATTCCCTGCCCCCGTTATGACTTTTCGACCCACGAGAGAGTGATCGCCATCGACATGATTGTGCCGACGCCGATTGTTCTGGTCGAGGGCTTATTGCTTGGTGCGTGGGAGCAGGTCTCTGCGCAAGTTGATTCCCTCGTTTTTGTGGACACGCCTCTGGAGCTTTGTTTAGCGCGACGGTTGAAACGGGACAGTATAGAACGCGGGCGAACCCCCGCGTCCATCATCGAATTTTGGGAGAGCAGGGCGGTGCCGGGGTTCAAATCCTGGAGTGCTCGTGCTCAAGAGGCGGCCGATGTAATAATCAGCGGCGAGCTGCCCAGCGTTGCGGCCGCTGAGATCTTGCGCCGAGAGCTGCTTGGCTAAACCTGCTCCCGCTGCTTACTTACCCACGAAAAATGCTGCCCAAGCGAAGGATCATCCAATAACGATGTCAGGGTGTTGAATTGTTTCCCCAATGCCATTTCGTCATATTTTTTGTGAATGCCTCTGTGGCAGAGTCGACACACCATGATGCCTTCGTTGAGCTGCTCTCGACTGTATTGCCGCTTGAACCAGGCGCGCCGATGCATCTTTTTTGGGATGAGGTGGTGGAATGTCAGAGGCACCCTCCGCTGACAGCAAACACAGACGTCTTGCTTTTTGCTAACTGCCAGAACTCCCAGAGGGCTGGAGGCTGGCGGTAACGGCATCGAGTTGAGCGCGGAGCATTGCATTATCAGGTGCCACGTTACTGCTGAACCGTTCGATGACCTCGCCTTCAGGGCTAATCAAATACTTATAGAAATTCCATCGCGGATAGCCTTTTGCCTCGCCTAACCCTTTAAAGACTGGGTTCACGTCTCTACCGCGCACGGCGCTTGTTGCAACCATGGGGAAGCTGACCTTGTACTTTTCGTAGCAAACCGTGGCGACGTCCCCTTCATCGTTCTCTTCTTGAAAAAAATCATCGCTTGGAAACCCGATTACCACCAGACCCCGATCCCGATACTCCTGATAGAGAGCTTCGAGGCCA
>CAXPOA010000153.1:0-8374 GCA_964218505.1 Luminiphilus sp.
ACATCATGAAGAAGGGATCTCTGACCGGGTAGCGCTCGCTGCCACACAACACTGTATGTTCGAGTATGTGTGCGACACCGGTGGAGTCTTGAGGCACGGTTTTTAATGCCACCATGAAAACATTTTCAGGATTTTCGCTACCAAGGTGCAGATGTACTGCCCCAGTCGCAGGATGCTCATATTGCTCCACCGTTAGATTGAGTGCAGCGATCGGGGTGCTGCGCTTGAGTTCAAAGTGGTTCTCTAGAGCCTGGGAGGGAGTAGCTGGTGCCATAGGATGTATCGACCCGGAATTAGTGAGGTGCTGGAGGACGCTATTGTAACGATTTAGGGGCTTTAGTCTGTGGCTTCAAGCACAATTTGGAAGATTTTTGGCCACCGTTTACCGGTAACCCAGATTTTCCCAGTCTCCGGGTCTCTGGCTATGCCATTCAATACATCGGTATCTCTCAATCGATCCTCTGGCTGTAGAAGATTCGATGCGTCGATCAGGCCGACGACTTTTCCAGACGAGGGGTCGATGCGGGCAATGGTGTCTTGTCGCCAAATATTGGCCCAAATTTCGCCATTGACCCACTCAAGCTCATTGAGCCGCCTAAGCGGTTTGCCGTCGAGGGACACCCTGATGACGCTGACCGTCGGCGCATTCTGACCAGTTTTTTCCTGAGAAAGATCTTCGGAAGCGTCCTGAGAAAGATCAATACGAATCAGTCGATCGGAACCATCGGATAGCCACAGGCCACGACCGTGGTGCGTCAGACCCCAGCCTTCGCCTTGATAGCTCATTGCTGCGCGGATTTCGAGAGATGAGGGGTCAAGAATCAGTAGGCGTCCCTCGCGCCAGGTGAGCACGTAGAGTCTGTCCTCGATTCGGGTCAGTCCCTCTGCAAAAAAACGGGGCGCCAGTGCCGCCTCACGCGCAAGCGTCATGTCAGTCCAATCGTAGACCCTCACTGCCGACTGTCCATAAAGCCCCGAGCTGACATAGAGTTTACCTTCGCTGATTTCTAGCCCCTGCGTGAAATTCTCCCTAGGGAAAGCTCTCACGTCTTCGACGATGGCGCGATAGCGGGGCACGGAGTCTGGCGGAGAGTCAGTGCCCCATGAGTTTTGGAGGCACAGAGCAAGTAGACCCAGTCCCATCGACGCAAACCGAAGAAGAGAGGCTGTGAGGTAAATAACCCCCTGGGGATTGATGGCGAATAGCATGGGGGAAGTCCATGTTGAGTGTTTCATGTAACTGAACTTCACAGGGGGGCTCCCCTGATTAAACCGCGAGCGAGAAAGCGTGCCGGAGAAAGAGCTCGATTTAATTGCCTGCTGACGGGTGATGGTTCCCCGCAAATTTCACTGGCAAGAATTTCACTGGCCAGCGGTGCGGCAGTCAGCCCGCGGGAACCGAGGCCCCCAAGCATCCATAAATTGGGTAGCAGCGGAACAGGACCGCCAATGACTGCGGTTTTTCGGTGCCGCAATTGGTCGTAATGCAGGTTGAAGGCGTCTTTATCCGGCACGGGGCCGACAACGGGCAAATAATCAGCGGTGGTACAGCGCAGCGCTACGTGGCCTTTAAGTTCTCGTACATCACAGTTAATGGACAGTGCTGGCAGCGCCACATTCAATTTTTTCAAATTCTCCTCGTGTTCAGCCGGCCGCTCATCACAGCTGGCATCGTTGGGTCCGTAGCTTGCACCAATGCAGTGAATGCCCTCACGGGCCGGTGGTAAATAACCCTCGTGACAAACAGCAACTGAAGGGGCGTTATCTAGGGTCGAAGCGGGGAGGTGGGTTGTTTGGCCTCTTATTACCTGCAGGGGTAGCCAATCAGTGCAGGCGTGGGAGGCAATCTCATGAGCGCTGGCAAGTATCAGGGTATCTGCCCGCAGCTTCCTTCCCTCACAGTGCACCTGCCAACCGGCTTCAGATCGCGACAGAGAAACAACCGGATGTTCTTCTAATAGGGTGATATTAGGATGATCGAGACGTTCCCGACACACGGCTGCCGGATTGAGCCAGCAGGCGTCTGGAAACCAGATACCCCACTGATCACAGGTCATACCCAGTAGCTCGCTCGCTGAGTTTGGATTCAGGATTCGAAAAGGCAGGGATGGGTCTGTGAAACGGGACAGATAATCGAGGGTTTTTCGGTCTTCAGAAAGCTGGATGTAGCCACATCTTGCACCGTCTTTACCTTCGTGAAGTCCGTCAGTCCCATCACTGTTGCTTAGAAGACGTCGGTAGAACCTAGTGGCGTGCAAAAAGCTCCCGATCGCGAAATCCGTCAGCGGGGAGAAGCGACGAGAGGGGCGCGTGTAGGTAATGCCTTGCAGATTTGATGAGCCGCCAGAGGCAACCTGCTTGCCGTCCACCACAAGGATCTGAAGGCCCCGGTCCGCGAGTGCCCTAGCGGCGAAGGCCCCGGCAAGCCCCGCACCAACCACGATAACTTCACCCGGCTCACGAGATGGGGACACCAAGTCCCAAGAACACAGTGGGGAGTCCTTCTCATGAGCTGCTGAGGGTCTCTCGTCTGATGCATTATCTTGGGAGGGAGAGCCCGGGGTAGTGGCCGTCAAAAAGCCCTCCAAGCACTCGCGTTTTGTGCCAAACCCTTTGCGTTTTTTAACCTCAAAGCCCGCTTCGGTGAGGCCTCTGCGAACATGCCCTGCCGCGGTGAAGGTGGTAAAGCGGGCCGTGGGTTTGCTGAGTGCTGCCATGTGAGCAAAGAGATTGGGTTGCCACATACCAGCATTCTTCGCCGGAGCAAATCCGTCCAGATACCAATAGTCCACCCACTGCTGCTCACGAGAGGACAGGTCTCCGAGTACGGCAACAGCATCCTCCCACCAAAGATCCAGCGTTATTCCCAAAGGCTGCCATTGAAGCCGATGGCACCCACGAACCGATCCGGGCCACTCAGCAATAAGGGTCTCGGCGGCTAATTGAAACTCCGGCCACACAGCTGAGGCCCGCTTCAGCTGTGACGCGGACAGTGGCATGGCGTCGATGCCTATGTAATGCAATCTCGAGTCAGTGAGGCGCGGACTGTTCGTTCGCTTTTCGGAAAGCCAATGATCGGCCGTGATCAAAAAGTTTAGACCGGTGCCGAATCCTGTTTCAACAACGCAGACATCCTCCCCGGGAAAATGCTGATTATGTTGATCAAGTTGGCTGCCATGCAGAAAGACATATCGACTTTCGGCCACTCCGTCGACGCTCGAGTAATAAACGTCGTCAAAATCAACGCTCCGCGGTACTCCGGTTTCCGACCAGTCCAAAAGGGGGCTTTCAGCGGGTTGCCATGGTTGGTTGTCTCTGGAAATCACGTGGAGTCGCTCTGTAGCCTGCGGTCGTCAGCTTACCAGAATATTCACTCTGGTCCGCGCACCTCGCTGGCGATAACAGGTACAATGCGCGCTTTCGGCTTGGTGTAACTCATGAACAAAGAAAAAGTACTGGATAGTAACCAGTTGGCCACCGTCGCAGCCAATTTGCTCAATCAGGGTATTTTGGAAGCAGAGAGGACAAGTGCAAAACGAATTTTCCGGGAGTTAGAGGCGAAGCGCAGGGTTAGTCTCACCACGTTAAAAATGGAAGACGGTGGCACGGTACGTATGGATCTGTCGATGGATGCTGCTGCGTTTAACGGCACTCTTAACTTCTCGGCGTGGCGTGACGGGGTGATGGCGCTGGTAGCTCAGCTTGCCGATGACTTGAGGGCCGAAAAGAGTTTGCCTGTTTTCAAGCCAATTGACAGCGCTGACGCACTGTCGGCAGAGGAGGCTGGGCTCAATCTAATCGGTTGTGTCGGTGCAACCACGCACGATGGCACCGTCAACACCCTTATGCTGGGTATACGCCCAGATCCGTCAAAACCAATTGTTACTCTGCGGCTGGTTTATGTTGATCCGAATCAGTTTGCGTCTGAGTCGTCTAGCAGCTGAGCTGCGGGCGGGGGCACGACGGTAACCGTTTCTTTCTTTGCTGGCGCCATAACGGACGCTTCGCCTCTGGCAATCTCCTTGCCGTCCTGATTTTTTACCATTGTCGAAAGCTTCAGCCATGGTTTGGTCTCGTGTTTTTCAATGACTTCCAGAAAAACGGTGACGGTATCCCCAAGCAAAACAGGTGCCCTGAATTGGAGATTTTGTCCTAGGTAAATGGTGCCAGGACCAGGGAGTTCCATGGCAATGGCTGCCGAGACAAATGCGCCAGTCAGCATGCCATGCGCAATACATTCGCCAAACTGGGTGGTCGCCGCATACTCGGGGTCAAGGTGAACAGGGTTGTGATCACCCGACACCGCAGCGAACAGCTCGACTTCTCTCTCGGTGACGAGTCGACTGTAGGTCGCAGTGTCGCCGACGTTTATTTCATCAATAGTGAGATTGGTGATTTGAGTGGCTGCTTGCATGGGTTAAACCTTCTTTTTTGAATTGCTGTTGCAGGTTGCTAGTGCGGCTTTTGGCTACTGTTGAGCCTTGCGCAAGAAAAATTGAAAATCATCCCTTAGAATAACAGGCTCTTGGGTGTAACTGCATCCACTTATGGCGCAATCAAGAGAGGGAGCCCGTACCATTAAATCTGCACCTCTTTTACGTGGGGAATTTTAATGCTTCAAACTGAACTTAATCAGACCATTGAGCAGGCGCTAAGCCGCGTTGGAATAGCAACGAATATAGACACCGCACGCTTTCCCAACATAGTAGCGCTATTCGAGGATGCTTTTGCCAGACACGCCGAGCGTAAAGCCTGTACCAGCTTGGGGCATGACCTTACCTATCAGGATCTGGATCGGCTCACTCAAGACTTTGCGGCCTGGCTTCAACAGGCATCAGGCCTAGAGCAGGGAGATAGGGTTGCGGTCCAGATGCCCAATCTGATCCAGTACCTCGTCGTCGTCCTTGGTGTTCTTCGTGCAGGCATGGTGGTGGTCAACACCAATCCCCTGTACACCGAGCGGGAAGTAGAGCATCAGTTCAACGATGCTGATGTAAAGCTGCTCGTGGTGCAGGCGAACGTGGCCCGAAATGCGTCGCTGGTTTTGCCGAAAACCTCGGTTCAAACGGTAATCGTTACCGAGCTTGCTGACCTCCATCCAGCGCCCAAGCGTCATCTCATCAATTTCGTTGCCAAATATGTCAAAAGGCTGGTGCCTCCGTTCAGTATCCCGGGGGCCATGAAATTGAGGAAGGTTTTAAATGCGGGGCGAACTCTAGAGTTAAAGCCTGTGCTATCCCGGGCCGATGACCTTGCCATGTTGCAGTACACCGGAGGCACAACCGGCGTGGCAAAAGGCGCCATGCTTTCACATGGCAACCTCGTGGCAAACGTTATGCAGTGTGATGCCTTTTTTGCGTCTCATGACCTTGCAGGTGCCGGTGATGTTTTCATGCAGCCGCTCCCGGTGTACCACATCTATGCATTCACTGCGTCGATGTACAGTCTGTATGTGGGAGCACAAACGGTGTTCATCCCGAATCCGAGGGACCTTCCGTCACTCGTTAGCGCCTTTGATAAATACAAGCCACGACTGTTTTGTGGCCTCAATACGCTTTTCGTTGCGCTCTGTAACGATTCTTCGTTTAAGGCGCTCGACTTTTCCTCACTGAAAGTGACTCTATCGGGCGGCATGGCGTTAACTGAGGCAGCTGCAGCGGAGTGGCAAAATATTACGGGATGCGTTGTTTCAGAGGGTTATGGACTCACTGAAACCTCCCCGGTGGCTACCAGTAACCCGGGTGGAGCCCAGCAAATAGGAACGATAGGGTTACCGGTTCCTGAGACCGAAGTGCGAGTAATCAATGATCAGGGCGAGCCCTTGGGCATCGATGAAGCGGGAGAGCTCTGCATAAAAGGACCGCAGGTAATGCAGGGCTACTGGCGCCGACCAGAGGCTACTGCGGAAGTTATTTCTCCGGCGGGTTGGTTTGCCACCGGCGATGTTGCGGTCATACAGCCAGACGGATATCTGCGCATAGTGGATCGTAAAAAAGACATGATCGTGGTCTCGGGCTTTAACGTATATCCCAATGAACTCGAAGATGTCCTGAGTAAACACCCGAGCGTGCTTGAATGCGCAGCGGTCGGTGTTCCCGACGATACCAGCGGTGAAATCGTTAAGATGTTTGTCGTGCCCAGGGACGGCTCCCTAACTGAACAGGCGGTAAAGGACTATTGTCGCGAGCACCTCACCGCGTACAAAGTGCCGCGACTTGTTGAATTTCGAGAGGACCTTCCCAAAACCAATGTCGGCAAGATTCTGCGAAGAGAGTTGCGAGACGCGTCCTGAGTTAGCTGTCGCGGAAAAGGTTTTATACCGTGTCTGAACGCGAGGCTATTCCAGCAGCTCACCCATTGTCCGGCCGTCGACGTATCCCTGCAGGGATACGATTCCCTGAAGCACTGCCTATTGTTGACCGCCGGCTGGAGATCGCTGAAGCGATTTCCACTCATCAGGTCGTCATTGTCGCGGGTGAGACTGGTTCCGGGAAAACCACCCAGTTGCCAAAAATATGCCTCGAGCTGGGTCGCGGTCTTGACGCCCGAATAGGGCATACCCAGCCCAGGCGTCTCGCAGCGAGGAATGTTGCCCAGCGGATTGCTGATGAGCTCAATAGCCCCCTCGGAGAGTTGGTGGGTTATCAGGTCAGATTCACTGACTCAGTCTCGGAGCAAACAGCAATAAAGCTGATGACCGACGGCATTCTATTGAACGAGCTTCAGCGCGATAAGGAATTGCGTCAGTACGACACCCTTGTCATCGATGAGGCTCATGAGCGCAGCCTGAATATTGACTTTATCCTGGGTTATTTGAGTCAACTCCTGCCAAGGCGACCCGACCTGAAAGTGATCGTGACCTCAGCAACCATCGACGTTGAGCGCTTTTCAAAGCATTTTTCCAATGCCCCGATCATCGAGGTTTCAGGGCGTACCTACCCCGTTGAGGTTCACTATCTTGGTGCCGACGATGAGCAGGAGGAGAGTGACTCAGAGCAGATTGCGCGATTACTCGATGATATTGAGCAGGAGGTATTTGGCCCTCGAGGCGATGTGCTTGTTTTTTTGCCCGGAGAGCGTGAAATTCGTGAGCTTTCGCGCAAGCTGAGAGGTAATGACCAGAGACAAATCTTGCCGTTGTACGCGCGATTGAGTGCCGCCGAGCAAAATAGGGTGTTCAACCCATCGGGTCCTGGGCTTCGGATCATCCTCGCCACCAACGTGGCGGAAACCTCCTTAACCGTACCCGGTATCCGGTATGTCATTGACAATGGAACCGCAAGAATCAGTCGTTACAATTATCGCTCTCGGTTGCAGCGTTTACCCATTGAAAAAATTTCTCAGGCCAGCGCAAATCAACGCAAAGGGCGTTGCGGACGTGTCGCCGCCGGTGTTTGTTTTCGCCTTTATAGCGAGGCCGATTTTTTAGCTCGTCCTGAATTCACGGATCCAGAAATCCTGAGAACCAATCTCGCCGCGGTAATCTTACGGATGCTTGAACTTCGCTTGGGAAAGGTAGCTACATTTCCTTTTATCGATAGGCCAGAGGGGTCCATGGTCCGAGAGGGCTATAAGCTTCTGGAAGAGCTGGGTGCTGTCACAAAAAAAGGCAGACTCACAAGCCTTGGGCGAAAAATGGCTCGGCTTCCCATCGATCCAAAGCTGGCTCGAATCATACTCGAGGCGGCTGACAACAATGCCTTAACCGAGACCCTTGTTATCGTTAGTGCGCTTTCAGTTCAGGATCCACGAGAGCGGCCTTCGGAGAAGCAGACTCAGTCGGATCAGGCTCACGCGCGCTTTCAGCACGAGTCTTCAGACTTTTTAAGCTGGGTCAATTTATGGCGGTATGTCGAGGAGCAGCGCCAGACCCTCAGTCAAAATCAATTTCGTAAGCGTTGTAAGCAGGAATTCCTGTCCTACCTTCGGTTGCGAGAGTGGCGAGATATTCACAGCCAGCTTGTTGTGGCCAGCCGTCAGTTGGGCTTTAAGGTTAGAGCTAGCTTGCCAGATGAGCATCATTATGAGGGCATTCATCGTGCACTGCTCGCGGGATTCCTCGGACAAATAGCGCAACAGGATGAGGGTAGAATATTCAACGCCGCGCGTAATCGTAAGCTTCAAATTTTTCCTGGATCACGATTATTCAAAAAGCCGCCAAAGTGGCTGGTCGCTGCTGAGATTGTCGAGACTACACAGGTATTTGCGAGGCAGTGCGCGACTATCGATCCGGCGTGGTTGCTTAAAACCAATCCCTACCTCCTGAAGCGCCACTACTACGAGCCAGCGTGGCAGCAGCGCTCGGGGCGCGTTATGGCAACCGAGAGGGTCTCTTTGTTTGGCTTGGTGATTAGTGATGGTAAGCGCATCCACT
>CAXPOA010000154.1:0-5906 GCA_964218505.1 Luminiphilus sp.
CCCTACACGACGCTCTTCCGATCTAATAAAGACTGGTCCGAGTCGATCGGCAACTTGGCAGCTGCAAGCACCAGCGCCACCGCTTCGTCATGGGTGGACTCATAACCATGCCCACAAAAGATATCGGCTAGCTTAAGTTCTGCAGCAGCGCTTGCAATAAGCTGTTTAAAAGTCGCCATAAAAGCACCAGCGGGAGCCTGGGACGGCATGCTACCATTGCGCCCCTCGATAAAGGAGCACGTTGTGGAAGAGTATTGGCGAAAAATACTGGAGCATGTGGGAGAGGATGTTTCTCGCCCCGGGCTCCTCGATACGCCGAAGCGAGCGGCAAAAGCCTTCTCTTTTTTAACGCGTGGGTATCGCGAAGATCTGACAACGGTCGTCAATGACTCGCTGTTTCCCTCTGATTCCAGCGAAATGGTATTGGTCCAGGACATCGAGCTGTACTCCCTTTGTGAACACCACGTTCTGCCATTTATCGGACGATGCCACGTGGCCTATATCCCGCAGGGCAAAGTTCTCGGGCTCTCGAAGGTCGCCCGAATCGTGGATATGTTCGCGAGACGACTTCAAATCCAAGAACAACTAACGGTTCAAATCGCGCAAAGCATTTTGGACGTGACAGGTGCCCTTGGTGTTGGCGTCATCATCGAGGCCGAGCACATGTGCATGATGATGCGCGGGGTCGAAAAGCAAAACTCCTGCACCAAGACCTCATCCATGCTTGGGACCTTCCGCTCTGATGCGCGCACAAGGGACGAATTTCTCGCGCTGTTGCAAATGCGATCGAGCCGCTAGGTCGGCAGCACTGCTTATTTCAGCACAAAGGCCTTAATTATGTCGGCCACCGACGCCGCGTAGGCAGTATCCATATGAAGGTGGTGACTGCCATCATGATGAACACACTCAAATCGGTCGAAATGCTGTCTCGCCTCCTTGAGCATTTTCTCCGGGGTCCCCGATCGCTCAAACAGTCCCTCGGTTGCACAAATGCCAAGCACGGAGGCGGTAACGCCGGCATAAATCTCATCCCGCTGCTCCGGACTCAGCCAAAGCGCAGACGCTCCCTGCAGTCGTGGATCGGTCCTCAATCGCAATCCAGCTGAGGTTGCTTCCAGGGCACGCGGGGCAAGCTTCTTAGCACTGCTGTCATCGAAGCCAAAAGCGCGTCGCCTCTCTACAAACCCATCTAGCGACTCAAAAAAACGCGGGGGCTTGGAGAGATACTTTCGGCGATCCGCCACAAAGCGTGATAGCTGATCCACCGTGTTATTGTCGTCGTTAAAGGCGTTAATCAAACCGTCGATCAACACCAAATGACTACACTTGTCACCAAGGATGCTAGCAAGAATTGTGGCGATGGCCGCACCTCTGCTGTGCCCCATAATCACTACAGGCCCCAAGGCGATCTGATGAACTATGGTGACGAGCTGCGGAATGTCATCCCAGATATTGTATGTGGAATCGGGAGAGCGCCATGAACTCAACCCATGGCCTGATAGATCGAAACCAATTACACGAAAAGGCGAGAGTAGTGGTGCTATCTCGTTAAAAGACAATGCATTGTCGAGCCAGCCGTGAATTGCAATCACCAGGGGGTCCCCTTCGGGCTGCCACTCAATACCGGCATAAGTCAGTCCATCAGCCTGGCAGGAGATGGCGTCGCCTGATCCACAGGCACCCGTCAGGGACTCGGTAGTCATCGGCTATCTGCCAAGATCTGCAACTGGCCAGTCACCATGCCATGGCCTGCAATGGGTCGGGGCAACCGATTAATAGCGCTCCAGCTCCGCGTTCAAAGCAGGACAACTCGATCGTTGCATAGCCTCCGGGCAACAAGGGCGGCAATCCGTGGTCATCCAACAAATACCAAATCAGCGAGGACACAAAGGGTTGATGGCCGACTAGCAATAGATGCTTGGCTTCTCTCTGATTAAGCCACTCGCAAAGCTCTTTCGGCGTAGACGCCTCCGGGGCCAAGCCTTGATGGACCGAGGGCGCAGCCTGAAAAATACCACTGAGCGTCGCAGCAGTTTCAGTCGTCCGCACCAAAGGGCTATGGAGTGTCTCCTGAGGATACGCGAGTTCGTTCTCCTCAAGAAAAGCAACGAAACGTGATCCCGCTTTCGCCAGCGCGTCCTGACCCTTTGGAGTTAGGCGTCGATTCTCGTCGGGAGCGGTGTTCGCCGCTTCGCCATGCCGCCATATGGTGACAATCATTGACTGAGGTCTAGTAACAACCGATTTAGTCGGGCAACGTACGTGGCAGGATCCTCCAGTGGAGACCCTTCAGCCAAGGTCGCCTGATCAAAAATGATTTTAGTCAAATCAGCAAAACGTTCCTCATCCTGCTCGGCATCCAATCGAGCCAACAGCGGATGGGTGGTATTGAGCTCCAAGATTGGCTTGTTGTCTGGAACCTCCTGACCTGCCGCCTCCAGGATCCGGCGCATCTGGGCACCCATTTCGTGTTCGCCAACAACCAGACAAGCCGGTGACTCGGTGAGCCTCATTGTCGGACGGATCTCGGCAACGCTCTCGGATAACACGGCGTTCATCCGCTCGATCAGCCCTTCGCTATCTTTTTTGGCCGCTTCAAGTGCCGCCTTGTCCTCCTCACTATCGGCTTCTAAATCCAGACTGCCGCGGGCTACATCCTTGAGCGGCTTGCCATCAAACTCCATGAGATTGCTCATCAGCCATTCGTCAATACGGTCTGAGAGGAGCAGGACTTCGATACCTTTCTTTCTGAATACTTCCAGATGCGGGCTATTCTTCGCCGTCGCATGATTCTCTGCCACGACATACCAAATAGCGTCCTGGCCTTCATTCATCCGATTTACATAGTCTGTCAGGCCGGCTTCACGCTTCTCACTGTCGTCATGGGTGCTGGAAAAACGCAATAGCTTGGCGATCTTTTCCTTGTTCGCGAAGTCCTCCGCAGGACCCTCTTTCAGTACCTCTCCGAAGGTATCCCAGAATATCTGATACTTCTTTTGATCCGAAGTGGCCATCTTCTGCAGCATATCGAGAACGCGCTTCGTTAACGCTGACTTCATGGAGTCGACGCTGGCGTTTTGTTGCAGTATCTCTCTCGATACATTGAGGGGAAGATCGTTTGAATCCAGCACGCCTTTGACAAATCGCAAGTACAGAGGCAAAAACTGCTCGGCGTCATCCATAATAAAGGTGCGCTGTACGTAAAGCTTTAGTCCACGAGCACCCTCTCGATTCCATAAGTCAAACGGCGCTTTTGCCGGAATGTAGAGCAACGAAGTGTATTCCAGCTTGCCCTCTACTCTGTTGTGACTCCATGTCATGGGGTCTTCATAGTCATGGGAAATATGCTGGTAAAAGCCTTTGTACTCGTCATCCGACACATCGGAACGACTTCGAGTCCACAGCGCCTTCGCTTCGTTAATGGGCTCCCACTCAGGTGCCGTTTCCTGAGTCTGCTCCTGAGTGTCCTGGTCCCCTTCAGCAGGCGACTCTGCCTTGGGCATCAATACAGGCACCGAAATATGGTCTGAGTACTTTTTGATAACGCTTCTAATGCGCCAATCACTGGCGAACTCTTCTGCGTCCTCTTTTAGATGGAGAATAATGGTCGTGCCGCATTCATCTCGAGAAGCACTTTCAACGGTAAATTCAGCCTCTCCCGCTGACTCCCAATGGGTGGCTTGATCCGCATCTGAACCCGCCTTACGAGTGATTACCTCAACCGAATCTGCAACAATGAAAGATGAGTAGAAACCGACCCCGAACTGCCCAATCAACTGACTGTCTTTTTTCTGATCCCCACTGAGCTGCTCCATAAACGCCGCGGTCCCTGATTTGGCGATGGTGCCCAGATTCTCAATGACTTCCTCACGGCTCATACCGATACCGTTGTCTTCGATTGTCACCCTTTTGGACTCAGAATCTACCGATACCCGTATCTGATAATCCCTGCTGCCCGATGCCAGATTCGGGTCCTTGATGACCGCGAAACGATGTTTATCAATAGCATCAGAGGCGTTGGAAACCAGCTCGCGGAGGAATATCTCGCGGTTCGAATACAGCGAGTGAATCATCAGTTGAAGGAGCTTTTTGGCCTCCGTCTGGAAGCCCATTGTTTCGCGTGCTGCAGCAGTCATGATCTTGAGTACCCTATTTGAAGTCTCTTAATAAAGGGTAGATGGGGGCATGTTTGGTGAGATTCAAGTGCCCATGGAACTCAAACGAGACGCAGCTCTCAAAACAAAAAACCCGCGGCCAGCGCGGGTTTCTCAAACACCCTACAGTGCATCACCAGCCAGTGATCTCCTTCATGGCTGAGCCTATATCTGCTAGGCTACGAACAGTTTTGACGCCTGCGTCCTCCAAGGCCGCAAACTTCTCGTCAGCCGTCCCCTTGCCTCCCGAGATGATTGCACCAGCATGGCCCATGCGCTTCCCCTTAGGAGCCGTAACCCCTGCGATATATGACACCACAGGCTTGGTAACGTTTGCCTTGATATATGCCGCGGCCTCTTCTTCGGCCGTGCCACCGATCTCCCCGATCATGACGATCGCCTCGGTCTGAGGATCTGCCTCAAACAAACCCAGAATGTCGATAAAATTTGACCCGGGGATCGGATCACCACCAATACCTACACAAGTAGATTGCCCGAAACCGGCGTCGGTGGTCTGCTTCACCGCCTCATAGGTGAGGGTTCCTGATCGAGACACAATGCCCACTCTGCCAGGCTGGTGAATGTGGCCAGGCATAATGCCAATCTTGCACTCTCCCGGAGTAATGACCCCTGGACAATTCGGTCCGATTAAGCGGACGCCCAGCTCGTCACACTTAACCTTGCAGTCCAGCATGTCTAGCGTGGGAATTCCCTCGGTAATACAGACGATGAGCTTCACCCCAGCGTTGGCCGCCTCTAGGATGGAGTCCTTGCAAAATGGCGCCGGCACATAGATCACTGAGGCGTCGGCCCCAGTAGCGTCCACCGCATCCTGTACGGTATTAAATACCGGCAAATCCAAATGGGTCTGACCCCCTTTGCCCGGGGTTACGCCCCCCACCATATTTGTGCCATAGGCGATAGCCTGCTCTGAGTGAAAGGTCCCCTGTGAGCCAGTAAAACCCTGACAGATAACCTTCGTATCTTTGTTGATTAAAACGCTCACTGCTGACCCCCTGCCGCCGCTACTACCTGTTGGGCAGCGTCGGTGAGGCTCGTCGCTGCGATAATATTCAAGCCACTTTCCGCAAGAACCTGTCTGCCTAGTTCTGCGTTGTTACCCTCCAGCCTGACGACAACCGGGATCGACACACCAACCTCCTCCACGGCTCCAATCACCCCCTCGGCGATGAGGTCACATCGAACAATGCCGCCGAAGATATTAATCAGAACGGCTTTGACGTTTTCGTCAGACAAGATGATTTTGAAGGCCTCGGTCACGCGCTCTTTCGTGGCGCCGCCACCGACGTCCAAAAAGTTTGCTGGGGCTCCGCCGTGGAGTTTTACGATATCCATGGTACCCATCGCCAGACCGGCACCATTGACCATGCAACCTATATTGCCTTCGAGAGCAACATAGTTGAGATCCCACTCGGCGGCATGGGCTTCCCGCGCATCCTCCTGAGATGGATCATGCATCGCCTGAAGGTCCTTGTGGCGGTACAACGCGTTTGAGTCCGCCACGACTTTGGCATCGAGGCAGTGAAGGTTGCCTGCATCGGTAATGACCAGGGGATTTACTTCAATCAGCGCCAAGTCCTTGTCCTTAAATAGCTTGGCAAGTCCCATAAAAATGGTGACGAATTGCTTCACCTGATGATCTTTCAAACCCAATTTGAAAGCCATTTCCCGCCCCTGATAGGGTTGAGGCCCAGCGAGCGGATCGATTTCGGCTTTCAGAATCTTTTCAGG
>CAXPOA010000155.1:0-3819 GCA_964218505.1 Luminiphilus sp.
CTAAAAGCCTTAATGGAAGAGACAGGCGCTAAGCATATTTATGCGAGCAGGCAGTATCAGCCTTGGGCAGAGTCGCTTTAAACAAAAATCAAAGACCTCTGCCAAGCAAATGGAGGCGACTTCAAAAGCTACACCGGTACGCTTCTTTTCGAGCCGGAAGAAATAAAAACCGGTGGCGGCACCCCCTTCAAGGTATTCACTCCATTTTGGCGGGCCTGTCTCAAGGCCAGGGAACCCAGTCAACCCGTGGCCGCACCTGCGCTCGAGTTTGCAGACAAGCCGATCCAAAGCCTGTCCTTGGATGAGCTCACTTTACTCCCCAGCAAACCCAACTGGGCCGAGGGCTGGGAAACACTATGGTCCCCCGGAGAGGCGGGCGCCGAACACGCTCTACAAGGATTTCTTGAAGGCCATATTAATAACTACGGAGAGGGACGGGACTTTCCCGCTCAACCCAATACATCGCGGCTTTCACCCTTTCTAAAATTTGGCGAAATCTCCCCCCGCCAAATATGGGCGGCGGCCCAACACCTAAAACATGCGGAGCCCTCCACAAGCGCATCCATCGATAAGTTTCTGGCAGAAATTGGCTGGCGTGAGTTTTGCAATCATTTGGTAGCCCAGTTTCCGGCAATGCCCGATAGGGCTTTCAACACCAAGTTTGATCACTTTCCCTGGGGCGCAAACCCGGGCTATCTGAAGGCATGGCAGAGGGGTATGACAGGCTATCCCATCGTGGATGCCGGCATGCGCGAGCTGTGGCAGACCGGATTCATGCACAATCGAGTTCGCATGGTTGTTGCCTCATTTCTAAGCAAGCATCTGCTCACACACTGGCGACTTGGCGAGCTTTGGTTTTGGGATTGTTTACTTGACGCCGATCTCGCCTCCAACGCCTGCTCCTGGCAATGGGTGGGTGGATCGGGAGCGGATGCCTCACCCTACTTTCGCATCTTCAATCCAGTGGCGCAGGGTGAAAAATTCGATAAGGCTGGAGAATACACGCGTCGATGGGTGCCCGAAATAGCGGAGCTACCCAACAAATATCTCCATAAGCCTTGGGAGGCGCCCCCCTTGATACTCGAAACCGCCGGTATCAAGCTGGGGGAAACCTACCCCTCACCGATCGTCGATCACAAGGAAGCCCGCGAGACAGCTCTTGGAGCATACACAGAGTTGCGGGCTCAATTCAGTGAATAAGGTAAACCACTACTCGTCAAGAATGGCTACTGCCCTCGTCCATCCGGCAGAGGCCCCTTTGATCTTGTGAGGGAAGCAGCTAAGCGTGAAGCCAGTGGCAGGCAGAGATTCTAGATTATGAAGCTTCTCGAGGTGACAGTAGCCAATATCTCTCCCCGCCTTGTGTCCCTCCCAGATAATGCTCGCGTCCTTGTCTTTTGCAAAGCGCTCGGCAGTGTAGCTAAAAGGCGCATCCCAACTCCACGCGTCGGTACCCGTCACGCGGATTCCGCGCTCCAGCAAATACATGGTGGCCTCATAGCCCATGCCACATCCTTTATTGACGTAATCAGGCTGCCCATACGCGGTGCCTGCAGCGGTATTTACCACCACAATCTCCAGCGGCATTAAGCGGTGATCGATACGCGCGAGTTCCATCTCAACGTCCTCTGCGGTGACGACATAACCGTCTGGCTTGTCTCTGAAATCGAGCTTGACGCCGGGCTGAAAACACCATTCGAGGGGCACCTCGTCAATGGTAATCGACCGTTCACGGCCTCCATCACGCTCATTCATAGTGCTGTGAAAATGATAGGGGGCATCAAGATGCGTACCGTTGTGTGTGCAGAGCTGCACAAACTCTACCGCCCAGCCTTCCGCATCGGGTAAGTCCTTGGTATCGAGCCCATCAAAAAACAGTTTCACCTGCTCGGCACCCTCTTCGTGACGGATGTAGTCGATGTTGGGCTGCATCATTGGCGGATCGCTAATGACGTCGTTCTCCAAATAAATCGATAAATCAATAAAGCGAGGCATGGCGTTCTCTCGTATTATATTCGTCGAGTGTGAGCCTAACGCGATTTCGAGGGAACGGCGAACTAAGTTATGTCGATTAAAACAGGGCTAGTGCTTGCGGGCGGGGGCGCCCGTGCCGCCTATCAAGTGGGCGTGCTTCGGGCGATTGCGAATATCTTGCCAAAGGAAATGGAACAGCCCTTCCCTATCATCACGGGAACCTCTGCTGGCGCCATTAATGCCTTAGGGCTAGCGGGGAGGCCCGGAGCATTTCGCAACCGGGTCCGCACTCTCGCAGCGATTTGGGGATCTCTGGCAAGCGAGGACATCTATCGGACCGACGCGCTTGGTGTGGCCCGTAATGCCATGCGAATTGCTTGGTCGTTGCTATGGTCACGCACTGAGCGACGTCAGGCGCTTGCGTTGCTGGACAATTCTCCGCTTAGGGGCTTACTCAATGAGGTGGTGAGCTTCGACTATGTGGATACCGCCATCGCCTCAGGAGAACTTGAGGCGATAGCCGTCACGGCCATGAACTATTCAAACGGTCAGTCGACGACCTTCTATCAGGGCCAAGCTCATTTAACCCCATGGCGAAGAACTCACCGAGACAGCCAGCCCTGTCAGTTGGGAATCGATCACCTCCTCGCCTCTTCGGCCCTACCCACCCTGTTTCCCGCAACACCCCTCGGTGATGATTTTTATGGGGATGGCGCCCTGCGACAAACACGCCCCTTAAGCGCTGCAATTCACCTCGGTGCCGATCGACTGCTCATTATCGGAGTAAGCGAGCAAGGGGGCGCCTTCGGAGCTGACCAGGAGTCGGCGGTAGCGCCAACCATTCCCCAAGTGTTGGGACAATTACTGAACGCCGTTTTCCTGGATTCTACAGAGACTGACTTAGACTCCCTCAAGCGCATTAACTCACTAGTAGCACCTTTGAGTGCACGGCAGCTGGCCGATGCAGGTCTCTCTCGTCTACGCGTGATTGACAGCCTGACCATATCTCCCAGTCGCTCTTTGGGGGCCCTCGCCCGCGAGTTTATTCATGAGTTGCCCGCGTCGACCCGATGGTTCCTCGAGCGAACGGGCTCTATCAGACAAAGCGGGTCGGGCGGCGCGCTCTCATACATCCTGTTTGAACAAGGCTACTGCCAGCGGCTGATGGCGCTCGGGTATGAGGATGCCATGGCGAAATCTACTGAAATCCGGGCATTTTTTGGGCTTGGCGATGACGGTACCGACAACAACCGGCCCTCGTTTACGAGCCACCGCCGCCGAGACCAGCAAGTGTCAGCAAAGTTTCCATTCACCCTCTTCAAAAAGATTGGCAGTCAGAGAAAAAAACGATAACGTGCGGCGCGACGTCAATACGGAGCCCCCCCATGACATCGAAAACCCTCACTGCGGCATTTCTACTTGCCAGCGGTCTTGCGCAGGCCGACAACCTGCCGTTTCCCTCTACTTATGAGCCACTACCCTCAGAACCTACATTGATCCGCAACGCCACTATTCTGACGGGAGCCGGCGAGCGGCTCGAGAACGCCGATCTGTACCTAGAGAACGGGAGGATCGCGTGGGTCGGCTCGGGAAATTATGACCAAGACAGCCGGATTATCGACGCAACCGGTCGATGGGTGACGCCAGGCATTATCGATGTCCACTCTCACCTCGGGGTTTACCCAAGTCCCGATGTCGATGCTCACTCGGACGGTAACGAGGCAACGGCACCGGTCACGGCAGAGGTATGGTCTGAGCACAGCGTCTGGCCACAGGATCCAGGTTTCGGCAGAGCGCTCGCCGGTGGCATCACGACGCTTCAGATCTTGCCAGGATCGGCCAATT
>CAXPOA010000156.1:0-8641 GCA_964218505.1 Luminiphilus sp.
AGCAGGGCTATCTCGGTATTCCAAACCCGCGACCGTGGATCCATGTTGTAAGAACCGATCACGCTGACTTCTTGGTCAATGACCATGGCCTTGGTGTGTAACCCTGCCCTGCCCAACTCTTGATTTCGGCTTAAATATTCACGCAAGTCGCCCGTAGCACGCAGCTCATAAAGCTCTACACCCGCGTTGATAAGCGGAGCTCGATAAGGCATGTAGTAAGCGTGCACGGATCCGTGATTATTTGATGCGGCAGAATTGGTAAGAATTTTCAGTCTCACCCCCTGTTCGGCAAAGGCTGTCAGGGTTCCGAGCGCAGGTCCATTAGGTATCAAGTAAGCGGTTTGAATGGTCACCTCTCGATCAGCTCTAAGGCGGGGATCGCTCGCAAAAGCAGCAAAAGCGGTCTCGGGATTGTCAGCGCTTCGATCAGGTCGATCGACCAAGACCTGCGCTTCTGCCCAACTCAGCTCGCCTCCCACTCGCCTTATCCAGTCCGGCGTCGCCAGCAGTTCTACCCCTGACCGCCCAAGTGCTGCGGTCAGCTCTCGGCTAACGGCTCGCAAGGGCTCTCGGTTGACAAGATACGCTGCACGATCAGTATCGGGGTAGAGTGTGTCGATAGGTACAGCTAGCGTGGCGTTCCAGAACAAATCAAAGGCTTCCCCTGCCTCCTGGGCGCCCGCCCCCGTGACCAAGACATCGAGATCCTGAAAATTGAAACTGGTATCCAGGCCAAAGTATTCATCTCCAATGTTTCTTCCGCCCAACACAGCCGCGTAGCCATCCGCCAAGAAAATTTTGTTGTGCATCCGGTGATTAAACTGGGCTTTGCGTAATGCATAGTTCGCCGTTTTTGCCATGCCCCGATTACCCATAGGGTTAAACAATCGGACTTCAATGTTGGGATGGCTATCTAAGGTTTGATAGACCTCGTCGCGGCCCGAGTGGTAGATGTCATCGAGGAGCAACCTAACTCGGACACCCCGGTCTGCTGCCCGAAGAAACGCCTCTGTCAGGGCGATACCTACGGTATCAGCCTGCCAGAGGTAATACTGTAAATCGAGGCTACTTGTCGCCGCCTCGATCAGCTGTAAGCGGGTTAACAGGGCGTCAGTCGGATCTGCTAGCAGAGCGACCCCCGAATCCGGCGTCGATTCTGGCGGCAATATCTCATGCAAGGGAGATAGCCTATATGCTCTATCAGATACGTAAGTTTCGGATTTCTCCGTGACCACGGGGGCACCCGCGCATCCAGCCAGAAGGATAAGTAATAGCTGCAACAGTCGCGCCAGCGACGGGCGCCTTTCTGATTTTTCTCGCCTAACGGGGATCCAAACCCCTGTATCCGCTTTGCGCATCCACAGCATTCCCTGTAGTCACCACCGCAAAGATTACCTTAATCCTTTTCATCGTCCCATCCGTAACTTCAGAACTACAGGTAGATCCCTTCAATCAACACGGATGTTGGTGTGACGTTTAGCCATGGCAAGTAACGACGCTCGTATTAATTTACCCGAGCTGCGCAGGCAGCTTTGGGCGCTACTGACCCCGGAGTCCAGCTTTCTCTGGGTGATCATTATTTATGGCGGCGCGATTAGTGTGATGACACTGGCCGTCCCGATCGCCGTGCAGACGTTGATCAACAGCATCGCCAACATCGGATCCCTGCGAGCAGTGTATTCGCTGGCACTGGCACTGCTGCTTATCCTGCTAAGCTATGGCGCCCTGAGTGCCCTTCGGGTCTGGATGGTCGAACTCTACAGGCGACGTGTTTTTGCCCGGCTCTCTGCGGAAATAAGTTACAGCGTTGTAAGGGCACCTCATTGGGTATTCGAAGGCCGTCGAAATATGGGAATGACCCACCGGTATTTCGACATCATGATTCTTCAAAAAAACGTTCCCAGACTGTTCGCAGATGGTTTTGCTCTTATTTTACAAACCGCAGTGGGCTTCACCTTGGTCTCCTTTTACCACCCGTGGTTATTTCTGTTTAATGCGCTTACCCTGTTCGTGGTGTTTTTAATCTGGAAGATTTGGTCATCAGGTGCACGCAAGGCCGCGGTAGAGCTGTCGAAAAGTAAATACGCAATGGCTCGCTGGCTGTCCGATATGGAAGTCGCCCATGATTTCTTCAAGTCAAAGCGGCATCTTAGCCTTGCAGCAGATAAAACAAACGACTTAGCCACTGCCTATTTGGCAAAGCATAAAAAGTTGTTCGCACATACTTTCAGTCAAACAGTAAGTTTTCTCTTGTTATACGCGGTGGGTAGCGCCGCCCTTCTCGCTTTGGGCGGGTGGTTGGTAACGCTTGGGGAGCTATCCATCGGTCAGCTTGTTGCTGCTGAACTTGTCATGGCTGCGATTTTTCTCGGTCTATCCAGATTCTCCAGCTATTTAAAATACTATTACGAACTCTATGGCGCTGCTGACAAACTGACCGAGGTGCTATCCCTTCCAGAAGAAAATCCCAGAGGCAACGAACAGGCAACCGGGTCTTGCAGCTTGAGCTTTATCAACACCACCATCGGCAGAGCAAACCGCTTCTGTCGTTTAGACTGGTCTATACCGGCAGCCGCTAAGGTTTGCGTGCAAACCGATGAAGCTTGGATACAACCAGCGATCTTATCGGTACTGCGTGCTCATCGACCCGTAACCCAGGGCCGGATTACCCTTGGCGCCATCAATCTTGAAGATCTGGATCTATTGGAGCTTCGGCAAGCCATACAGGGCGTGGACCGTTCCCTAATCCTTGAATGCTCCATTAGAGAATTTCTTAAGCTTCACCACGAGCACAGCGATACGGAAACCATCATCAGCGCACTCGAACAGGTCTACCTGTGGCCGCTCATTGAATCCCTGCCCGATGGCCTCGATACACAGCTCTCTGCTACCGGAGCACCGTTACAAGGTGCCGAGATGCTCCTGCTAAAACTCGCTGGCGCAATACTGGCTCAACCATCGGTATTAGTGCTGAACCAGCTATTTGATCAGTTGCTCCCAGTCGTGCGCGATAACGTGCTTGACATGCTATCGAAACAGCCCTTCACCGTGCTTTATTTCACGAGCCAACCTGCGCACCCATCCTTTACTCAACGGAAGCTGCTTACTGCTACTGGGAAGGTTGATAATGAGTGACTTGCGCGATCGCTATCTCGGACAGATCAAAGCCCTTGAGTCGGTTTCGCTGCCCAAGTGGCACTGGGTTCTCAGCCGTTTACTCATCAGTGCCATTTGCCTGATCGGAGCACTACTATGGTTTATCCCTTGGACCCAGACCGCCTTTGGAGATGGCCAAGTTGACACGCCCTTTCCATCAGAGCGAATCCAGTCCATCTCTGCACTAGTACCCGGCCAAATCCGAACCTGGCACGTCACTGAAGGACAAACTATCCGCGAAGGCGACCCAATTGTCACACTGGTCGATAGCGACCCCGAGTTAATTCAGCGGCTTGAGAGCCAGCTTGCTTCTGCAAATCAGCAGCGTAGTGCGATGGAACAGGCAATCAGCACTGAAAGAACCAATCTAGAAAGACAGCAACGACTTCGGGATCAGGGTTTAAAGTCACAGCGAGACTTGGAGCTGGTGCAGCTTGAGATTCAAAAGTTAAGTGCGGAGGCCGCGAGGATTGAAGCCGAGATCAGTCGCTTACAGGTCGAGACAGCAAGGCAGTCATTACAGACCAAAGTGGCCCCAAGTGACGGCACGATCCTACGCCTGAAGTCGTCGGGCAACGCAACCTATGTCAACGCAGGCGAGGTACTGGCCTCCTTTATTCCAAATGTGACCGCCCGTACGGTCGTACTTTCGGTATCCGGTCTTGATGCACCCCTTATTTACCCAGGCAGGCGAGTAAGGCTGCAATTTGAGGGCTGGCCAGTCTTTCAATTCAGCGGCTGGCCGGAAAATGGTATTGGCACTTTTGGGGGCATTGTGGATTTTATCGAGCCGGTCGCAGATGCAGCCGGGCGTTTTAACGTTTGGGTTCGACCGGACCCACAAGATCAGACCTGGCCTGACACTCAATATGCGCGACTCGGTAGCCGCGTGAAGGGATGGATATTACTGGAAGAAGTTCGTCTCGGGTACGAGCTGTGGCGGCAGCTCAACAATTTTCCCCCACAACAAAAACAGTCAAGTAATCAATGAAGCCCGCTGCTATTTTTGTTCTGATGGTCGTCTGTATGAAGGCCACAGGGGCAGACCTAGCTCCTGGGGTGGATCAACTCGTCTCCACCCTGTCGACGCAGCATCCTGAAGCACTGGCTGCCCAGTCGAGAACTCAACAGGCGGAAGGGCGCCGCTCTGTGGCGGACGCCGCATTTGATTTGCGGGTCGCGCAAACCACGGATATCCGCTCCTCCGGCTACTATGATGGCAGAGTCGCTGATCAACGGATGGTGCAGCCGCTGAAACCCTTAAACGCTGAAGTGTTTGGCGCGTACCGTATTTCTGATGGCTCTTTTCCAGTCTACGAGCAGGAGTACCAAACCCTAGACGACGGCGAAGTCAGCTTGGGTGTAAAGATTTCTCTGCTACAAAATCGTGATACCGACCCCAGACGCCTTGAGCTTGAGAATTCAGCGTGGCATTACCAAGAGACCGCATCAAACCAGCTACTTGATGTGAACAAACTGGTCTACCGAGGCGTCAGCGCCTGGCTTGACTGGTATCAAAGCACTTTGAAGCGGGCAGTCGTTGCGGAACTGCTCGCGCTGACCGAGAACCGACTTGATGCAATTCAACAGCGCGTGGATAGTGGTGACCTGGCCTCTATTACCCTTACCGAGTTTCGCACCACCTTATTACAGAGAACGGTGCTACTGCAGGAGGCGGATCGAGTAGAAGCGCAGGCCAGAGATCGTCTTGCTTATTTCATGGTGGGCAGTGATACCGAGGGCTACTCAGTCTCAGGTTTGCTTGAAGTGCCTCCTGATATCGGCTGGCCCTACGCCATCGCCCTCGGTGAGGGCGCCGTCGACTGGTCCGATGAAATTAACCACCACCCTGGATTATTAGCTCTAAAAGCAAAGGCGCAGCAACTGGAGGTAAATCAACGACTTGCTCGGAACGAACTGCTCCCCGAACTGGACCTCGAAATGAAGATCGCTCAGGATTTTGGGTCCGGACCCGACTCTCTCGATGGCACCGACTCGATCATTGCTCTGTCATTTGAGGTGCCGATAGGCGTTCGCGCGGCAAAAGCGAGAGCGGCAATCGCAGCAGCTGCAACCCGCGAGGTGGACTACCAATATCAGGTTGTCTCAGCGCAGATACATCGGGATCTGGAGGTTTCCTTAACCGCCCTGAGGTTCAATCAGCAGATATTGGCAACAAGCCAGCACCAGGAATCCCTTGCCTTAAAGCTGCTCGCTCAGGAGCAAATTCGCTTTAACGAGGGGGAATCTGACCAGTTCATTCTGATAAGCCGCGAAAAGTCCGCCCTGGAAGCTCAGATCAAGACGATCGATGCAGCGATCGACAAGCTTCGAAACGAGCTGTTGATTCACGCCACCCTTGCGAGGCTTGCAGCTTAAGACTCGGTCTGCGACCCGGCGGCGTCCCCGACCAACTCAAACCGCGGTACCAGGAACCCGTCGACTTCAACTTGCTCGGTAAACATCGAGAGAGGTCTGACCCACCACTCACGCTCGCCGTATTGCGGCTGGTACACCACTAGCAGCTCCTCGGTCTCTGAATGGCGAGCCACTCCCATCACCATATACTCGCCGCCCTTGTAGTGACGGTATCTGCCCGGAGCTAGCATCCTATTCCTCGAGGCCCCCAAAAGCGGTTAGGAGCTCTGGCCACAACTCCGCGAGCGTCTCGCCCATCAATAAAAAGTCGGCGTCTTTTCTGGCGAGAACATCCTCTTTTAGCTCTTCGTGAGCATCGATGAGCTGGTCGGCAAAACGAAGACGGCGAAGGACCAGATCCGATCCCAAAACAAAACTCAGTCTCCCCTGCCACTCCAGCGCAAGTCGCTCCACCTGCTTACCCGACTCAATATGTGCGCGCACCTCATCGCAGTCAATCATCATGCTCCTGAGTCGCACCACGCCGCCTTCTTCACCCGGCTCAGCGAGATCGGCTTCCGTGCCAAATTCAAACCCAGCGGGCAGCGTGTTTTGGAGCAGCCAATCACTCATGATCAACGCAGGGTTTTTGCGGGTTATTGGCAATGCGGCGGGAAGACCTCCTATTGCCTCCCTGAGAAAAGAAAGAAGCTCCTCCCCCTTGGCGGCACTGGCATTATTCACCCATAGCCAGCCATCACGCTCATAGATAAGGGCCTCTATGCCATGGTTTCTGGTGAAGGCGCGAGGAAGCAGATCCTGTGTCACCTCATCCGTGATCTGAAGCTTCTCCTTGCGGTACACCTTTCTCGATTCCGCCACCTGAATCTGGTTAATCCGATTGCTAACTTCCTCACGCACCACGGTTGCTGGAAGGAGCCGATCCTCGCGTTTCAGCCTTACCATCCAATAGTCCCCTGCTGCATGAACAAGTGCCTCGGCGCTATCCCCAAGCGCAGGCACCCAGCCCGTGCTTTGTGGTTGGGCTGGTCGGCAAGGCACGAATGGTCGACCGGAAAGACGCTGAGCCAGAGAATCAGCATCAAGACCCAATCGATCTGAAATCCGGTAAGGACGAAAGTTTTTGAACCACATGATAAACACACTCGATTAGCAGCATCGACAAAACCACATCGCCTGCTACCTTAAAAACTCATTGGTAACCACGCTGACTTACCCACGCCTTAAAATCGACGTGAATGAACGCGCTGCAAAGGGTCGCGAGTGTAACCTGCTCCAAATCAAAAGGGGTAGTTTTGAAGCGGGATGTGGAAAAAACGTACACTGGAGCAAGGCCCTTGAGGAGTAACCCCATGCAATTTCTTCACACAATGATCCGAGCTGCCAATCTGGCTGACACTCTTTCTTTTTTTTGTGACCACCTGGGACTCGTGGAGGTCAACCGTTATGACAGCGAGCAAGGGCGCTTCACCTTGGTGTTTCTGGCGGCATCTGAAGATGTGGCCCGGGCTGCTGAAGATCAGGCACCGCTGGTGGAGATTACCCACAATTGGGACCCGGAGGAGTACGAAGGTGGACGTAACTTCGGCCACCTCGCCTACCGCGTTGAGAATATCTATGACCTTTGCGATCGCCTCATGAAGGCCGGAGTGACCATAAACCGCCCGCCGAGAGACGGAAGAATGGCCTTCGTCCGTTCCCCAGATGGAATCTCAATAGAACTGCTCCAGTCCGGAGAGGCTCTCGAACCTACCGAGCCCTGGTTATCAATGGAAAATAAGGGCGCTTGGTAACCCGGTTAAAGGTAACAAGTCTAGTCAGCAGCGAGAAAGTCGAGCATCCAACGAGCAACCCGGGCACCCTGATGCTCTTCTGACTCCAGAGACGCCAAGCCAGCAACGACCTGAGACTCGCCAATCATCTCACGTCTGAAATGCATAATTTCTCGCGAGTAGTCAGGAATGAATTCTGGGTGACCTTGGAAAGTGAGAATGTGACTTCCCACCCTAAAGCCAGCTATGTTGCAGTGGTCACTGCCGGCAATCACTATTGCACCTGCCGGAGCCTTCATCACTTGATCTTGATGAGATGCAATGAGCGACAATTCACCCCCCGCAGCGTCTGCTTCGAGAGCTTTGTCACTTAGTTGGTAGCGCTGGATGCCGCAGCCCCAGCCTTTGGGAGATTTATCCACGATGCCCCCAAGCGCCTTGGCAATAACTTGATGGCCAAAACAAATGCCGATCAGCTTGTGGTGGCCATCATTTAAATCCCTGACCAATGCCTCAAGATCCCTTATCCAAGGCTTGTCATCATAAACACTGCTTTTGGATCCGGTAATGATGAAGCCGTCCACGGCACCCACATCCTCTGGAATTTCACCCTGCTCCACATCCCACTCCCGAAATTCCAGGGAAGGGTCTTCAGCCAGTAAAAGTTGCTCGAACATGGCTGGGTATTCACCAAATCGTCCAACCCACTCTGGGCGCACCGCATCTGTTTTTAAAATGCCAATTTTCATAACGACCCCGTTAACTCTTCGGCCATTCTACGCGTCCAATGTCAAAAGGCACCTACCCCATGGGGGCAGCAATCTACCCAAAAGCGGTTCTCTCTTAATCAGTTTTTTCTTTCATTACTCTCATCGACCCTGAAGCCGGCCGTTGACAAGCTATAGGTCGGGTTCAGTGCAATCAACTATGCTACTGTTGAAAAGTGAGTAGTAATGGGCCACCAAAGCGCCTCGCGACCCTCGTCACCATCGAGGGATCTACATGGCTAAGGGATAACCCGCGAGGCGCAAGAACAAACAAAATGGCCATAACAAACCGAGCGCTTCATAAAAATCTGAGCGCTTCGGCTTCGGGGGAGACAAACATGCACGCTAGTGTGCGAATCTCACTAACAACAGTGCTGGCCTCGCTAGTGCTCAACTACGCTGCGGCCATGGCCAGCGAGGTAGACAGCGAGTACGTGGGGACTCAGCGCTGTGTGGCGTGCCATGAGCAAGCCGCCGCTGACTGGCTCGACTCCCACCACGATCTCGCCATGCAGGAAGTAAGTGATAAGACCGTCCTGGGCAACTTTGAAGAAGCGACGTTTACCT
>CAXPOA010000157.1:0-2618 GCA_964218505.1 Luminiphilus sp.
TCACGCTGGTATGTTTCATGACGACCGGCTGATAGCGCTTATTCCTGCCGGACCAAGTACCGAATCACCACTTTACCACTCCGGGCAACGTCGCTCGGGCGAAGTTTTCACATTTGACGGATATTCGGCATCGCCGATTCAGATATTAGCTCGGTGGCTTGGGTGCAAAAGTTCCGAGCGCGCACGGGCAACTTATGCCACTGTCTGGCAAGCGGTACTACTCTAGTGACACGCCTCTGCTGCAAGCGCCTGCTATGATGTTCTCGCTATTTATCGGGTGCCGGGCGTGACAGGTTGAGTAGTTAAATGATCCCAAGAACCGTTATCTGCCACTATCATATCTTCAAGACCGCCGGCACAAGTTTCGAGCAAGTCCTGAAGAATAATTTTGGCGAGCGCCACCTTTCAGTCGATGGCCCCAAGGCGTCTTCAGTGATCACCCAGACAGATCTGGCAAGGGTGATTGACTCCAATCCTCATCTGGCAGCCATCTCCTCCCATCAAATCACCTTGCCGGCGCCGATCTCCGACCGGTTTCTCGCCTTTCCGGTAGTATTCGTCAGACATCCCATTCTGCGCATTCGCTCGGTATTTTTACACGAACACCGCGACACTCTGGCGACTCGGGAAGCGCCGCTTGAAGGCTTTGAGATATGGTTTGACAAATTGGTCGCGGGACATCCCAACCAGCTCCAAATCTGCAATCTGCAGACCAATTTGCTCTGCCGAGAGGCGGACCAGCCACCGCGGGGCGTCAATACTGACGGTCGCCCGCTTTACGATCTGGAGGCCGCTTTAAGAAACCTGTCAGCAGTGTCGTGCGTTGGCCGGGCTGAATACTTCGACGAGGACGTCGCATCTTTCTTACCCAAGTTTGCCGCGGCGGGAATCAACGTTGAATATCACCAGCGAGTTACCGCGAACATTGGCGCGCCCGACTTTGGTTTATCGCTAGAGCAACAGCTCCACAATACGAGGACCGCTATCAGCGAGTCCGCCTGGGACAAACTTCACTGGTTTAATCATCAGGATATCGAACTGTTTGAGGTGGTTTGCAGGCGACTGGAGCGCAGCCAGTAGGACAGTCAGCCCTACCTGTCAATTACATCAGCCAAGGCAGCTTGCAGCGCATTGCGGGCTACATCCGGCGTAAAACGTCCCTCGAGAGATGCCCGCCCATTGCGAGACAGCTTGCGCCATAGTGCCTCATCGGAATGAGCCTCAACCATGGCCGAGGCAAATGCCTCCGGTTCACTCGCCATCAATACCTGCTCCCGGTCGATCAAGCCCATACCCTCTAGAGCAATGGGCGTGCCCACCACAGGCAACCCAAAACTGAGAGCCTGATTGACCTTGCCTTTTACACCGGCCCCATAGCGAAGAGGCGCGATGGAGAGGGCGCAATCGTCGAAATAGGGAGATAAATCCTCAACAAAGCCCAGCATAACAAGACCGTGCCGCTCGCCCAGTTCGCGCAACCGATCGGGCATCTTGCTGCCGATAATATAGGTTGGCACGTCAGGGCACTGTTCTCGAAACAGCGGCCAGATCTGTTCTGCGTAAAACTCGACCGCATCAATATTCGGGGGATGCTGGAACCCTCCGATAAAAAGGACGCCATTGCGGCCGTCCCGCCTTATCTCTGTGTCGTCAATCTCGTGGATGTTGCTAACGACGACAACCCGCGCCGCAGGCGCTTCACGCGACAATTCCTCGACCTCGACCTCACTGACCACAATCGTTAGGTCCGCTTGCTCCATCACTGCCATCTCCTCGCGATGCGCAAGCTCGGCCTGCTTTCTGGTGCTTTGTTTACCGTCAAGTTCAAACTGTCGACGCAAGCGCAAATAGTGCAAGTCGATCGTATCGAACCAAATCTGTGCCCGCGGGTTCACCTCGCGAACGGTGTTGACGTGGTGGATTGCGATGTAGTGCCTGCAAAGCGTCACTACATCAAATTCTGCTCCATAACGGCGCAAAAATGACTCGACCGAGGTGAAATGAGGCGAGTGGATCACCTCGATACCCGCATTTGACAGCTGGCTCCGGTAGGGCTCTGCGCCATCGAGATTATCTGCGATGTAGGTCACCTTGCAGCCCATTTGTACGAGGATACGCAACAAGCGCAGTGTTCGAAGTGACCCCGAGTCCTGATCGGGAGTCAGCATACACGCTTCGACCCATAGCACTCTTGCTGTTGCATAGCGATCTCGCTCCAACATCGGATCGACGCCATTAGGGCGGTGAGACGCTAAGCGCTGACTCCATTTTTCAGCAAAACGCGCCTGATTAGTTACCTGATGGGCTTTCATACCGGAACCCGTATCAGTCCCATGTGAGAGCCCCTCAAAATGGGTGACCACCGCGCGTGGCTGATAGATTATCCGCTGCCCCGCCGCACGAATGGCAAAGCAAAAGTCAGTATCCTCGTAATAAGCGGGCGCAAAGGTCTCGTCAAAGCCGCCGATGTCCTGCCACAGCGACCGCCTCACCATCAGCGCTGCCGCCGAGCCGTAATCTACTTCCCGGGGGTAGCAAAATCGGGGGTCGGTGGGATCTTCTCCACGACCCCAGTTCCAGGCAGAGCCGTCGCGCCACACGATGCCACCCGCCTCCTG
>CAXPOA010000158.1:0-2265 GCA_964218505.1 Luminiphilus sp.
TTTGCTCCGTCGCTTCTTTATTGGTGTAGCCATCGAAGGCGTAATCTTTGGTTATTTCGCCTAGTAACAAGCCAGGTTCTCCACTTTCCGCCTCGATGCAAAGCCCATTTTCATCGCGTAAAATTTGATCGTTCTCAAGGTCATAGGCCACCAGGGTCACCTTGGCAAAGGTTGCACCGATAGTTTTTTCCTTGTTGAACAGATTGGCAAAGGTCACGTTACCTTCACTGCTGCCATAAATCTCGCAGATACGGGATACAACAAATCGGTTCTTAAACTCCTCCCAGATATCCGGGCGCAAACCATTGCCCAGCATTTTGACGAGAGGGTTATCGCGCTCCTCTGCACATGGAGCTTGCTGCGTGAGATAACGGCACAGCTCACCTACATAGATAAAGCAATTGGTTTGGAATTGCCGGACTTCCGGCCAGAAACTGGATGCAGAAAAACTCCGGCGAAGATAAACGGAAGCGCCCGATAAGAGAAAAGCAAACAAACCCGGGCCGAGACCGGTCGCATGGTAAATGGGTAGGCACAGATAGAGCCGATCCGATGGCACCACACGAAACCCGAGTCGGCCCAGTACCGTACTCGCCGCTAGGCCTTTTCGGTGAAGCAGAATGGCAGCTTTTGGCAAGCCAGTCGTGCCTGAGGTGAAAATATAAAGCGCCACTTCCCCCGCCTTTATCTCCCGTGTGACCGGTAGATTGTTGGTCGGCTGTGCCACCATCAAGTCGCGCGCGTCCACCGTCCACTCAGGCGGGGTGGCGTCTCCTTTATCCTTAAACCAAAAGTAGGTGCCGGACGCCGGAAGACCAATGTCCTCGCGACAGTCATCAACCTCAGTCGTCCGCTCATCGCCAAAAATAAGATGCTTGCTATCGGTAGCCTTGACGCAGTGCGCAAGAGCTCGGCCGCTGAGGCTGTTATTGATCAGGGCGCAGCTGGCCCCCAGCTTCATGACCGCCAGCATGCTCAATACAAACTCGGCGCGATTCTCCATGAATAGTGCAACGGTATCCCCGCGGGTGACACCGTTTGTAGCTAACGCATGGGCGAGGCGATTAACCTCTGCATTGAATACCTGGTAGGTCCATTCGCGCCCCTCAAAGAGCAGCATCAATCGATCTGGATGCTGAGCCACAACATCTTCGAACACTGACACAATCGAGATCTGCTCTTGATGATCGGGCATTTTGAATTTTAAGGCGGGCATGATGTGACGTGCCTCACCCAAGACCCGAAAAAATTCCTTCGCTCGACCCACAACGCTACTCATGTTTATTCTCCCGGCCAGTTTCATCTGGCTCTTTTGAGTGACATTTGGCTTTTAGTCGGCGGGCACCTCATCGACACGCTGCCATTCTACGGTTCTACTCATAAAGCCCACCTTGACCTTAAAACGCATGACGTCCTCGTCAATCAGTTCAATCTCGGCAGATTTAAACTCCCCCAATTTGGCCGCGTAAACCTGCCCCGTCCAGCGTACTTTATCGTTCCCAGTTTGAGCGAGATCCTTGATCATTTCAAAGCCCACCGCCTCAGGCTTGTTATCGTTCCGCTGGACCCGCCCCACCGTCTCATTCGCCTCAATCTGTATCCAAACGGGCTCACTCTCGTGCTGCCAGATTCCAGCGAGATCGCCTGCCGTAACCCTAGCGGAGCTGAGCATGAGCAGCACGCTCACGGAGACGATCCACGCTAGTCCACCCTTCTTCAACACACTAATCATTGATTAAGCTCCCTAGCCGTTAGCTTACCCAACTGAGACATATGCACCTCATCGGGCCCGTCGGCAATCCGCGAAAATCTCGCCAGCGTGAACACATCGGGAATGAGGGTGTCCTGGGATACCCCCATGCCTCCAAAGACCTGCATCGCGCGATCGGCCACCTGTTGCGCCATGTTGGGTGCCACTATTTTCACCATCGCGATGTGTGCTCTCGCTGCGGCCAGCCCGCCCTTATCCATGACATCTGCAGCCTGCAGCGTGAGGAGTCTAGCCTGCTCGATATCGCAGCGGCATCGAGCGATTTCATGCTGCACGGATGTTTTCTTGATGAGTGGCTCGCCAAAGGCAACGCGCTCTTCCGCCCGGGCACACATCAGCTCCAAGCAGCGTTGGGCGGCGCCGACCAAGCCCATTGCGTATTGAAAGCGCCCCGGCCCCAGCCGTCCCTGGGCTATTTCAAAACCACAGCCCTCCCCCTTGATCATATTGGACACGGGCACCCTCACATCCTCAAACAGCAGCTCCGCTTCTCC
>CAXPOA010000159.1:0-3704 GCA_964218505.1 Luminiphilus sp.
CCGAGCCGAAAAGAATTGAGTAGGACATACGTCGTTGACGAAGCGAGTTAATCCGCAAGGATTTCTGCCGACAAGCAACCAATCGCTGTTCGCCCCGAGTCCTTTGGGGTCAACCTCGGCGTCGGTCAAGTCCCCGTCAAAATCCCCAATCCTTAATCTGCAACCCAGAGGTCTCGTTTATGGAAGCTAGCGCTGCCGTTCGCCTTGATATGCCAGCTGCAAACCCCGCTAACAAGAAAATCTATGTGTTGGATACTAATGTCCTTCTTCACGACCCAACGGCTGTTGCGGCTTTTGCCGAGCACCATGTGGTGATTCCGATGACGGTGCTTGAAGAGCTTGATCACATTAAAGATCGGCGGGATAAAACGGTAAGTCGTGAAGCGCGCATTGCCATCCAGATGATCGACAAGGTCGTTGGTTCCTCAGGCCCTACTGAAATTCAGTCGGGAGTCGACATTCCCGGTTCAAATCTCAACGGCCCCCTCGGCACCTTGGCGATTTATCCCGATCAATTGCTGCAGGACGAGGGTGATATTCCCTTTCTCGATGCGACTCAGGATCAGGCCAATGACAACCGTATTATTAATGTAGCACTCCGCTTGCAGGCCGAGTGCACAGAGTCCGTCGTGTGCCTCGTTACCAAAGATATCAACATGCGGATCAAGGCTAAGGGCTCCGGTCTCAATAATGTCGAGGACTACCTCCACGATCGGGTCCTCGATGACATTGACCTGCTGGCGACGGGCTATGCCCATGTCGAGGGAGATTTTTGGGCTTCCGTAGACGAGGTGGACACCATACGGGAAGATAATGTGACTCTTCACCGCGTGCCGCGAGAATCCCTTCCTGCGAGTTACCCCAATCAATTTGTTTATGACGATCAGGATTTTCTAGCTTATATAAAGCGCCTGGATGATGACTACGTGTATCTCCGCGTTGACAGCCGCGACAATCTTCTAAATCAGCGTTTCTGGGGACTTGCGCCGCGTAATCTTGAACAGGCAATGGCGATGCGGTTGCTCGATGACGACGATATAGATATGACGGTCATGACCGGCCCGGCCGGTTCCGGCAAAACCCTCCTTGCCCTAGCGTATGGATTGCACGCCATCCTCGAGCAGAAGAAATACTCAAAGCTCATCGTGGCAAGATCGACGCCGCCAATTGCCGAGGACATCGGCTTCCTCCCCGGAACTGAAGAGGAAAAGATGGCGCCTTGGCTTGCAGCGTTCGACGATAATCTGGAAATACTTCACGGGGGTGATGAGTGTGCCGGGGGCAGTATTGACTACGTTAAGGAGCGCGCCAATATCCAGTTCAAGTCCCTCAATTTCATGCGAGGCCGCTCTTTCAACAATGCCTACATCATCATCGATGAAGCGCAGGGACTGACTCAGTTCCAGCTTAAGTCGATCATCAGCCGAGTAGGCGCGGATTCGAAAATCGTCGTGCTGGGTAATTTGGCTCAAATCGATAACAAGTACATCTCGCCACTGACATCAGGGTTGACCTACCTGGTTGAGCGCGTCAAGGCCTACCCCCATGCGGGCATTATGTTCATCAATGGCATTGTTCGCTCTCGCCTCGCGGCGTTTGCGGAAGAAAATCTGTAGGGGGCTCGGCCCAAAAAATCTAATAGGCGAGGGCGGCGTTCACCTTGATCGGGGCGCCAGCCTCCACGGCCCATGAGATATCCCGTTGGCTCGAGAGCATGACCACGGTTGAGCCGAGAAAGAAACGGCCTATCTCGTCTCCCGCCGCGAAAGTGGGTCCCTGCCCATTCTCCCAAACCTGATTGCGAATGGCTTTGGGTGCTGGTGACTCGATACCACCCCAGACGGTTTCGATTCCTGCAACGATAATGGCGCCGACCAGCACTAACACGACCGGTCCCTCCTCGGTGGAGAAATAGCAGACCAGGCGCTCGTTGCGCGCAAACAGGTTATTCACGCCGTTAGCCGTGGACTGATTGACCGCGAATAGGTCCCCGGGGACGTAGCGGGTCCACTGTAGCTGCCCTGCCACTGGCATGTGAACCCGATGATAGTCACGTGGCGACAGGTATACGGTTGCAAAGGCACCACTTTCAAAAGCGGCGGCTTCTTCCTCGCTTCCGGCAAGGAGTGACTGGGTGTCGAACCAGCGGCCTTTTGCCTGAACCATGGTCCCTGATTCGATATTGCCGCGCTGACTGAGCGCCCCGTCAGCCGGACTTACCCAGCGAGATGTTGCCAGTGGGCGTGCGTCAGGTTCCAAGGCCCGAGTAAAAAAATGATTGAAATGATCAAAGGCTGCCGGGTCTTTTATTTGCGCCTCTTCAAGGCTGATGCCATAGCTCCACATGAACCCCTTAATCAGCAGTGTTTTCAGCCACGCAGGATGCTGCAGAAAGGCCAGAACGCCGATTGCTCTCGAGAGCAGGTGTTGTGGTAAGAGCGCCTGAAAGGCAGTGAAAAGTGTCATGAATTGCGCCGTTGTCAGAGAAGTGAATCTGGTAGTGTAATGGTTGAGCCTTGTTTTGTGGTCATCAGGTTACTGGGGACCGGCCTCGCAGAAAATCCAGCTGCGGGAGAGAGCAGTGGGAGATGGTACAAACGGTTGGGGTCTGAGGGTTGATCATGGATCTAAACGAAATTTCTTCAAGGGCTGTGCCTGTGGTCTTTATGACCATCTGGCTCATAATGGGCTGCGCCAGTGCCCATGCCGATCAGCCTGTGGCAATCGGGTTGTCTAGTCTCGAACACCAAGAGCTCGTCGTTGAATCAATTGGTCAGCACGATCAACCGTCATTACTCCAGCTCGCTCAGGCACCCGTGACGAGTGACGCCGGCGAGGGTGAGATATCTAATGCCAGCGTCAGTGATACTGGCGCCAGTGAGCGGCAGTCCAGTACCGGTGTCGGTGCGACATCAGAGGAAAGCGCGAACAGTCAGCTTGAGGACGAAGAGGAGACATGGCTGGACTCGGGGCATGGCTACGTGACAGAAAAAGCGGACGATTTAACCCGCTGGTTTGACAGTTATTTTGGTAGCACCGAGGCAGATCAGAATGTCGCTTCTTCCCGCCTAAGACTTCGAGTGACGATGGAAGAGGATGAGCGTGAGGGTACTAATTTTAGGGTTTCGGTAGGAGGCAAGGTAAACCTACCTCAGATTTCCAAGCGGCTTGATCTGGTGTTCAGGGGCGATGATCCCGCGGATGATATTAATGGCCAGCGGGACCAGTCCCAGTCACCGATTGCGTTGCAGTTACAAGTCGGCAAGCGCGAGGAAACACGCCATCGGTTTGACCTTACGCTGGGTGTCGGTTCTGGTGGACCCAAGCCGGGTGCACGCTATCGGTACGCGATTGACTTCAACGACAAGAACAGCCTGCAATTTACCGAACGGGTACAGTATGAGTTCGATGACGGTGTGATCAGCACTTCTCGCCTGGTATTGGACCATCAGTTGGCCGACAACGCTTTGCTACGGAGCTACAGTCGTGTGCTGTGGGGAGAGGCTACCGAAGGCGTTGAAGCCAGCTCGTCACTGCAGTGGATCAAGTTTTGGCAACGGCAGCCGCCAACTTCACGCGGCACGGACGAGAGAGGCCTGATGGTCTACGGCGAGGTGTCCGGGCAAACGGAGCCCTATGAATATGTGTCTAACTACCGGGTGGGATTTCGTTATCGCCGGCAAACTTATCGAAGGTATTTGTTC
>CAXPOA010000160.1:0-4804 GCA_964218505.1 Luminiphilus sp.
CTTGTTCATCGCATTGCCTGGCTCATCCGGGCGGAGGGCGTCTCACCTCATTCCTTATTGGCGGTCACATTCACTAACAAAGCAGCCAGAGAAATGAGGGGTCGGATTGAGTCCATGCTGGGCATTCCAACGATGGGAATGTGGGTTGGCACATTCCACGGCCTGGCTCATAGACTGCTCAAGCAGCATTGGCAGGAAGCGCGGTTGCCTCAAGCTTTTCAAATATTGGATAGCGATGATCAGCTCCGTCTGGTGAAACGGGTTTGCAGAGACCTTGAGCTCGATGAAGCCCGCTGGCCACCCAAACAAGCCCAATGGTACATAAACGCGCAAAAAGACGAGGGCCTTAGGGCCGCACATGTTGAACCCGCTTATGGTGATCTCCATGAGAAAACACTGCATCGTGTTTATACTGCATATGAGGAGGTGTGCCAGCGAGGTGGTCTGGTTGATTTCGCGGAGTTATTACTTCGGGCCCACGAACTCTGGTTACATAGCCCCGCTACCCTCGCCCATTATCAGCAGCGCTTTCGCACCATTCTCGTCGATGAGTTTCAGGACACCAATACAATTCAGTACGCGTGGCTTCGGGTTCTCGCGGGGAATACTGTGCCCACGGTGGCAGTTGGTGACGATGATCAGTCGATTTATGGTTGGCGGGGTGCTCGCATTGAAAACATTCAACGCTTTAGTGACGATTTCGCTGATACCCGCACCCTTCGGCTCGAACAGAACTACCGATCAACACAGACAATACTGAGCGCGGCTAACGGCCTGATCGCCCACAATTTTGGGCGCCTCGGTAAGGAGCTCTGGACCGCGGGTGATCAGGGAGAGCCGATTAGCCTGTATGCAGGGTTTAATGAACAGGATGAAGCTCGATTTATTGTTGAACGAATTCAGGCTTGGATAGAGGGGGGCAATCAACGACAGAGTGTTGCTATTTTGTATCGATCCAACGCTCAGTCCCGGGTCTTGGAAGAGACGCTTATAAGAACCCAGATACCCTATCGTATTTATGGCGGTCAACGCTTCTATGAGCGGCTGGAAATTCGAAATGCCCTTGCCTATATGCGCCTGCTTATCTCGCGCCAAGATGATCCAGCATTGGAACGAATTTTAAACGTGCCTCCCAGAGGCATAGGCGCTAAAACCGTGGATGGATTACGAGAGCTCGCGCGGCAGCGCCAAATACCTTTATGGCAAGCTATAGAGGTTGCCAGAGAGGAGAAGGTGTTCCCCTCGCGTGCGCTCTCTGCCCTGACAGGCTTTCACACATTAATCAATGAGATGGATTCGGTGACCCTTGAGCTTCCATTGGAAGAGTTAACCGAACACGTTATTCATCACGCTGGCTTGATTGATTACCACCGTGCTGAGAAAGGGGAGCGTGGACAGGCCAGGGCGGAGAACCTTGAGGAGCTGGTTTCTGCTGCTAAATCCTTTGTCGCAGAGGAGTCAGAGCTAAGCCCATTGCAGCAGTTTCTGGATAACGCGGCACTGGATGCCGGAGATGCGCAAGCGGATCCCCACGAAGATAGCGTTCAACTTATGACCTTGCACTCAGCAAAGGGGTTAGAGTTTCCCTTGGTGTTTTTAGCAGGCATGGAGGAAAACCTTTTTCCTCACCGCATGTCTCTCGATGAACCAGGGCGACTGGAGGAGGAGCGTCGGCTCTGTTACGTGGGAATTACCCGTGCCATGCAAAAACTGGTGCTCACCTATGCTGAAAGTCGGCGGCTTCACGGTTCCGAGAACTACAATACCCCGTCGCGATTTGTGCGTGAGATCCCCTCTGATTTGTTGAGCGAGGTTAGGTTGAGTGCATCGGTCACAAGACCCATGTCATCCTTGTCTTCTGCGCAGGCCACTGCATCCGCTGAAGCAGGTGTGCAGCTTGGTCAGCGGGTATTACATCAAGTATTTGGCGAAGGAGTGGTGGTTAACTTTGAAGGGCGAGGTGGGAATGCCCGGGTGGAGGTCAGCTTCGCAGCTGGCTCAAAATGGCTGGTTCTTCAATACGCCAATCTCGAAGTGCTGTAGCTCTGTTTATCTTTAGGAAGAAAGGCGAGTCAGCCCGATAAGGGAGATAACAATGTTTGAGCGTCGATATTTACCGGTAGTTGTGGTTCTTCTAGTTGGCCTATTGGCCGCTGTGGTGGCGCTGTGGGCAGTTGATCGGGCGACAACAAAATCCTCTTCGGCGGCCGTTGGTGGCTCTACTTTGAGAGACCAGTATCAGTGGAAGCTTGTTACGACCTGGCCGAAGAACCTCCCCGGGCTCGGCGCGGCCCCTGAGAATTTTGCTCGGTATGTTGAGGAGATGAGTGACGGTCGTTTATCGATACGCGTATACGGCGCAGGAGAGATAGTACCTGCATTCGAGGTGTTTGACGCTGTCTCCCAAGGGGTTGCAGAAATGGGCCATGGTGCCGCGTACTACTGGAAAGGAAAAATACCTGCCGCGGTTTTCTATACCGCGGTGCCTTTTGGCATGACAGCGCAGGAAATTAATGGCTGGCTGCATTATGGCGATGGGCTCGCGTTATGGCGCGAGCTATATGCACCTTTTGGCGTCATCCCGTTTGCCGGGGGGAGCACAGGAGTCCAAATGGCAGGCTGGTTTAATCAAGAGTTGCGCAGCGCTGACGATTTAAAAGGTCTAAAAATGCGAATACCCGGTCTTGCGGGAGAGGTGTTCGATGCCTCCGGCGGCACCGCTGTTCGGATCGCAGGGGGTGAGGTCTATACTTCCATGCAAACTGGGGTAATCGATGCGGTCGAATGGGTCGGTCCCTACAATGACCGAACCCTAGGTCTTAACGAGGTTGCTGAGTACTACTATTATCCGGGCTGGCATGAACCTGGGGCGATGCTTGAATTTACGGTGAATGAGCAGGCCCTTTCTGCGCTGCCAAGAGATCTTCAGGCTATTGTTGAGTATGCAGCGCGAGCCGCCAATCAAAACATGCTCGACGAATTTACTGCCCGTAACAACGAGTCTCTTCGAACATTACTCGCTAGCGGTACAAAGCTGCGCGCACTTCCTGATGATGTGTTGCAAGTGCTTTACGATAACTCACTGGTGGCTCTTGATGCGCTGGTAGAAAATGATCCGATGGCGCAGAAAATAGCGAAATCATACAAAGCTTTCGCTGAGGACGTCAGGGCATATCACGAAATTTCGGAGCGGGCATTTCTCAATGCCCGTGACAAGGTCTTACCCCCCGTCAATTTTAGTGGGCAATGACTCGGGTTCGTTTCTCGTTATCGATGGCCACGTATATGAAGGTGCCCTCCGTAACCTTCAGAGGTTCACCATCGTGTCTTGAATTAATCCACACCTCGACGACTACGCGAACAGAGCTTCTACCCACGTCAACAACATCACAGTAGCAACTGACAACTGCACCAACGTGCACTGGGGTTAAAAAAGACATTCCCTCGACTGCTACTGTTGCCACTCGCCCACCAGCAACCTCGCAAGCCGTGACATAGCCGGCCAGGTCCATTTGAGACATAAGCCAACCCCCAAAAATATCCCCATGGGGGTTGGTATCACAGGGCATTGCTACCGCTTGCAGACTTAGATCTCCCTGTGGCGTTGGATGTTGATCAATACTGGTCATGGGAAATAACCCCGCTGTCTGGTTTATGGGATGAGACCACGTCCTCGGCTATTTTTATATGCGAGAAAACCCCTCTGTTTGCCATATAAAACTATCCAAGTTTACCGGGTAGCCAGGACACGATTCCCGGCAGATACCACATAAGCAGTAGTAGTCCGAGCTGAAGTAGAACGAAAGGAATAACCCCTCGATACATAGCACTCGTGCTTACCTCATCGGGTGCCACCCCCCGCAAATAGAACAGTGCGAAGCCAAAAGGAGGGGTGAGGAAAGAGGTCTGCAGGTTAACGGCAATCATGATGCCAAGCCAAACCGGGTCAAAACCCATGGCCAGCAGGATTGGGCCGACAATGGGCACCACCACGAAGGTTATTTCTATGAAATCCAGAATAAAACCTAATAGAAAAATAACCATCATCACCAGCAGCAGCGCGGCAGCAGGCCCGCCTGACATGGAGTGGAAGAATTCCTGAACCAACTCTTCGCCGCCAAATCCGCGGAAGACTAAAGAAAAGACCGAGGCGCCAATGAGTATGAGAAAAATCATACTAGTGACTTGCAGGGTGCTTTCCCCAATCTCCCGCAGACGAGACCAAGACATCTCCCGTCTCAAGATGGCCAATAACAAGGCACCGATAGCCCCCACTCCAGAGGCTTCCGTGGGTGTCGCAGCTCCCACAAGGATTGACCCAAGAACCAGCCCGATCAAGCCCAGAGGCGGCAATAACACCTTCAACACCTGAACAAGGGAAACTGCGGATGTCTTTATGGGAGGTACTTTACTGGGGGTGACCCAGCCGGTGATGGCAATCCATAGCACATAGCAGGCAACCAGAATAAGTCCAGGAACGAGGGCCCCTACGAAAAGATCGCCGACAGATACGGTTGCAGTATTGATAACGCCCATTTCAAGCTGCGCTTGCTGATAGGCACTGGAAATAATGTCGCCGAGCAGGACGAGTGCAATAGATGGCGGGATAATCTGACCGAGCGTACCGGTAGCGCAGATCGTGCCTGTCGCGATGCTTTGGCTGTACCCGGCCCGAAGCATTGTGGGCAGAGAGAGTAGCCCCATGGTTACCACGGTTGCCCCCACAATGCCGGTGCTGGCAGCAAGGAGTGCACCGACCAGAACAACAGAAATACCAAGGCCTCCGGGCCTGCGACCAAACAGC
>CAXPOA010000161.1:0-4449 GCA_964218505.1 Luminiphilus sp.
TGGGTGCTAATTCCGACCATGCCGAAAATTGAGGAAAGGTTGACCAGGTGCCCTACCGGTGCAGCTTTTAGCAAGGGCAAAAAAGCACGAGACGCCCACACAACGCCCCAAAAGTTGATGTTCATCAACCACTCGTAATTCTCGTCGGTAGACTCTTCGAAAAGCGCGCTGTACGCCACTCCTGCATTATTGAACAACGCGTCCACGTGAGAGCGACGTTGACTGATGGAGTCTGCCCAGTGAGTTATTTCCGCTCGCACACCGCAGTCAACTACCTTGCAGTCAATCGTCCCTAGATCCGATGACAGAAGCGATGCGGTTTCAGAAAGTCGTGCTTCATTAATATCGCAGAGAAATAAATCGCATCCCTGAGCATTCAGCTGCAACGCTAGTTCCCGGCCGATGCCGTCCCCTGCCCCGGAAATTACCGCGCACTTGTTCGAAAAATAGCCCACCGAATTACCTCTTTGTCAGTCACTTGCCACACTGCAATGTCTACCAATAGCGGATATCCTTGCATCCCTGCTGTTACCGCCCCTCAAGTAACAAGGGCTGATCGGATCATAGACCGCCCCCCACCTTTCTGCCACGATAACGCTGTTGGCGTCATAGTGACTACAGGTCACAACTGACGTTTGCAGACAGCAGACATGACCATAATGACAAAAAAAGGATCAAAGCTATGACACACGAAATTCTGGCGGCTCTCGCACTACTGATGATTCATATATGGCTCCTGCCGATGATACTTAATCTGAGCAACGCTACCTGGCTGCTTGGTAATCGGGATGATCCAGTCGAGTTTTCTGTTCTTACCCAGCGTGCGAAGCGCGCAGCGGCAAACTTCATGGAAACAGCCCCTGTCTTTCTGACTCTGGCCATACTCGCGTCGATTCAGCAGGTTGATGTGGCAGAGCTCGCTATGTATTGGCTTGGGCTCCGGGTGGTTTATCTCGTTCTTTATGTCGCCGGTGTCGCTTATATCCGCTCGCTTGTGTGGATTGCCGCCCTCGTTGTTCTTGCCATGATGGCCATGGCATTGATGTAACCCCACCAAGGCTTTATCGGCTTTACAGGCTTTAGAGGTGCGCCGTCGCCGGCGCACCACCCCACGCTGCTCCCCGCGTTGTCGCTATTCACATACGAGTAGCGCTCACGCGACAAAATTCAGTGGGAGAACGCCAGTTATGGAATATCAGCGGCAACTGACCTCAGTTTTAAGAGAAGCTTCGTTGACCCAAGGCCAGTTAACGGCCTAGGCCAATCCAACCAAGGAGATCTAAGAATGAGAAAGTTTGTTTTGGGCTGCAGCGCAGCACTAGCGCTCATTGCGCCGGGGGCTTTTGCGGATCATCACGTTAAAAGTATGGAAATGTTTGCGTGTAACTACGCAGAAGGTAAAGGACGGCAGGATGTACTGAATGTGGCTGCGGAGTGGGACAAGTGGGCAGACAGCAACTTTTCCGAGCCCTACCGAGCCTACATGATGACTCCACTATTTTTTACCAAAAGTGATTTTCCAATGGACTGGATTTGGCTTGGTGTCAGCGATTCGCCATCACAGATGGGAACGGTAAACGATGAGTGGCTGGCAAAGGGAGATAAGCTTCAAGCTAAATTTGACAAAGTATCCCCCTGCATGAGTCACAACTACATGGGAAGCATGGAGCTGCGGCCCTATCCACAACTTGGTGAGGCGGGCTATGTTCAGGTTCGTTCCTGCACCATGAAACCCGGTGTGAGTTGGGGTCAAGTTCGTCGCACCAACATGGAAATTGCCGAGTGGATGGAGGAAAAAGGTGTGCCCGGAGGCAACTATTTATGGTGGCCTGGCACTGGCTCTGCCATCAAGAGCGACATAGATTATTACAACGTTTGGATAACCCAGTCTCTGGCCGAGCGTGGCGAGGGTCTGCAGATCTTTGGCGCTAATGATTGGGGTGACGAGTCCTACCACATCGCCGGTGACGACAGTATTGCTGAGTGTGACGGATGGCGTATCTGGCATGCGCAACCAGTGGGCGGCAAGGAGGCTGAGTAAATCAAGGTTCTGATGATCGCATCCTTGGCGGCAAGTGCGATGTGAACTCGCCGCCTTGAATCAAAAAATCCGCCGAAAGGCGGATTTTTTATGTCCAAAAGTGGACCTATAATTTCATTAGCGATTCATTCAAACATCTTCATAAACGTATCCATGTCGAATTGACTGCCATAGAGCATGGAACTGTTAAGCGCAACGTCGGCGGCTATTGCCACAGCCGTTTTAATTTCTTCTTCTGTTGCCCCCGAAGCGCGCGCGAACGTCGCGTGAGCAGGAATGCAGTAAACGCACTTCATCGCTACTGAGGCTGACAGTGCGGCTAGCTGAGCATATTTGAGTGGGATGGCACCGTTAAATACATTCTTCTCGACGGCTGCATAGTAATCGCTTGCCGCTGCCTGCTGGGACTCAGGGTGCAACAAAATAAACGGATTGGCGGTTTTTACCTCACGCATGGCATCTTCAGCCATCAGCGCGGGAGCGAAAAACAAGGTAATCAACATCATCATTGATGGGAGTTTCGACATAAGAATTTCCTCTTTGAACCAAGTGGTGCACCAAAAATCGCCACCGCTGTCCACTCAAACAGGTATACCAACTACCTCGGAAAACGACGGCCCATTACTTCAGGCCCCACGCTAGCCCAACCGAGATATAAGGCAATACCCACGACTCCGATTTGGCGCTTTGGCGCGACTATTTGGCGCCTAGCTATCTGCAATTTTTTTGTTGGAGGGAGTGGCGACTCGAAGCTTTTCACCAATTACACCCCAAACCAAGGAGAAGCCCATCCGAGCCTTAAAAATAACTGATATTTATTTGTACTATTATTAAATATCATTATGTGGAATATTAACACTCACCAGTGTCATCCAGTCATTGGCTTTTCCGTATGAATCCCAGATAGTTAATTCCTTTTAAGACTTACTTTGGAATAAATCATGAATCAATCGACTAAAGATCTTCTCGTTGTTGCTCTCGGCGCATTTGCGATCGCCCTGCCCATGCTCATTGCGGTGATCTGAGCTTTGACAGGCCCCGAGAGGCCCCAAGGCAAGTGACCCACAATGAGGGAATCCATAAGGTGGATCGAAGCCTTTCGACGCACAGTCTCGGCTCACGCTTGTGCAGGGTTCAGCAACCTATCAACCCCAAACAGCTAGTTGCCGAAGTGCGCGGCAAACTACCGACGGTTTGCGTCACGAAAAAACGTGAGCTGCGAAAGAATTAGCCCAGTTAATTGCTGGAGCTTCATCGATTTTTACCCTACCCTGCGCCTCTGAGTACACTCAGGAGAACAGGCAGGTGCAGGCAGATATTACGCTTCTCGACGGGGGGCTCGGGCAAGAGCTTGTGAAACGCAGCCGTGCCGAGCGGCCACATCCCCTTTGGTCGATGCAGGTCATGATCGATGAGCCCGAGTTGGTCGCGGAAGTTCACCGGGATTTTTGTTTGGCAGGAGCGAAAGTGCTGTGTCTGAACACCTACAGCTGTACGCGTCATCGCCTCACCAAATACGCTGACCCAGCGCGGCTTGGAGAGTTCTTAAACCTGGCCTACGAGCTTGCCTGCCAAGGTATCGCTGCCGCAAAGATTGACCGTAACGATATAGACGTTGTTGCCTCATTACCGCCGCTCACAGCCTCTTACGTCGCCAAAAGCCCTCTCACTCGAGAGCAGATGGTGGCCGAGTATCGTGAACTCATCGAACTGCAAAAGGCGCGTGTTGATGGCTTTATTGCCGAAACCCTCTCCTCCATAGAGGAGGTTGACGCCGTACTTGAAGCAGCTGCCCAAGGGGGAGTTCGCCTATTGCTGGGGGTTACGGTCCTAGACAGCGATGGTTCGAAACTTCGATCCGGAGAACCCCTCGAGGCCGTCGTAAAAAGAGCCGATGACAGCAATGTCGACGCTGTTCTGGCAAATTGCTCGATTCCCGAAGCCATCGAGCAGGCTCTTCCAATTCTTGCAAAGAGCACTCACCCCTTTGGTGCTTACTGCAACGGTTTTACCTCGATAGAAGCACTCAAACCGGGCATGACCGTCGATGTTCTTGAATCCAGAAAAGATCTGGGTCCCCTAGAGCATGCGGGCTGGGTGTCCCGCTGGCTTGATGCAGGGGCATCCGTTGTCGGCGGATGCTGTGAAGTCGGACCCGATCATATTGCAACGCTGCATGCGTTGGTCGAGGAGAGAGGACAGCGCGTGTTTGGGATGTCCAGCCATTGAAAAGACAACGACCTTGGCACACCCAATGCGCTCTACATCTCGTCCTGTGAGTCTGGGTATTCATGTAAAGATCTTCCATGGCATCGGGTCTGTCGCCTACGGCATTAAAGACAACGGCTTTGCCTATTTCTTACTGATGTTTTACAGCACCGTCGTCGGTCTCGATGCGGAATTAGTTG
>CAXPOA010000162.1:0-3775 GCA_964218505.1 Luminiphilus sp.
GTGGTGGCAGCTGATCGACACCTAGATAACCGCAGTAAAAGGCGTGCCCAGCACGCCTTTTTTTTCTTTATAGTTAACGTCTGTATAACTCAGGAACTGGTCTCATGAGACTTCTTACACTGTTACTACTCCCTGCCCTTTGGAGTCCCTTCTCTCTTGCCGACCCTTATCCCCTCGATTACTGGGCCCGACGCTCCGCCATCAGTAATGTGGAGCTTTCTCCGACTGGCGCGTATTTAGGCATGATGAAAATCCCCGCGCGGGGTGAAAACCCGGTCATCGAAATATTCAATACTGATGATCTAAATGAGGAACCGTTCAGGGTTAATGCCAACCCAATGGAAATTACGAGCTTTTCTTGGGTTGACGACAACAGTCTTGTCTTTCGCGCACGACAACAGGTCCGCAAACAAATCGATGGCTTCAACGAAGGGATCTACGAGTACCGCATCGCCTTGGTAGACGTGAAGAAAAAAGAGTTGGAAGCCTTTGATGAGCGTGATCCATTCATAGTGAGCGTACTGCCTGACAAACCAGGCAAAATTCTTATTTCATTTTCCGAGGGTGGAAAAGACGGGGTCGGCGCAAAAGTGCAGGCCGCGTTCCGCCCCAGAGCGTATTGGGAGTTCGACCTCAACCGGGGTTCAAAAAAGTTGTTGGTTCGCGGAAAAATATCCTTGGGCAATATCGACTTTGATGCAGCGGGCAACCCCATCTTAGCCCGTGGCTTTGATATTAACTCCGGTGAATTCATTTGGTACTGGCGCGAGCCGGGAGAAAATGACTGGCTCGAATTTTATCGGCAGAGTGAGGACAGTTTCGAGGATTTCACGGTATATGGCCCCGATCCTGAAGTGCCTGGAAATTTTATCGTCGGCGCAAACAATGGCTCAGACACGACGGGACTTTGGTCGTTTAACGCCGCAAAAAAGCAATTTCAGGAACTTCTCTATCAGCGTAAAGACGTAGATATTTGCGGCGTGAAATATCACAGCAATGCCTGGACTCACAGCGACGTCATCACGGGAGTCGGCTACTGCAAGGACAAAATACACGGGGAGTTTTTCGATGCTCAAGAGGGAGCGTTGTACCGGCAACTAGAGCAGCTGATACCCAACGCCCATTACGGCACCGTCACAAGCCGTACGCGAGATGGAAATTCGATGACCATTCGAAATGTTGGACCCAGAGATCCCGGTACGCACTATTTGCTACACAAAGGCAAGCTCCAACTCATTGGCAGTCAGCGGCCTTATCTGGAGCCGGACAATCTCGCTGATGTGCGCTATGTGACCTATCCCGCGAGGGACGGTGAGTCAGTCCCGGGGTATCTGACGGTACCCAATGGCGAGCCACCCTTCCCTCTTGTCGTACTCCCTCATGGCGGACCTTTCGTCAGGGAGACTATTCTTTTCGATGAGTGGGCCCAGTTACTGGCCAATAATGGCTATCTTGTTCTGCAGCCACAGTATCGAGGTTCTAGAGGCTACGGGCAGCGCTACTATCAGATTGCATTCAATAGTGGTGGTCAAGGCGGCTACAAAATGCAGGACGATAAAGATGATGGAGTGGCCTACCTGATCAAGGAGGGGTTAACGACCCCAGAAAACGTGGCCATGTTTGGGTGGTCTTACGGTGGTTACGCATCCCTTGTCGCTGCATCCCGCACGCCGCAGGCCTACCAATGTGTCATCGCCGGTGCCGCAGTGACGGATCCGGAAATGCAGGTGAATTACTATCGCTACCAGCTTCGAGGTGCCGGAAAGATCGAGCAGCTAGCGATGTGGGACGATAGCATCTCACCTCTCGAGGAAGTAGAGAAAGTGAACGTGCCTATCCTGCTTATACACGGAGATGTAGACCAGCGCGTGCCCCTAGAACACGCAGAAAAATATCGCGACGCCCTGGTCGACGCGGGCAAGCCTCATACTTATCTGGAGCTCGAGGGCGCGGATCACTTCTCCAATACCCTTTTCTACCACCACAAGCTAGAGCTGTATCAGGCCATGCTCGGTTATCTCACCAATGAATGAGGGCTAAAAACCAATATCGAGCCTCAGGTTGCCCAAGCAAGTCCAAATATAAAAACACCTTAAGCTCACAGAGCAGACACAAAAAAACCCCGATGGTGATGCCATCGGGGTTTTTTATGCTCGAAGAAACACTAACCAAACTGATTCATCGTGTTGTCCTCGCCACCAGCCTTCAATGCAGCGTCACCGGAGAAGTATTCTTTGTGATCGTCACCCATATCAGATCCAGCCATGTTCTGATGCTTGACACAGGCAATACCCTGACGGATTTCCTTTCGCTGGACCCCGGCAACATACCCCAGCATACCGGCGTCGCCAAAGTACTCTTTGGCCAAATTATCTGTCGATAGCGCAGCGGTGTGATAAGTCGGCAGGGTGATCAAATGATGGAAGATACCCGCCTCTCTGGCCGCATCTGCCTGGAAGGATTGGATCCGACGGTCCGCTTCAGCAGCAAGTTCAGTATCGTCATAAGAGGCACTCATCAGGTCATCCCGCTCGTAGGCGGAAGTATCCTGCCCGGCCTCGGACCAGGCATCGAAAACTTGCTGGCGGAAACTGAGTGTCCAGTTAAAGGAGGGACTGTTGTTGTAAACCAACTTTGCAGAGGGCACAGCCTCGCGAATCCGATTTACCATGCCTGCAATTTGTCCAACGTGGGGTTTCTCGGTTTCAATCCACAGGAGATCCGCGCCATTTTGTAACGATGTGATGCAATCGAGTACCACGCGATCCTCGCCTGACCCCTTCTTGAACTGGAACAGGCCCGAGGCAAGGCGGGCGGGTTTGAGGAGTTTGCCATTGGCTTTGACGACAACATCACCGTTGGCGATGTCTTCGGCGCTATCGATGTACTCCCCATCAAGGAAGCTGTTGTATTTATCTCCCAGATCACCCGGTTCGTTAGTCACCGCTATTTGCTTGGTCAGACCAGCTCCCAAAGAATCAGTTCGGGCAACGATGACGCCGTTATCGACACCAAGCTCAAGAAAGGCGTAGCGAATTGCCCTGATTTTCGCGAGGAAGTCGGCGTGAGGTACGGTCACCTTGCCGTCCTGATGCCCGCACTGCTTCTCATCAGACACCTGATTCTCGATCTGGATAGCGCAGGCACCCGCCTCAATCATCTTCTTTGCCAACAGGTAGGTGGCCTCCTCATTACCAAATCCTGCGTCAATATCCGCAATGATCGGCACCACATGAGTTTGGAACTGATCAATCTGTTTTGTCAGGCTTTGAACTTCCACCTCATTGCCCGCCTTTTTGGCCGCATCCAACTGGCGGAAGATGCCTCCGAGCTCACGAGCATCGGCTTGGCGAAGAAAGGTATACAACTCCTCGATCAAGCTCGGCACCGAGGTTTTCTCATGCATGGACTGATCGGGTAATGGGCCAAATTCAGAACGAAGTGCTGCAATCATCCAGCCCGAGAGATACAGGTATTTCTTGTCCGTTGTGCCGAAGTGTTTTTTGATCGAGATCAATTTTTGCTGGCCGATAAAGCCGTGCCAGCATCCCAAAGACTGGGTGTAACTCGCCGTATTCGCATCGTAAGCCGCCATGTCCGCACGCATTAGATCGGCGGTATACCGGGCAATATCAAGTCCCGTTTGAAAACGATTTTGGAGCTTCATGCGAGCCGCATGCTCCGGGCTGATGTCTGCCCAGGCAGCGCCCTGCCCCTGAACAACCCCTTCTAAAGACTTGATCGTATCGAGATAGAGTCCCATGTTGATGCCTCT
>CAXPOA010000163.1:0-4018 GCA_964218505.1 Luminiphilus sp.
TGGCGGGCCCCGGCGATTCTGCCGTGATCGGGCGACAACCCCACGGACGCATCACTATTGCCAACTCCGATTCGGCACCGGCGGCCGATGCCAGTGAGGCGATGCGTATGGGCTATCGGGCGGTTGAAGAACTCACTGCTTAAAGCCACGTGTTATCGAAGGCTCAGCCTTAAAGCACTTCGGGGACACACTGCTTTAACCCCTCGCGGGCACGCCTGGAGTCGGTACCCGCTTACCGACGTGATTAAAAGTTTTTGGGTCAGCGATGCGTTAATCCCGAACGACGGGGTCCGCGGGTGTCATATTAGCGGCCGCCAGAACCAAAAGTCCGGCCAAAATGGCGAGATTCTTGACAAAGTTTTGCGTCTCACGCTCGGCGTTAACGCCTTCGTATAGGTTCCAAAAGTCGTGCAGGTTCACATTGATCAGTAGGATCATCGTGGCAAAGCCGAGAGCACAGATGACCACCTGCTTGTTCAGTATGAGGCAAAGGCCGCCGATCACCTGCACTACCCCTGCAATCGCCAGCTGCAAGGGGATCATCCCCATTTCATGCGTCTCCATAAGGGTGACATGGCGCTCCCAATCGGCGAACTTCGCGATCCCGGGCACCAAGAAATAAAACCCGAGAAGCACGCGGCCTACTCCAGCTAAAGCGACTTGCATTGGACGTAACTCCTTATTTTTTATTCGATTGCTCACTCTTACTGCTACTGGGTCACCACCATCGCCAACTCCGACGGCGGACGTCATTGAGGTGATGCGGATGGGGTATCGCGCAGTGACGGAAATCGAGGTCCGCTGAAGGACTGGCCAAAAAGCCCTTTGGCTTGTCTTAGCGCAATCACTAAACCGCGATGGTCCCAGAAATAAACTTGCCTCGCCTTTGCGCACTCGCTTGCCGATCGGTAGCTCTAACCCGCGGCGACTTCGGTATGATTTCTTAGAGCCCTGTCCTGCCATTTGCCACGAATGTGTGACGGCAAGGCAAGCAGCGCTGGCGTGGCCACCAGCGTCAAAATCGCTGCAAAAGACAGACCAAATACAATGGCCTGCGATAGGGGCCCCCAGAACACCGCCATCTGACCACCGGCATTGATATTGCGATTGATCAGGTCCACCGACATGCTCAGCGCCAAAGGCAACAATCCAAAAACCGTTGTCGCCGTTGTGAGCAAAACCGGTCGCAGGCGCTGGGCCACAGCACGGACAATAATGCTATTTATGGGCAACTCTGGGTGGCGCCCACGCACGTAGTTAAAGGTATCAATCAGCACAATGTTGTTGTTCACAACAATGCCCGCAAGAGAAACAATGCCTATACCCGTCAGAATTGCGCTAAAAGGGCTTCCCGTTAACAGGAGACCGACCAGCACGCCTGCCGTCGACATAATGACTGCCAACAGAATCAATGTACTCTGATAGAAACTGTTGAATTGCGTTACCAGCAACACAAACATCAACAACAGAGAGAGTAAAAAAGCGAGCGAGACAAAAGCGATGCTCTCTTCCTGCTCTTCGTTGGCGCCCCTGAACTGAATATCCACGCGTGGGTCAAAGTCTTGCGTGTCGAGCCAGTTCTTCAACTCAGCGACAAGATTATCAGGGATTACACCCTCCACCACTTGGGCGCGGATGCGTTCTGTCGGCGAGCCATTAATTCTTCTCAGCGTATCGACGCCCGGAGAAGGTTGTACCGATACAAAATTACTCAGCGGAACGAGGCCCTGAGCTGTGCTGACCCTGATCGACTCCATCGCCTTGATGCCACGATACTCGCGTGGATACCGAGCGCGGATAGCCACCGCATCGTCCGCGCCTGCAGGCCGGTACTCGGCCACTTTCACGCCACTGGTGACAAGCTGTAAGGCAATGCCTGAGGTTGTGACATCAGCGCCATACAGGGCCGCCTGTGCGCGATCGACTTCCATTCGCCACTCGATCGACGGTAACGGGCGGGTATCGTCTATATCGACGAGCTCAGGTAGCGTCTCCAGATAGGCTCTTATTTCACTCATCACGGGCTGCAATAACTCTCGATATCGTGATCGCAACTCGATTTGAATCGGCTTGCCAACACCAGGGCCTTGCTCAACCGGCTGAACCTCGACACGCAAGCCCGGCATATCACGCGTTCTCTCGCGAATTCGGCGCATGATGTCGAAACCTGAATCGCTACGGTCAAACTCTGGCGTAAGCTCAAGAAACATCACGCCTATTCTGTCTGCGATAGCGTCGGGCCCACCGTCGGAAGAACCGGGCAGAAGTGTTTGAGTATTCATGGACCGAATACCCGGCACACCGAATACACGCCGCTCAACGTCGCTCACCAACTTGTTAACCTCGCTGGCAGAAAAATTTCCACGTCCGCTGACAGAGACGGTAAGAAATTGCGGGTCAGTGTCATTGAAAAAGATCGTGCCCTTTCCGTATTGGCCATATGCCCAAAAGATACTGACAAGCAGCACCGCTATAGCGGCCAAAGTGGTCGCAGGGCGCGCACAAACCTCTGTCATTGCACGCGCATAAGCCCCAGTGAAACCACTCAACCGAGTCGGGTCTCCATGCTCTAGCTCGTCGAGTCTCGCCGAGGTTGTCGCCACATGGGCGGTGGGTTTACCAAATATGGTGCCAAGAACAGGACCGAATAAAAGCGCATACAGCAACGACCCACTCAAAACGGTGAAAACGGTAACGGGCAGGTAACTCATAAATTGCCCGGGAATTCCTGGCCAAAACATCAGTGGCAGAAACGCAGCTAGTGTTGTTGCCGTAGAGGCTATTACCGGCCAAAACATTCGCTTTACGGCCTCAGCATAGGCCGCCTTGTGATCAGTCCCCTCGCTCATCCTGCGATCCGCGTACTCAGTTACCACAATCGCTCCATCGATTAGCATGCCCAAGCCAAGCAACATGCCGAACATCACCATGAAGTTGAAGGTGTAACCAAGTAAATAAATGATGATCACCGAGAACAACAGGGACACTGGGATACCCAATCCGACAATCACGCCGCTCCGAAAGCCCATAGCTGCAACGACGATCACCATCACCAAGGCCAACGCAGTCATGATATTGCCCTGAAGCTCAGTGACCTGTACCTCGGCAAATTCAGATGTAATCAATGAAGGTTGCACCCGAATACTGGCTGGGAGTTGCTGGCTCATCTCCTCGACAATTTCTAGCACGGCATCTGATGTTTTAATCACATTTGCGTCAGGCCGCTTCTTGACTTCAATGTACATTGCCCGCTCGCCGTTGAAGCGTGCATAACTGGTGCGATCTTTAAAGCTTCGACGTATTTCAGCGACGTCCGCCAGGGTGACTACCGTGTCGCCGTTTACCTGTACCGGCAGAGCCATGATATCGGTAGCGGTTTCAACCACTGAGGGGACTTTCACGGCAAAGCGACCACCGCCCGTCTCGAGGGCACCTGCAGCAATCAGCCTATTATTCCGCCTCAGGGTGTCCCCCAACGCCTCGCTAGAGATCCTGTAGGCCTCGAGCGCTTCAGGATCAATGAGGACCTCTAACACCTCCTCGCGGGTGCCTCGCATGTCCGCGCTGAGAACAGACGGCACGGTCTCAATCGCGTCCCGCAGTAAAAGGGTCGCGTTATACATTTGTCTCTCACTGGCGCCGTCGGACAATAGGTTGACTTGTAACAGTGGGAAATCGTCAACATTGAGCTCCTCAACAAATGGCTCTTCAGCCGTTGTTGGAATTTCAGATTTTGCGCGATCAACGGCCTCTCTCGTATCCAGCAGGGCCACGTTCAAATCGATTTCAGGTTCGAATTCAACTCCCAGAGATACAAAACCCTCCGACGCGACCGCTGAGACTTCCTTAATCCCCTCAACTTTGCGCAATTCGACCTCAACGGGTTGTATTAGCAGGCGTTCGCCGTCCTCAGGAGAAATTCCCTCGTGTGCGATACCAATCAAAAAGTAGGGCAAAACAATGTAGGGCTCATTGGCGATAGGTAACGCCGCGCGAGCTAGCAGGCCACACAGCACCA
>CAXPOA010000164.1:0-3018 GCA_964218505.1 Luminiphilus sp.
CCCCATGTGTCCGTCGTATAGCTTGCGACATTGATTTTGGACAAATCAGTCTTGCGATAAAAAACGCCAAAACCCCGGCTGACCCCATCCTCGGTGAAATAAGGGTTCGTATAGTTGAAGCTGATCACGTCCTGATACCGGGAAGAATTAAGCGATACACCCACGCGTCTTCCTGTCCCAAGAAAATTATTCTGCTGCAGGTTCAGGCCTAGTATTAGCCCCGCATCCTGAGCGTAGCCAAGGCTGCCACCTATCGATCCAAACGACTGCTCTTCGACCACAAAATCGACGTCAATCAGGTCGTCCGAGCCAGGAACCTCCTTGGTTTCAACTTCGGCCGTCTTGAAAAAGCCCAGTCGCTCGAGCCTGATCCGCGATTGCTCGATCGCGGCAGAGGAAGCAGGAGCAGACTCCATCTGGCGCATTTCTCGCCGCAAGACGTCGTCCATTGTGGTCTGATTGCCCGCAAAGGTGATGCGGCGGACATAGGTTCGCTTGCCGGGGTCGATAAAGAATTTCATGGCCACCGTGTTGGTGTCTTCATCGATCTCAGGCATGCCCGTCACTTTGGCAAAATTGTAGCCCTCATTGCCCAGGCGTCGAGTCAGGTAATCCTCAGTCGCGGTCACCAGTTGCTGCGAATAGACTTGCTCAGGTTGAACGATGAGGAACCGATTCAGATCCTCCTCCGGCAGCACCAGATCACCAGACAAGCCCACGTCACTAATGGTGAACTTCTCTCCCTCGGTCACATTTGCGGTGATATAGACCTCTTCCTTGCTGGGAGAGACTGCCACCTGGGTTGAATCAATGTTGAACTGCAGGTATCCACGATCAAGATAATAGGACGACAAGGTCTCCAGATCAGAGGTCAGCTTCTCCTTGGAGTACTTGTCATCACTCGTAAAAAACGAAAACCAACCGCCCGTCTTCAACTCGAATAAGTCAATCAGATCCTCATCAGAGAAAACAGCGTTACCGACCACGTTAATGTGTTTAATTTTAGCAACCGTTCCCTCGTTGACATCGATGGCGATGGAAACGCGGTTGCGCGGTTCGGCGATGACTTCAGAATCAATCGTGGCGTCGTAACGCCCTTGAAGCACGTACTGGCGCTGCAACTCAAGCTGCATACCCTCAAGCGTAGAGCGCTGGAACACTTGCCCCACTGCCAGGCCAGCCCCTTTCAGGCCATCCAATAACGCCTCGGTTTCAATGGCTTTGTTACCGTCGATCGTAATCTCGCTGATGCTGGGCCGCTCCGCGACCACAACCACCAAAACATTACCATCGCGGGCAATAGAAATGTCATCAAAGTTGCCAGTCGAAAACAGACTTTTTGCCGCAGCACGGACAGCGTACACATCGGCGGTATCACCAACGCCAACGGGTAAAGCGGCAAAGACACTGCCAGGGGAGATACGCTGCAATCCCTCAACGCGAATATCCTGAATAACGAAGGGATCGCCGCCCTGCGCCCACAAAAAGCCAGCCTGCCCGAGTGAAATAATCAGGAGAAAAAGCTTCAGGCAGTCGCCATACCGCAACACACGACGTCGTTTCGTCAGCATAAGGTTATTTCACCTGAACCTGCGGTCTCAGCGGATAACCGCGCCACAGCAAAGCAACACAAACGCGGCCCGGCCGGGCAAAACAGCAGGATTATGGAACTGATCATAGGACTTCGTCAGATTTTCGAAAGATCATTATACAGAGCAAATACCATGATGCTGAGCACTAAAACCATTCCCATCTGATAGCCCATCATCTGAATGCGCTCAGGCAAAGGTCTGCCGAGCAGGGCCTCGAGACCGTAAAACACCAGGTGCCCGCCATCCAGCACGGGTATCGGAAGTAGATTGAGCGCCCCCAGGGAAACACTCAGCAAGGCCACAAAACCAACCCACGACACCCAGCCGGACTCGGCGGTAGAAGCAGCAAATTGTGCAATGGAAATCGGCCCAGACAGATTGCTCGGCGAGATCAAGCCCTGCAGCATTCGTGAGATCGACGTAAAGGTGAACGCGACGAGGTCTACCGTTCGCTCGACGGCGGCCCAAAGCGCCTCGAGCGGACCCCGATCAAAACGCCGCTGCTGTGCCTCGGGGATTTTGGGAAACGCGACGCCCATCCCCACCGAGCCAATTTCGCCGCTTTCCGCTGCTATACGGTCGGTTGTAACAGGCACCTTTATCCTGATGTCATTCCGCTCCACCGTGACATCGATAGTCTGATTCGGCCGGGCGCGCACATAGTTGACCCAATCCATCCATAGCCCCAGTGACTGCCCGTCGGCCGATACAATCAGGTCACCCGTTTCAAATCCCGCCTTAGCGGCGGGGCCACCCTCGACGAGAGGGCCAACACGAGGCACTACGGGGGGGGTTTTGATTGTGACGCCAAATGCAGTCAGGAAGTTGGGCTGCTCAGCGCCCTTAAGCCATTCTGAGAGGGTTACCGCCGATTCATAAGTGATATCCGAACCCGGATATGCGGCAGACACTGTCAGCGTCCCCGAGTCCCCTAATCGCTTGAGGAGTGCAAAGTTGACTGCCGCCACGGTAGGCGTCGGCCGGGAATCAATGGCAAGAATCTCCTGTCCCGCCTCAAGGCCCGCCACTTGCGCTAGCGAGCCTTTGGCCACCGAATCAATCAGCGGCACAATGCCCATTTCGCCGCGAAAAAAAAGCACCCACAGCACCGCAACTGCCAAAAAGAAATTAGCCATCGGCCCCGCCACGGCGATCGCCATCCGACAAGCTACTGACTGCCGGTTGTGGGTCCTCGGGATATCTATCGCGTCAACCTTGTCCTCACGCTCGTCTGCCATCCTGACGTAACCGCCAAGCGGCAGTACAGCAATCACATCCTCCGTGTCATCCGTCCCGCGCCAGCGAATCAGCGGTCGGCCAAAGCCAATAGAAAATCGGACTACCTTAACGTTGTTTAAGCGGGCTACCCAAAAGTGTCCATATTCATGCACTGCCACCACAATCGCGAAAGTGACGAGAGCAATAA